>JAIJUV010000310.1 GCA_022732315.1 Prevotella sp.
ACCTACCCCTTCATGGTGGTAGAATACGCCACTCCGGTCATCACCTCCAATCTCTGGATTACGGCAGGTTTCGAGGGCGGACTCTCCATCGAGAAGAACTGCATCGCCAATTACACCAACCATTCCAACTACCAGGATTTCTACGCCCAGATAGATTACAACATCGGCAAGTGGGGATTCATGGCAGGCGACCGCTTCCGCATCATCAACTTCCGTCCTAAGCAGATTGCGCCCGAAGAGCACTGGAAGCATACCACCCACAACCATATCTACTCGGCGAGCGCCTATTACAGTTTCACGCCGGGTCATACCCTGCAGGCCACCTACTGCCGCCGCATCTTCAATCCAGAGTTTGGCGATTTCGTAACCGCGGGCGATATGGAGGGTGCCTGGCAGCCGGTTTATACCGCCGATATCGTCAACAGCATGGCGAATGTGGTAGAGCTCAAGCATACCTACAGCCGTCCTGCCTTCGTGCTCAGCACCTCGGTGAAGAACATCCACCAGCACCTGCTCAGCGCCATCCATGACAATACGCTCGGCATCGGCTCCACCGCCTTCTGGCACAAGGGCATCCTTCGCCTCACAGCCGGCATTAACTACTTCTGGCAGCGCAGCGAAACCCCTTCAGAGGAGGCTCAGCAGCGCAATGCGGAGTATAATCATTTTGCCGTGTTCAAGTTGGCACCGCAGCTCACAATGGCCGATGGCTGGCGCTTTACGGGCAACCTTATCTGGTGCACCCGCCGTCGCAGCGATGCCTACACCCCGGCTAATCTCTATGCCGAAGTGGGGGTATACAAGAACCTGGGCAAGCACTGGACGCTCGAAGGCCGCTTCCACGATATGGCGAGCCAGCACTTCGGCAACCGCGCCGCCACCATCGGCTGCACGTATTATTTTTAATTCAAGTTTCGAAAGTAAGGGAGTTAAAGGAGTTAAGGAGTTAAAGGAGTTAAGACAATAGTCTTTTTAGCGTAGTTTTTCAAGCTGCAAGACATACGTCTTAACTCCTTAACTCCTTTAACTCCTTTAACTCCTTATATGCGAAAGTTCTGTTTTAACAATCTTTTTCTAAATCAGAAGCAAGATTTCTGTTCCTTTCTTATTTTATTATCAGAAAGTGAAACAATAAAAAGAAAGGAACATTATATATGAGAAAAATTGATTTCAAGAAGATCGGGCTGGCAGCGATGATGCTCCTGTCGGCCCTCACATTCCAGTCGTGCGATAACGATAACGATACCGACTGGGACCGCGTTTTCCCTAACGCACTGGTAACCGTGAAGAAGAGTGGCGATGCCTGCTATCTGCAGCTCGACGACAACACCACGCTGCTCGCCAAGAACCTGAAACCTACCATCTTTGATGGTAAGGAGGTTCGCGCCCTGGTCAACTACTCCCAGACCTCGGAGAAGAGCGAGAAGTATAACCAGGTGATTCACGTCAACTGGATAGACAGCATCCTGACCAAGAAGCCAGTTCCTTCGCTCGGTTCTGATACCGAGAACCGCGAGAAGTATGGCGACGACATGGTCGACATCGTTCGCGACTGGGTAACGGTGGCAGAAGATGGCTATCTCACCCTCCGTTTCCGTGCTCTCTGGGGCGGTCAGAAAGTGCATTACATCAACCTCGTTACGGGTGTGAATCCTGAGAATCCTTACGAGGTAGAGCTGCGCCACAATGCCAATGGCGACCCTCAGAACTACTGGCGCGATGCCCTCGTAGCGTTCAATCTGAACGATGCCGTGCCTGATACCGAGGGCAAGACAGTGAAGCTTACCATCCGCTGGCGTTCCAGCCAGGGCTACAAGAAGGTAGATTTCGACTACTGTTCGCGCAAGCCTATCAGCAGCCCGAAGATGCTCGAAGGATACAGCCAGGAAGGAAGAGATATCCGATAACGAAGAAAAAGCAGATAAAGCAAAAGCCCCGATGCGTGATGCATCGGGGCTTTTTTTTACCTTTTTACTTTTTTACCTTTTTACCTTTAAAAGCTGCTGCAGCTTGTTATACCGAGGGTGGTAGCGATGGCTGTAAGGAAGGAGATTGCAATCTGCAAAATTGTTTTCCAGGTACTTGCTTTCATAATGTTTAATTTTTAATGTTGAATGTTGAATGTTGAATGTTGACTTGGTGGGGGGGGTGGCCTCAGGCGAGGGCTTTATTCAAGCCCGTCGCCGCCTTCCTGAGAGCCGCCGCCCTGGCTGGTTCCGCCGCCTTGTTCAGTGCCGCCTGAGGTACCACCAGAGGTGCCACCCTCGTCGGTGCCAGTATAGCCGCCGTACTCCTGAATCTTGCACTTCTTGCGCAGCTCAGAGTTGCTCCAGCTTTTTGTGTTTCTCACAATCAGGTGTACACCCTCTACGCTGGCAGCCGTTACCTTCTCCTTAGTATCCTCCGCCTTCGAAGTCATACCGATGGAGAACAGACCGAGATCAGAGAGACGCACACTCTTGCCGTCGAGAATCAACTCCTGCAGATGGTCGAGTGCATCCATCAGCACACCGTGGATAGTACCTCGGGAGTAAGGCGAACCGTGGTCAGAGATGTGGGATACGAATCCCTCGAAATCCACCTCGCGGTCGGTTACCGCAGTGGCATACCACTTTTTCTTACCAGCGTTCTCGCCGCTCTGTGGTGTACGCTGCAACTTACGATACTTCAATGTTCCTTTCTGTTCCATGATCTTAAATTATTAAGGGTTAATATTAATGTTGAATGTTGAGTGTTGAATGTTAACTTGGTGGGGTGCGCTTTGTCGAGTGCATCCTTTCTCCTAACGACGATGCAAAGGTAC
>JAIJUV010000311.1 GCA_022732315.1 Prevotella sp.
GGTCTGGTCAGTGGTGAAGAATGGCTCTATGAGATTGGTAATAGCCAATATCTGATAATGCCCTTCAGGAAGAGCGAAGCGTTGGCTTGCCACCTCCTGCGCACTACCATAATGTTTTTCCTCTACAAGCGAACCGTCATCGGCATTGAATATCCAGAGCTTCACATCCTTCACTTCCGTGCCTTGGTCGGCTTCATCAGCCCAAGTGAGCGATACTGACAAGCCACCTTCTTCCTCACCATCATGAACATCATGGTCGCAACTTGCCAACAGGCATGGGACGCATAACAGCACCCATAACCAAATATTAAATCTTCTTTTTGCTTTCATTCTCTATCTTGTTTTAGGGGTTACGGATGATGATTGGTAAAAGGCAAGTTGATTCCTAATCTTATGCCACTTTCCCACAAGAAGTTGTTCTTATGCTGATATTCTGGCATTCCATCCATACGTTCGCCAGTAAGACGGGTCAAACCAGAATAGATGCCCAATTTCAGGCATGAGGTCAGTTGATAACCCACCTGCAAGTCTGCACCATAACCCAAATGCCAGTTGGTAGGACCTTTCATCACCTTAGCATCATCGGATATGGTACGGATGTCAGCCTTGGTCGTTACTGCATATATATGAGGTGAAACTGCCAAATCCCATCGGCTGTTAGCTGTTTGATGGAACAGTCCAAGGAGATGAACGTTCACTCTTGCCCCATATCTGCCCATTCTGACATGGCTTTTCAGATTGGCATATTCCCAATTGTCCATGCCTAAGACACCTGCCTTGTAAAGCATACCGTCGCTACCCAACCAATAGTTACGTTCTACGCAGCAGTCTTGTGCCGACAAGTTCATTTCTCCATATTTAGCAGATAACTCAGCCGAGAATAAGGAGTTGAAACGATAGCCCCCATATAAGCCAGCAGCCCAACCGAGCTGTGTCTTGTCATGTCCGAAGCTTGAGAAGGTAGAGAAACCGAAAGGCATTCCACCCTCTACTCCTACATACCAGCCTTGCTGACCGGTCTTTCCATCTTCTCTTACTTCTGCTTTCGCGAAAGAAAATGAAAGAATAAAAGCAAGTGCTGCGACCAGTAATCGTTCTTTTCTAGTTGAATAATTTCTCATATTAATCTTTTTTATATATTATGTAAAAATATACTGCCTTTTTCCAAGGAGCAACATATTTTTTTTAGTTAAAAACTTTCTTCATATCTATTATGTTTTGATTATAATTTACATTTTTTTTAATCCTTCATGATAAAGATTGTAAAAATCCTGTTGCAAAGATAAGGGTTTTATTTGGAGGGGGGGGTAATATTTGTTTTTTTTGGTATACATTTTTGTTTTCAGGTGTCCAGTTGGTGGGGCAACTGGACACCTTGTTAGTATTCTTTAACGTTTTCGCGAGATAAAGCTGCTGAAAGCGGAGATATAGATTACGAATATCACCATATAATCAAGGGTCTATACGCCACCTGTATTCATCATGACATATAGACCCTTGTCGTTTTTTTAATTCTTTAGCACTCCGTTATTTTCCACAAGTCATTACCTTTATAGATGATGGCTATTTTGTGGATAGGCTTTCCATTCATCAGCTGTGGCAATCTTGCGTCTTGCGCATATTGCTCCAACTGAGTCCTTGCTTCTTCCAAGGCCTTGTTTCCTTCTTCATCGGTATCGCCCGTTTTCAGATATTTCAACTCCAAGAGGTAGGCATGGGCAACCTCTGGAAAACGGGTGAGGTCCGGAATCATCGTCAAGTCGCAATAACCACCATTCAACTCCATTTCCTGGATGATGTAGTAATAACCACTATGGTTGAGATAAGCGGCGATGAAACCTTGCAGATTGCGCTCTGCCTGGATGCTGGAGTGAATACTTGTGCAGTTTCGGTAACCTTCGGCGATGTATTCGATGGCTGGCTTGATGTTACCATCCAAAGCCATTACATCGTATCGGTCGGCAAGATGATTATTGTTGATTTTGGCATCCCTGTTGTATTCATCCAACACATAGCCGTAATATTGGCGGCGTACATTCTCGTTAGGGATTCCCAACTTTACTCTTCTGCCACGCTTGCCAATGATGGTCAGCATGCCGTAATAGTAGAGCAAGCTGGGGAACAGGTCAGGGTCAACCAAGTCTTCAGCAGGGAAACTTTCTCTCAGCTCCGCCCAGATGTAACCTTGGTTGATGATTTCTTTCAGCACGCTCTTGCGGTCGCCCTGTAGCTTGTCCAGGAAGATGATCTTCTTCATCTTGGCATAATCGGTCATGGTGTTTGGGTCTACCATCTCGTCCGGCGCTTTGCCAAAACGGATGAAATGGCGGAGATAATAGATAACCATATCCGAATTGAACATCTTGGGGTCTGTAACCAGACTGTCCTTTGCGAAACAATAGTTGTCATACCAAGGCTTCATGTCGGTAATCAGCTGGTCGGTCGGAACCTTGATGAGTCCTACTTCTCTGTAGTATTCTATCATTTCCCGCACCTCGTTCTCGCTGAATCCCAGCATCATGTTGAACATGGGGTCCATGGAGAGATTGGTGCCGATGTTATAGCCACTGTTGAGGTCGTTCACGGTGACAGGACTTACTCCCATCATCATGATGCGTTGGAACATTCCCTTGAATAGCTTGAAGAAGTCACGGTAGAAGCCTTGTGCATGAGTCAAGGCGTGATACACAGCTTCTCCTTCCTCACTCAGGATGTTGTTGGTGAAGTTGTCATACTCGTCGATGATAAGGTAAAGTTGCGTACCTTTTCTCTTGGAATAAGTATTCAGTGCATT
>JAIJUV010000051.1 GCA_022732315.1 Prevotella sp.
AATAAAGAAGATTATATACAATGATAGAGAATCCGTTTATTCTGCGAGGATACATATCCGACGCTTACTTCTGTGATAGAGAAAAGGAAACCATCGACTTGATAAGAGAAATCAAGAATGGCAATAACATCACCCTGATTGCACCTAGAAGAATCGGCAAGACAGGGTTGGTGCAACACGTCTATGCCCAGGAAGAAATCAAGGATAAATACTATACATTTCTTGTAGAAATTTATGCCACGAAAACCCTAGCCGATTTCATTCAGGAACTAGGCAGAAGTATTCTGCAAAGTCTGAAACCTAAAGGCACCAAAGTAGTGGAACATTTTCTTAACTGCCTCCACTCACTCCGTTCGTCCATCAGCTTCGACATGAATGGCGTGCCTTCGTGGGGAGTAGATTTGGGAGAAATCACCAGTCCAACCACAACGCTCGATGAAATTTTCCATTATCTGGAGAGCGCTGATAAGCCTTGCATCGTGGCCATTGATGAATTTCAAACCATTAGCAGTTATAGAGAAGCGAATGTGGAAGCCATACTGCGCACTTACATTCAGCACTGTCATAATGCCAGTTTCATTTTTGCCGGATCTCAGCGTAACATGATGTCGGAGATGTTCTTGAGTCATGCCCGTCCTTTCTATCAAAGCACCTCCATTAAAACACTGAAAGCTATTGATAGAGAGGTGTATGCAGACTTTGCTACTCATCTTTTCGAAGAAAGACAGAAGCATATCAAACGAGAAACCATTTATCAGATATACGACCGTTTTGACGGCATCACCTGGTATCTGCAGAGGATGCTCAATAAGATTTTCTCGCTCACGGAAAGGACTGATGATAAGATGATGGAAAGGGCTGATGATAAGATGATGGAACTGGCACTCAACTCGATTATAGATGAGAGTGCTTTTGCATACGAAGCACTTCTCTTTCAATTGCCAGCTAAGCAAAAGGAACTTCTCTTTGCCATCTGCAACGCTGGCAAGGCTCAAAACATCATGTCATCGGCATTCATCAAGAAGCACAATCTTCCTTCCGCCAGTTTTGTACAAGGTGGAATCAAGGGATTATTGGAGAAAGATTTTGTTACAGAGACGGATGGAACTTACGAACTGTACGATAAGTTCTTCGGTGAATGGCTGAAAAAGGAATTATAAAGTATAAAAATAGAAGTATAAAGAATAAGAATATAAACAAAAAGAAGAATATGATACAGCAAGTTGAATTTTCATTGCGCCCGCTTCCTCGCGGGTTTCACCTCGTAACCAATGAGGTGATGAGGAATTTGCCGGCGCTGCCTAAGACGGGGATTCTGAACCTCTTCGTAAGACATACCAGTTGCGGATTGTCGCTGAACGAGAACTTCGACCCTGATGTGAGACATGATTTAAAGGGTATCTTCGAAAGACTGGTTCCAGATGGCGACCCAAGATACCTGCACCAGGATGAAGGACCTACAGATATGTCGGCGCATGCCAAATCGAGTATGGTAGGTGTATCGCTCACCATTCCTATTACCAATGGCAGATTAAACCTTGGTACATGGCAGGGGATTTACCTCTGCGAATTCAGAGAGGGAGGCGGAAGCCGACACCTCATCGCAACGATTATCGGGAAATAATTACTTTAACAATAAAAGGTCGTTGGAACAATACCCAACGACCTTTTCTCAGATTTTCACCTATTTATATATAAATTTACTATTCAATCTATTCTATCATTTCCATTTCTTCCGCTTCTTCCTCTTCTATTTCCTCCTTGATCTCCTTCTCCTTCTTTCCGAACTCCGGATCTATTTTCAGGAAGGCAGTGACCAGGAAAGTGATGGCGCAGCATGCCATCACGATGATGAAGAACAAGCGATAGCCTACCATATCTTTCAGATAGCCAGAAACCATACCTGGCAACATTAAACCCAGATAGGAGATGCCCGTGCAGATGGAATAATGCGAGGTCTTGAACTTGCCCTGGCTATAGAACAGCATGTAGAGCGTAAGAACCGTGAAGCCCAGACCATAGCCAAACTGCTCTACGAAAAGACAGCTCGATACCACGATAAGATTGCTGTTCAGCGAATAACTCAGATAGATGTAAACCACATCCGGCAGAGTGATGGCGCAAACCATCGGCCAGAGCCATTTCTTCATACCGTCGCGGCTCACCAGAATACCGCCGATGATGCCACCCAGCAGCAAGCCTATCAGTCCCACGGTGCCATTGGCAAAACCATATTCCTGCGGCGACAAGCCCAGTCCGCCCTGCGAATTAGGACGAAGGATGAAGGTCTTGGTCATCGTATTCAAGAGTGCTTCCGGGAAACGATAGAGCAGCAGGAAGAGCATCACGCAGATGGTTTCCCCCACCCTGAACTTCACGAAGAAGGTGCGGAACATGTTCGTTAGTTCGTGCGCCACTTCGCCCACCGTTCTATCCGTCTGCACATCCTCCTTAGGGCGCGGCATAAACCGGCTGTGATAGAGCCACAGTCCGATGAAGATACCCGCCAATCCGTAGAAGATAAGCGCCCACGAGAAGCGTATCTGGTTGCGGAACATCACCTGGAGCACACCCGCCAGCATCACCAGGAAGCCATTCACGAAGATGATGGCGAGGCGATAGAACGTGTTTCGCAAGCCCACAAACTTGGTCTGCGTATGCTCATCGAGTTCTATCATATAGAAACCATCCGCCGAAATATCGTGGGTGGCACTACAGAAGGCGATGAGGAAGAAGAAGCACATCGTTGCCTGGAACCAGAAGGCGGTAGGCAGCGAGAAGGCGATGCCGGCAAGGGCGGCTCCGATGAGCGCCTGCATGGTGAGCACCCACCAGCGCTTGGTCTTCAGCAGGTCGATGAACGGGCTCCACAGGGGTTTGATTACCCATGGCAGGGCGAGCCATCCGGTATAGAGACCCACCTCGGCATCGGTGAGACCCAACTGCATATACATCACCACAGAGAGGGCGGTCACTATGACGTTAGGCAGTCCTTCTGCAAAATAGAGGGTCGGAATCCAAGCCCATGGATTCCTACTATTTTTCTTTGTTACCATTTCATTTTTAATGTTAGGTTCAGAACATCAGGTGTCAAAAGAAGCGTAGCCTCTTTTAACACCCGATATTCAACATTCAAATTATTGATAGAGTTTCTTGTTATTGATAGAGTTTCTTGATTTCTGCTCCCTGATAGTAGTGCAGCAGGATGGCATCATAGAGATAGCCCTCCTCGCCCATCACGGCAGCACCAATCTGGCAGAGTCCTACTCCGTGTCCCCATCCGGCGCCAATCAGTTCGAAGCGCTGCGGAACACCGTTTTCATCTGCATCATATTTATCTACCACGAAGGCAGAGCTCAGAAGATGAGAATCGCTCAGGGCACGGCGGATTTCCAGTTCCTTACCGATGGTGAAGGTCTTCTCGGTTCCGATAATCTGCAGTTTGCTGATGCGGCCGCTCGTTCCTCTTTCCACCGCCTTCATGTCGAGGATGGCACCGAAGTCCATCTTCAGCTTGTCAGCGATGAGCTGCTGCAGTTTCTCCTGGGTCAGGGTCACCTTCCAGCGATAGAAATCCACGGTCTCCTGGTCGTAATCGTTCAATACCTCAGAGAGGATTTTCTTATCCTGCGTGTTGCAGAAAGCAGGCGGATTGAAGCGGATCCACTTCTCTGCCTCATCCTCATTGGTAAGATTCGGAAGAGGAGCATTTTCTGCACCCGATATTCCCAAGGCGATATCCCTCACTGCCGTGAGATAGTTCTTCGGCGTATTCTCCCAGCAGTATTGGAATTCCTCAGTTACTCCGCCGCAGCATTTCGAGAATCGGGCATCGCAAATCTCGCCGCCATCCAGCAACACCTGGCCACGGGTCAGCCTGATAGCCTCGGCAACATGTGGCGAGGTTTCCTTCGTGATGCCCTGGTAGCGCTGGCAGTGGTCATCGGCACACACATCAAAGAGGGTATGGTCCTCACGGTCGTACCAGCGAATCAGCGTATCCTCCTTCTTGGTGAACGAGAAGAAATTGTTGCCGCTCTCAGCCACCTCTCTGCGCTTCTGCATCTGCGCCAGCAGCCACGAACGCGAAATCACGGCATGCGCCTTCAGCAGTTCGAGGCTCGATGTGGCACTCATCTCACTACTGATTACACTCTCCAGATAGCGCTCCACCGGCAGTTCGTTGATAGCATAGATCTTATCCGATTCCACCACGAAGCGGAGGGCACCCAGGAAGGTCTGCGTCTCCTTGCGCTCCCAGTGGAAGTTCACGCCGATGGTCACGTCGCTGATAGAGAACGAGGCGTCATCGCTCTGCGGATGGAAGGTGAGCTTACTGTAAAGATTGCCGTTCCACATGATGCCGCCCTCGAAGAACTCCACCTCCTGCTCGCCAATCACGATTTCGCCCTTAGCCAGATAAGGCTTGTTCAGCGAGAAATGCACCTTCTGGGCACTCACGATGCCCACGGTAACCTCTGGTTCCTCCTCATTATTATATAGGGCAGATGTAGCCAGAATGGAATCTTCTGCCTCCTTTGCCACCTTCAGCTTGCTCACGATGCTGTTCATCTTCTCCTGGCTCACTCCGCATTCCTGCAGCAATGCCTCGGCACGCTCATCGGTCAGTTTTCTGAAATCCTCCTCTCTTGGGGTGATGATGAGTCCCGACATATCCAGGGCTCCAGGCGAAACCATCAGTTGGGCATCGCCATCAGCAAAGTAAGCCTCCGGACGGTGCTTCTCTCTCGGAATCACCACCGAGATGAATTCATCGCCCTTTCTCCAAGCCACGATATTCATCATCGGTTCCGTCTCTCCGCCACGCAGCGGCATGGCTCTGTAGAGACGGTGGAAGAGCATCTCGTCGCTCTCCTCACTCTTCGAGATGATGACGAAGGCAGGAACCACGAAGTCGTGAACCACGGCTATCTTCTCTTCATCGTTCAGCGAGATGACGTCGGTAAGGTTGCGCGAAAGACGCTGCCAGTTGGACTGCAACGGCAGGATGCCGCTCGTACCTGCCTGGAAATGAAGATGATCCGGAGCAGAGGCACCGCACTTCGGACCGTTATAGAACACCATCAGTTCGCTGTGAAGCGAGAGGAAGCGATGCATCTCGCCATAGTTCTGATAGATGGCCTGATACTGATGCTTGCGCGCCGGGATGGTGAAATGCACCGGAAGGATTGGGAACGGATTCACCAGCAGATGGAAGTTTTCGTCTATCTGCTGCGACATCTGCTCCTTTGGTCGGTTGCGGTCGCAGAGGAAGCAAGGGCGCTCGCCCAGGGTCTTCTTGTCTATCTTGGCTCCCGTGCTCACGATGCGGGCAGGGTTCCACTGCAGCTTGACCAACTCCGAGAGCTGACGGGTTTCCACATGCTTCAGGTCACGGAAGCGATGGCGGGCATCAGCCCATTTCTCCAACTGTCGGTTGAAGAATCTGGAGATGCTGCTGTCTTCCATGATATCCGCCTTACCCTGCATCATCTGCTTGCGGGCCATCAGTTCCATGGTGCGCAGACGGTCTTTATAGAGATTGTTGGCATTCACCCTGTCGATGCTCAGGGCGGCATCCGAATTGCCTCCCCAGCGACGGCAGAGATACAGCTCGTCGTAGATTCTGCCGATGCGATAGCGGCGAGAGAAAGCCAGTCCCAGGGCATAGTCCTCACCATAGCTGGTGTTAGGGAACTGCATCTGTCTTACCAACGGGGTAAAGAAGGCGCGTGGTGCTCCCAAACCGTTGATACGCAGGGCGTTGTTGCAACCGTTATCCTCAGTCCATTCCTTGTGGTCGATGAGTCCCGGAGGCAGGGTATTCAGGTCGAAATCGCACATGCGGTAGGCGCCAATCATCATCGCCGCCTTCTGCTCGTAGAAGGCATCCACTATCTTCTGAAGGGTTTCAGGAGATGAATACAGGTCGTCGCTATCCAGCTGCACGGCGAATTTTCCGCAATAGTCGCTGTTGATGGCTACATTCCAGCAGCCGCCGATTCCCAAGTCCTTTCTATCAGGAACTATCTGAATCAATCGTGGGGCATGGCTCTGAGCAGCATCTTCCTTCATGCTTTCGGAGATTTCCTCTGCAATCTGATCAAGAATCTCTCCGGTTTTATCCGTAGAATGATTGTTCACCACAATCACGTTAAACTTGAAATCCGTTTTCTGCGCCAGGGCACTCTTCACGGCATCGGCGATGGTCTTCTCTCGGTTAAACACCGGAATCACCACCGAAGCCTCGTATTCAAACTCCTGTTCGTCGAAATCAGGCAGACGGTAGAAGCTGGTATCCACCAGGGCACCCACCTTGTTAAGATGCTGGGTACAAGCCTTTTCCATCTCTATCTGCACCTCACGGTTTCTAGGGTTCACATAGTCAAACTGCTTTTCGCCGCTCTTTCTGTTATCCAGTTCGTTCTCGGTATAGAGGAACTCATTCAGATGGAAAATCTCTCCCACACGGCTCAGATAGAGACGCAGGTCGTAGAGACCGGCAAACTGATATTCCTGTCTATCCTGCTGGGCGATATAGTTGCGCAGCGCCTGCGCCTTGACGAGCCAGAGACTTCCGAAATCGAAGTCATCTCGCAAACTACCCTGCTGATAATCAATCACAGGATGCTTTTCCAGTTGATTGTCCTTCACCAGCGAATAGTGGTCGGAGTAAACCATCACCGCCGCGGTATCATCCGCCGTGCGCAGGAAACGCTCCAAGGCATAGAGGCCCCACCTGATAGGGGTGGTCTTGGTGCAGATCATCACGAAGTCGGCATCGGCATTTTCGGCGATGCTCTCCACGGTGTTGCTACTCTCCAGTCGGTCGATAACCACGAAGGTACAGCCGTCTGGCACCTGGTGGTGGGCAGCGAAATCGGCGCTCACCATCAGGTTGATATGCTGAACAGTCTTGTTGTCATGAAGTTCTCCGAGTGCTTCTTGGGCCACCTCCAGGTCTTCACATGGCAAGAAAAGGTCTATTTTTTCTCTCATTTCTTTGTTTCTAATTTTCTGTTTTTCGCCCCTTTTAGGGGCTCGAAACCATGTTTTTTATCTTTATTTCAACTTATTATCTTAAAATATGTGGCAAAGATAACACTTTTTCAGCAAAAAACACTATCTTTGCAATATGAATAATGAAAAAAAATATCTTTTGGGCCTTACACTTGCCGAATTGAAGCAGGTAGCTAAGGATCTCGGCATGCCTGCCTTCACCGGCGGACAGATGGCGAAGTGGCTCTATGAGCAGCATGTGAAGAGCATTGATGAGATGACCAATATCTCGAAGGCCAACCGTGCCAAACTCGCTGCCGAATACGAAATAGGATGCGCAGAATATTCTGACGCACAACATTCTGTGGATGGTACCATCAAGTATCTCTTCCCTACCCGAAGCGGAAAGTTCGTGGAAACGGTGTATATTCCTGATAAGGACCGCGCCACGCTCTGCGTCTCTTCTCAGGTGGGCTGCAAGATGAACTGCCTCTTCTGCCAGACCGGAAAGCAGGGATTCGAGGGGAGTTTGCCTGCCGGCGACATCCTGAATCAAATTTACTCGCTGCCTGAGGTGGATAAGCTTACCAACATCGTGTTCATGGGACAGGGCGAGCCGATGGATAATCTCGACAATGTGCTTCGTGCCACCGAGATTCTCACCGCCGATTACGGTTGGGCGTGGAGTCCGAAGCGCATCACGGTAAGTTCTGTGGGCGTGAAGAACAAGCTGAAGCGATTCCTGGAAGAGAGCGAGTGCCATGTAGCGATTTCGATGCACGACCCTATTCCATCGGAGCGTGCCGAACTGATGCCTGCCGAAAGGGGCATGAGTATCGAGCAGGTGGTGGAGTTGCTGAAGAACTACGATTTCTCCCATCAGCGCCGCCTGAGTTTCGAGTACATCGTGTTCAAGGGCGTGAACGACAGCATGCAGCATGCCAAGGCTATCATCAAACTGGTGAAGGGTCTAGATTGCCGTTTCAATCTCATCCGCTTCCATCAGATTCCCGACATCCCGTTGCAGGGTGTGAACGACGAGAAGATGGAGCAGTTCCGTGATTACCTCACCCAGCATGGTGTTTTCACCACCATCCGTGCCAGCCGCGGCCAGGACATCTACGCCGCCTGCGGCTTGCTCAGCACCTCGAAGAAGATTGGAGAAATCCGACAGCACGAGGATGAGGAGCAGAAGCATGGAAAGGGATAAGAAAGGAGGGGGATATGGTACAAATGGATACAAAAAATGAAAGAAAAGAAAAGGAAAGAACAAAAAGGTCTGAGACGGGTAAATACTTCTATGACTTAAGCAAAGCGTCTTTCTCTATCACTTTTCTCGGTAGCTTGGCATCGATGTTTAAAGATGGAGCCCCAACTGTATCAATGCTTATTGGAGCAACCATTGGCATAATACTGTCTGTGGTATTTTTCATCGTTGGATATAAAATCTTAAAAAAATAAGAATTATGGATCTATTTACATTTACAATGACGATAAGTCTCATCATAGCTCTCAGCTTTCTGGCTTGGCTTTATACAAAACCAGGAAAGAAATGGTTAGAGAATCTTTAAAATAAGAAATATGTTTTACATGGCTTTAACAATGACAATTATTATGGTAATTGCAGTTAGCATCCTGATATTCCTCTACACTCCAAAGGGTAAGAAATTTTTGGAGAGTATGTAAAGTATGAAGCACTCATTTGCACGCAGAGCAACAAAGTTGCCTCTCATCAGCCTACTACTCTACATTCTGCTGAGTGGATGCAACAGAGGAAAGGAAAATCAACTGCCCAAAAGCACGGGAATGCCTTACGAGGTGGTGCTTGAGGGAGATACCGACAGCATCGTAACCAAGATGCTGACGGAGGATGTGACAGGACTGCCCCAACCCGAACCACTCTGCCGACTGATTCAGGTGAAAAAGGGCAAGACCCGGGGGAACTATCTGCTCGTCAGAACCCGAATCGTCGTGAATATCGGAGAACGGGATTTCGGAGAACAGAATATAGGAGAGCGGGATTTCTCCGTCACACTTCACCACGACGAGAATGCAGCGCCACAGAATATCATTCGCATAACCGCCCAATCGGCACAGCAGTTGCGGGAAAGGCTTAATGGCGAGAAACTCCGCCACATCGTGGATGAAGTGGAACTGAAACATCTGGCAGATATCATCTCCGGTAACCCCAGCAAACAAAACAGGGAGATGCAAGACGAAATCAAAAAGATGTTCGGAATCGACATGAAGATTCCTGCAGCGATGAACGCCAGCAAAAAGGCGAAAGACTTCATCTGGATCTCGAACAACGCCAGTTCGGGCATGCAGAACCTGCTCGTAATGAAAGTGAAGAGTGAAGAACGAAGAGCAGGAAAAGTGAAGAGTGAAGAACGAAGAATGAAGAATTCAAATGCTTTTCATGTAAATGACAAGGCTTTGATTGATAGCATTCTCCGAACCAATATGCCGGGTGAAACCGACAGCATGTATATGGTGATTCCTCATCTCTCAGAAAGAGGACTCTGGGAGATGAAAGGAGATGCCATGGGAGGGCCTTACGTAATGCATCGCATTCATAGGCAAACAAGCCAGGCAGCAAAGCAAGGCTATAACCTCTACATCATCGCCTTTGTCTATGCACCCGAAATGAAAAAGAAAATATTAATCAAGCAGCTCGAAGCTGCGATTTCTACTATAAAATAAAATTTCATGGACAACAAAAGAATCAAAGTGGCTATCACCCACGGCGATACCAATGGTATCGGATATGAACTCATTTTTAAGGCATTCAACGAACCGGAGATGCTGGAGTATTGCACCCCTATCATCTACGGCTCGCCAAAAGTGGCAGCCTACTATCGCAAGGCGATGAACCTGCCAGCCCAGTTCTCCATCATCCAGAAAGCTGAAGATGCTGAGGATGGAAGAATCAACCTCCTCGCTGCCGTAGAAGAGGAAGTGAAGGTGGATATGGGTATGCCTACTCCGGAATCAGGAGCAGCAGCAGTCAAGGCACTCGACCGTGCCATGACCGACTATCGCGACGGTCTCTACGATGTGCTCGTCACTGCCCCGGTAAGCAGTCAGAACATCAAGATTGAAGGTTACACCTTCGTGGATCACAAAGACTACATCGAAACCTGTCTGGGCGACGGCAGCCATGCCCTGAGCCTGCTCGTAGGCGACGACCTGCGCATTGCCTCCGTCACCGGCAAGACACCACTCACCCAGGTGGCCAAGTCAATCACCCAGGAAAGCATCGTGGAGAAAACCACCCTGCTCTGGCACACCCTGAAGCGCGACTTCCTCCTCACCAACCCACGCATCGCTGTGCTCGCCCTCAACCCAAGCATCAACGAGGAACAGAGCTGCGGCACCGAGGAGCGCAACATCATCATCCCAGCCATCGATGCACTCGCCGAGAAGGGCATCCAGGCATTCGGTCCTTACCCAGCCGACGATTTCTTCGGCAACGGATACTACAACGAGTTCGATGGCGTCATGGCGATGTACCACGACCAGGCAGCCGTACCATTCCACTCCCTCTTCAACGAGGATGGCGTGCTCTATACCGCTGGTCTCCCTATCATCCATACAGCAGCCAACACCACCCCATGCTACTATATGGCAGGCTACAACGAGGCAGATGCCATCTCGTTCCGCCACGCCATCTTCCTGGCACTCGATGCCTTCCGCCATCGCGAAACCTGCGAAGAGGCTTACCAGAACCCACTGCCAAAGCTCTACCACGAGAAGCGTGATGAGAGCGAGAAGGTTCGCTTCTCCATCCCAAAGAAGCACGTTCCTTCCCCATTCCCTCCAAAGGGCGGAAACAAGCAGAACGGCACCAAGGGAAACAACGAGCAGAATGCCCCTAAGGGAAACAACGGCAATAACAATGGTGGCAACAATGGTAATGCCAACAACAACGCCCCTCAGCCTGCCCAGCAGACTGATAAAAAGTTGACACAGCAGCCTAATCCTGCCGAAAAACAGGCGCAGCCAGCTCCTCAGAAGCCAGCAGAACAGCCTGCTCCACAACCAGCAGAATAGGCTCGAAATACGTAGAGAATAGGCGAAATATCACATTTTCGCCTATTTTCTACCTTATTACACCCACTTTTTGGGCAAAAAAGGCAGTTAATTCAAAAAAAATGTGTAATTTTGGCAGCTAAATGGATAATTCTGAACTACAGAAAATAAAACAACGCTACAATATCGTCGGAAATAGCGACGGATTGAACCGTGCTCTCGATGTCGCCCTACAAGTGGCACCGACCGACCTTTCCGTGCTTATCATCGGAGAGAGCGGTGTGGGTAAGGAAATCATCCCACGAGTCATTCACGATAACTCGCCGAGAAGACGCGAAAGATATTTCGCCATCAACTGCGGCAGTATCCCAGAGGGAACTATCGACAGCGAACTCTTCGGTCATGAGAAAGGTTCCTTCACCGGAGCCATCGGCGAAAGCGAAGGATATTTCGGCATCGCCAACAAGGGTACCATCTTCCTCGACGAGGTGGGTGAACTGCCGATACAGACGCAGGCCCGGCTGCTTCGTGTGCTCGAAACGGGTGAATACATCCGTGTGGGCGGCACCGAAATCAGAAAGACTGATGTGAGAATTGTGGCAGCCACCAACGTAAACATGCGCAAGGCTGTGAGCGAGGGAAAATTCCGCGAAGACCTCTACTATCGCTTGAATACCATCCCTATCCAGATGCCTCCGCTGCGTGAACGTGGCAACGACATCCTCCTGCTCTTCCGCCTCTTTGCAATGCAGATGGCTGAGAAATATCGATTGCCTAAGATTTCACTCACCGAGGATGCCAAGGCGCTCATGCTGAAATATAAGTGGCCAGGCAACGTGCGACAGCTCAAGAACATCACCGAACAGATGTCAGTGCTGAGCCGGGAAAGGGAAATCAATCTCGAAACCCTCTCGCAGTTCATCCCAAGAGATGAGGAAACTACCCAGCTCGCCACCATTCCGCAAGCCGGAAACGAGCAGCATAGCTACGAAAGCGAGCGGGAGATGCTCTACAAGATTCTCTACGAACTCAGGGGCAACGTGAGCGACCTGCGAAGAGAGATGAAATCGCTGCGCGACCAGCTAGATGAAGCTCGGGGACTCAGCGGAGCCAATGGCTTCAGCCATCCGAAAAACATCTCAGGCATGCCTCCAACCACGGTTTCAGGCGTACCATCGGTTTCAGGAATGCCAGCACCGGTTTCGGGAATCACATCCCCATCGGTTTCGGGAATGCCTGAACCCCACTACCCTTCCGAATTCGGCAATCTGCAGGAAGGCAGAATCTATGCCGAACCAAGACGGGATGCCGAGGATATCGAGGCAGAGGAAATCAAGGACATGGAGAATGAGAATGAGAGCGAGAACGAATCGCTCAACCTCAATGAACTGAGCCGACAGATGATAGAGCGCGCCCTGGAACGCAACAACGGCAACCGCAAGAAGGCGGCCGAAGAATTGGGCATCTCCGACAGAACGCTCTACAGAAGAATTAAAAAATACAATTTATGAAGCATCTACGCGCGTACATATATATAATAGGCATCGTCCTGGTGATGGGTGTCACCGCAGCCTGCTCCGTGAGCTACAAGTTCAACGGCGCCAGCATCGACTACACCAAGACCAAGACCATCCAGTTGGCCGACTTCCCTATCCGCAGCTCCTATGTATGGGGTCCGATGGGTCCGATGTTCAACAACGAACTGAAGGATAAGTTTGCCAGCAACACCCAGCTCCGCCAGGTGAGCCGCAATGGCGACCTGAAGATAGAGGGCGAGATTACCCAATACTCACAGCGCAACAAGTCGGTGAGTGCCGAGGGATATTCAGCCCAGACCGAGCTGAGCATCACGGTGAACGTACGCTTCACCAACACCAAGAACCACAACGAGGATTTCGAGCGCCAGTTCACCTCTGCCAAGACCTACGATACCACCCAGAGCCTCGCCTCTGTGCAGGAAGAGTTGGTAACGCAGATGGTAAAAGACCTGGTTGACCAGATCTTCAACGCCACCGTGGCAAACTGGTAGTAGAATTTAGAGTTAATAGTTTATAGTTTAAAGTTAATAATATCGTGGAACTAAACAGATTGATACAACATCCTGAGGAAATGAACCGGGAGACGCTCTATGATTTGCGCGCCCTCCTGGCCCTCTATCCGTACTATCAGACGGCTCGCCTTCTGATGTTGCAGAACCTGTACCTGCTCCACGACCCGAGCTTCGACGAAGAACTGCGCCGTGCCGCCATCTATATCTCCGACCGCAAGGTGATCTTCCAGATGGTAGAGGCAGCCCACTATCAGCTCAAGATCCAGAATGCAAACCGCCACGAAGCTGTGGAAGGCAAGCCGAAGAGCGACCGCACCAGCAGTCTCATCGACCACTTCCTCCACTCCATCCCTACCGAAGCAGAGGAAAGGGAGAAAGAACCGGAAGAGAAGCGCAAACCAACGCCAGCCGATGCCGCCGTTGACTACGTGGCCTATTTGATGGAGACGGAGACGGAAACCGAGCACGAGCAGCCATCAAGAACCATCGCCCTCATCGATGACTTCATAGAAGAAGGCGGATTCAAGCTCCACAAGGATAAGGAGGAGGATGATCAGGAGAGCGAGATGATGGAGAAGAAGGAAGAAAAGGAAGAGAAGGAAGAGAAGAAGGAAACTGCAGAAGCAGATTCTTCCGAAGCCCAAGCTGCCTCAGAAAACGGTGGTATCTTTACGGAGACCCTTGCCCGAATCTACATCAAGCAGGGCAAGTACGAGCGAGCCTATCAGATTATCGACCGCCTGTACAAGCAGCATCCACAGAAGAGTGCGTTCTATATAGATCAGCTCCGCTTCCTCGAAAAACTGATGCTTAACGAGAAGAAAAGAAAATAAATAATAATAATAAAACTAGTTTTAAAAAAATGATTTACACATTATTTGTAGTATTGATTGTCCTGGTATCAATCTTGATGGTACTCATCGTCTTGATTCAGGAGTCAAAGGGAGGTGGATTGGCATCTAACTTCTCATCAACCAACTCTATCATGGGTGTTCGCAAGACCACCGACGTAGTAGAGAAGATCACATGGACCCTTGCTGGTCTGATGGTAGTAATCAGCGTAGCTTGCGCTTACGTAGCTCCACAGGCTGTGGGCGAGAGCAGCGTTATGGAGGGTGCAACCCAGGAGCAGACCGCTCTTCCTGCTATGCCAGGTGCCAGCAAGGATGCAGCAGCCGGTGCTCAGAAGGCAGCTCCAGCAGCAGCCGGTGCAGAGAAAGCAGCACCTGCAGCAGAAAAGGCAGCTCCTGTAGTGCCAAACAGCCCTGCAAAATAAAAAAAAATGTAAAAAAGTACGGAAATATTTGGTGGAACCAAATTTTTTCCGTACCTTTGCACTCGCTTAAAAAATGGTGGACGTAGTTCAGTTGGTTAGAGCGTCAGATTGTGGTTCTGAATGTCGTGGGTTCGAGTCCCACCTTCCACCCACATTTCTTTAAGCAAACATAAAAATCAAATGGTGGACGTAGTTCAGTTGGTTAGAGCGTCAGATTGTGGTTCTGAATGTCGTGGGTTCGAGTCCCACCTTCCACCCTGAACATTTAAAAAGAGGAAAGCAGAATTGCTTTCCTCTTTTTTTGCGTTTATTCCCGCAGGCATCAAAAAAAAACAAACACATTTAAACACCTGATTTACAATATACTATTAAAGGTTCACAAGGTTGTGAACCACAACCTTGTGAACTTTGTTATTTATCCGAATATTGCAGATACGGAATATAAAGGATAATTGTCAAGCCAATCCTGCTCCCTGTAAGGTGACATGGATAGGCGCATACCTTTCAATCCCTGATTGCGCTCCACAAACACCCTCAGACTCTTAGCCTGTAAATTCTCCTCAGCCTTTACTTCTATCGGAATGATTCTTTCCTCATCCTGCACCAGGAAATCTATTTCACCACGTGAATTTTCTGCCGACCAATAATAGATAGACAAGGAAGATTTCTCCTTCAGCTGCTGCAGAACATACTGTTCTGTCAGCGCCCCCTTGAAATCAGAAAACAGCACATTTCCTTCCAGCAAGCTTTGGGCAGGAATATTGCTCATGGCTCCCATCAGTCCGATATCAGACAGGAATAACTTGAAAGCTGAGAAATCCTCGTATGCAGCCAATGGCAACAGGGCTTTCTTGCAGCGGTTTACCTTATAAATCAGTCCTGCATCTTTCAGCCATTCGATGGCGAGCTCAAAATCCTTTGCTCTGGCTCCTTCCTTCACGGCACCATAGATGAATTTCTTGTTTTCCTTAGCGAGT
>JAIJUV010000312.1 GCA_022732315.1 Prevotella sp.
CAGCGAAGCCTGTGCCCTAAAGGGCTGCCGATGAATGCCTACGCAACAGAGTTACGATTGTTTGTCGGCTAGCGCATCATCAAGATTCTATCAATCTGCCGCTCTCACGCAAACGTTTCTTGAAACCTTGCATCACTTTATCTGCCCATTTATGAAGGTTTTCTTTCATCTCCTGCTTTTCATCAATACTAGAATAGACTATCTGTTGCTCCATACTGGTTTGAGCCGTTTCCTTTGCTAAGTCCAGTGTATGTTCTGTCACTTTGCCATTGGTAAGGTTCTCGCCTAATTGGGCGTAGAAGTAACCTTCACAAAAGGCTATACAATATTCTTTTGCTGTCATAACGCTTTTCCTTTATATTATTAAAATCAGAACAAAATCAACTTCAGCATTTCAATCTTTCTCTAATTGACTTCATAGGAAAAATTCTCCCAATCGTCATAATGCATCAAATAAGCCTTATCACCATCATTATTCCATATATGAGATAGAACACCCCAATATAACTTATGAGTTGTGGTGCCACTGGTATTAGTATGAGTTCCATACACACCTGGCTTAGTATAAAGCCAAACAAAATCTCCTTTTTCCACTACTAAATCAGGAAAAATAAAAATGTGACGATACTTATTAGACACAATACCTTTTTCATCATAAGTCGTATCAAATAATATATAACTATTGATATTACACTTTGACAGAGCCTTTATAACTACACGTTCATCGTCTGTCTGAGCATCTTTAATTTTAATTATCTTCAGTTCCATCGTTCTTATCCTCCTCTTGTTGGTTTGCAATTAAAAATAAAGAATCTATATATTGATCTAAGCCGCCTAATGCAGAGGTTAAGTTTCTTTCTTTCAACTGATTTGATATTTTAGAATTAATAGAAGAATTTATGGAAGAAAACGTAACCTCTGTAAAAGAATTCTTGCCAGCATCATAGTCTAATAACCCAAATGAAGATAAAATTACTAAGCAGGCAAATAAGTACATACCAAAGCTATCTTCTCTTTTACCTTCGTTTATAGCAAGAGCCAAATTCTTTAGATTAACAATAGGTGGATCAACGTGATATCTATTAACCTTTTCACAATACCTTGAAATCATATACAGTAAAAAGATACTTGCATTGGATGTAGAAGACAGAAAATTATCTATAATCGGTTCAGAAATATCGCTAGGCTCATTTTGAGTTCCTTCTTTTCTTCCAACAAAGCGTTCATCAATAGCTTTCAGCGTGGTTTGCTGATGCAGTTTTAACTGATCTGATATGTGATGTTCGATTTCAGCAATTTTAGTATCAAAAAACTCATTTAGCTTTTCCAAATTTTTATTATTTGCCTCTGTCGCTGTATCCAAGTCTTCCGTCGATTTTTGCATTTTATCTATTGTCTCATTGACTGCCTGTTTAACATCATTCGGAATACTTCCTAAACCAATCAAACTATCACGTAATTTATTCATTGATTCTCCAGAAAGTACCGTTATGAAAATAGCCAACACAGAAAGTATCAATGAAGACAACGTGGAAGCAAATGATATATTGTCCATGATGTTTTGGGCATCCGCATTACCTACAACAATAAAAGTTATGAGCTCGACTATCACAAATGTGGCTATTCCACATATATACCACACATGTATGTTCTTACTCATACCATTAGTTGGTTTATTCTTTACACCAATATAGAATAAAGCAACTATTGCCAACAATATGCTCATTAGTTTCACAAAATCAGAATTGATTAACTCTACCATAATCTCAATAATATAAAGTTTACTAAAGTCGCTAGTACTTATTTTCCAAACTCTTTAATTCTCTGTTCCTCTCGCAATGAGCAAACAAGTAGTTGTCCATTCTTCTCGGCTACGATATAGCCATCCAAGCCTTGAACTACCACCTTGCTTTCATCGGCTGCATGAACCACGCAGTTCTTGCATTCATACAAGCGGATGTCCTTGCCAACCTTGGCATTGCCAGCCTCATCCTGTGGAAGCAAGGTGCGGAGACTGCCCCAACTGCCTAAGTCGCTCCATCCAAACTCGGCTGGCAGCGTAAAGATATCCTTCGACTTCTCCATCACGGCATAGTCAATGCTGATCTTCTCGCAGGTTGGGAAGAGCTTGCCGACTACCTCTTTCTCCTGTTCGGTATAGAAAGAAGGAGCCATCTCGTCCATGATGCTGGCAAGATTCGGTTGGAAGGTACGGATTGCCTTGCTGATGGTATTGATGTTCCATACGAAGATTCCGGCATTCCAATAGTAGTTGCCAGCGGCAAGGTATTGCTCGGCTGTCTCCAGGTTTGGCTTTTCCTTGAAAGCCTCAACCTTGTAGATTTCATCTACGGATGTTGGCTCTGCTGCAGCGATATAACCATAGCCTGTTTCTGGGCGGCTTGGCTTAATACCGATGGTAACGATGGCGTTCTTATCGGATGTATAGCTCAATGCCTTGCTGAGCACTCGCTGATACTCTGAGGTATTAATGACGAGGGCATCGGATGGTGTCACCACGATGTTGGCTTCAGGATGCTTCTTCTGGATCTTCCAGCAGGCATAAGCAATACATGGAGCGGTATTGCGAGCCTCCGGCTCTGCTAATATGTTATCTACTGGCATGTCAGGGATTTGCTCCTTGACAATGCGAATGTATTTCTCGTTTGTCACTACCCACATGTTCTCGACAGGACAGATTGGCTTCAATCTATCTACTGTCAATTGAATGAGGGAACGGCCGACTCCCA
>JAIJUV010000313.1 GCA_022732315.1 Prevotella sp.
GAGTAAAGAAACTCCAGATTTCTACTAATATCTGTGGTGAGAAGTTAAAGAACTGCGGTTATCAGTTTAAGTGGAGCTTCGAGGAAGCGCTGGCTGACTGGTTCGAGGATAATGACAGAAAATATCTGAAATAAGAAATGATAAAAACATCAGCAATCTTTTTGTTCTTAAATTATTGCCTTGGCAAGAAGGTGGATATAAGTATGGTTGTCACCAATTTGGATTGGCGGCAACTATATACCTTCGCATCTAATCAAGCTATTCTCGGATTCTGTTTTGATGGTATCAATAGATTGGGGCTGGAATATTCTGAAGAGTTGAAGCGGAATCCGATTGAGAGGGAGCTGCTGATGACTTGGATGGGAGCGGTACAACAAATTCGCCGACAAAACATGAAGGTGAATGTGGTTGCAAGCAAGCTTTATTTCATGCTTAGAGAAGATGGATTGCGATGCTGCATATTAAAAGGACAAGGGAATGCCTTGATGTATCCGAATCCTTATTCCCGTACTCCTGGGGATATTGATGTTTGGGTGAATGCAAGCCGTGAACAGGTAACAGAATATGCCAAGAAGCATTTTGAAATTGGTGAGGATATAAGGTTTCATCATCTTGAAACAACAATGGATGGTGTACCTGTAGAACTGCATTTCATTCCTTGCTCTATGAATAATCCTCTTTATCATGCCAGATTGCAGAAGTGGTTCAAGCGGAATGCGGATTTGCAATGCTCAAATGTTGTTTGCCTGTCAGATGGTATTGGAGAAATACCTATACCAACGACGGCATTCAATGTGGTTTATCAGCTGACGCATCTGTATCATCATTTCTTCGATGAAGGGATTGGAATGAGGCAAATCATTGATTACTACTATGTCGTGAATAATGATGAGTTATTGGTGATTAAGGATGCATTGCAGAAAAAATTGAAACATCTTGGATTGTGGAAGTTTGCAAGGGCGATGATGTATGTACTGCATGAGGCGTTGGGACTATCAGAGGAGAAGATGATTGCTCCGATGGATGAGAAGAGAGGAAAGTTGTTGCTGGCAGAGATACTGAATGGTGGCAACTTCGGAAAGCACTTCACCAAGTATGGGCATTTTACACAACAAGGAATGGCAAAGAAATACTTCCTGAAGATATGGAGAAATATGCACTTCGTGCGATATTATCCTGCCGAGGCTCTATGTGAGCCAATCTTTAGGACATGGCATTTCTTCTGGAGGTTACGACACAAATAAAATAAACAAATCACATATTTACAACACAAACTATTACTCGTGGA
Organism: Prevotella sp.; assembly: GCA_022732315.1. The sequence goes on from JAIJUV010000313.1 coordinate 1,289, forward strand.
AAAAAGAAAAGAAAGAATAAATCACTTAGAGGAAACACTTAATTCACATCTCCCCTATTCTGATTTCGGATACTCTATGAATAGTGACAAACAACAAATGAAGAAAAAAGTTTTTGTAAGTGGGTGTTATGACCTGCTGCATTCCGGTCATGTGGAGTTTTTCCAGCAGGCATCACGGTATGGTGACCTGTATGTGGGTATCGGATCGGATGCTACTTATCTGGAGTATAAACACCGCAAGCCGATGTTTCCGCAGGAGGAACGGCTATTTATGGTCAAGAATATCAAGGCGGTGAAGGATGCGTATATCAATGAGGGAAGCGGTGTCATCGACTTCCTGCCAACTCTTGATAAGGTGAAACCGGATGTGTTTGTGGTGAACGCGGAAGGTGGGTCTGATGAGAAGCGGAGGATCTGTAAGGAAAGAGGCATCGAGTATGTTGAACTCCATCGTACGCCGCATGCTGGTCTGAAGGCACGTTCTTCTTCTGACTTGAAGAGGGCGTTATCGAATGTATCTGATAATTCGGCACAGGAAGCGGGGATTCCTACCCGTCTGGATCTGGCTGGTACATGGATTGACCAGCCTTATGTAAGCATGTATCATCCGGGATGGGCGATTACCATCTCGCTGGAACCTACCTTTGAGGTGCGCGACCGCTGTGGTCTGTCCACCTCTACCCGTAAGATGATTCAGAAGATATGGCCGGTGAAGTTGCCGAAGATGGATCCGGAGGTGCTCGCCCGACTGGTATTCTGCTTCGAGAACAATCCGGAGCGTCACGATGGCATCATATCGGGTGCCCAGGATTCTATCGGTATCTGTGTGCCCGGTCTGGTGCGTCATTATTATGACAACAACTTCTGGCCGGAGAAGATTGAGAGTACGCAGGATGAGATGACCCTCCGATTCCTGGAAGACCACCTGGTGATGATTCCGATGGAACCGAGAAGACCGGGATGCAGTGTGGTGGAAGGTAAGGATATCACGCCTGAGAAGGTGAAGGCGCTGGCTGATGCGGCTGATGCCTGCTGGAAGGCGATTCTGGCGCACGACCTCGATGCCTTTGCGGCAGCATACAGGGCATCTTTCGAGGCCCAGATTGCGATGTTCCCGGGTATGGTGAATCCGTCTATCAACGGTGTGATAGAACCGGAGGCGAGTGTGCAGCCAATGATTGACCGCTACAGCAGCATGGAGGAGGTACTGGCATGGAAGATGCCGGGAGCCGGTGGCGGCGGTTATCTGGCACTGGTAGTAAAGGACAGTAATAAATTTGTAGAGAATCATGACGAAGCCATCCATCTTCAGATACGAAGGGCATAACTATCTGGTGCCCTTCCTCATCATCAGCAGCCTCTTCTTCATGTGGGGCTTTGCCCATGGCATCCTGGAGGTGCTGAATCCGCATTTCCAGGAGTCGTTCCATATCAGCAAGGCGATGTCG
>JAIJUV010000314.1 GCA_022732315.1 Prevotella sp.
TACATCATCGCCAAGATACGGCGAGTATAAGTTGCTTTTAGCTTCATATACCTTATTATATTATATAGTAAAACATGTTTATCAGTCAACTGATTATGCTGCAAAGATATACTTCTTCGAAAATCACGTGATGCACCTATGAGTGCATCATCCTTAACTTCTGCTCACTGCTTTTAAAAGCTTTTAACAAAAACCATCGGAAAATCATACCCTCTGTTTTAGTCAGGACGCGATGTTCGATAATTCACGGTATGGAAGATGGAAAAGCAGGCGAATAGAGGGGCGAATAGGTGGATTGCCACCGCTGCCGAAGAAATTTGCCAGATAGAGAAGAGATGGGGCTTCACTTCCATCCGTCAGTTTTCCAAATTTCTACAGATGAATCCCCGTACTCTTTCAAAGTTACCCCATCACGATGGCACATTAACTTTGGAGAGCATTGCGAATATATACACGAGGCTTGTACTATTACGGAATTTGAAATTTGTGGGCAACGAGCTAAAGGAAGAGGAGCAACTCTTAAAAGACTCCCTGTTACGCATCATGGTGAGTGCAGCCACAGTCCCTCAAACCCTGAGAGACGAAGTAGTGGATGAACTTGAAAATCAGCTATAGCTCCCTGCGCTCCCATCCCCGCATAAAAAACCTGGCGAGGGCTCTGATGCCCCGCCAACCTTAAAGCGCAGCGGTTAAGAGCGACAGGAGGAGCGGTTACATCCCTTGTCCCCTGAGGGGAAAAGGGCTTGGGAAAAGCGGTGGAGCCCTCCTTATGAAGGAGGGACGGAGTGGTTGGGAAAAATCTCCTTAATAGCATAGAAGTTACATCCCTTGCCCTTTTGGAAAGGGCGAGGGCTTGGGAGTGGGTTAAGGACCCCCTCTTCGCAAGAGGGGGACAGGGGAGTCGAAAGAATATGGGTAAGCCGTCACTTAGGGGCGTCTTGCGTACGTTAATAAAAATAGCTACTGTTACAGCTTGGGCATGAAGCAAAAACTCCTCCCAAAATTTGGTAGTTTCACAGAAAACCCTTATATTTGCATAATGAACAGAGAAATGGAGTATAAGCTCCATTAAAAACAATAAAATTACGCTGTTATGATAAGTAAGAATGTACAAGATATGATTCCAAAGATACAAGATTTCTTTGGTAGCCAGCCAATAACAAAGGCTTGGCTCTTTGGTTCATGCTCACGAGGAGAAGAAACTACTGATAGTGACATAGACATTCTTGTAGAGTATGATCGTCAGCATAATCGAATTTCTCTGATGAAAATAGCAGGTATTATGTTGAATTTGGAAGACTTGCTTCATCGCAAGGTGGATATAGTAGAGGCTAATCGTCTCCTCCCGTTTGCTCAAGAAACAGCCAACCAAGATAAATTCTTGATTTATGAGAGAAAAAGTTAGAGATAGGGGAAGGTTAGAGCATATTCTTGAAGCGATAGAAAGTATAGAGGAGTTTCATGCTCAATATACTTTTGAAGATATCAAGAAGAATAAGCTCATCTTTTATGGCTTTACCAAATTGGCGTCAGATAGAACGGATGCGCCATGTCCTTGTGCATGGTTATTATACAATAGATCCCGAAAGCCTTTGGGACACGATAGAAGTTGATATTCCAGAGTTGAAACCTTGGATAGTTAAGTATCTGTCGGAGTAATTAAAAAAACTTATATTTTTTGCCGTCCCCCTGCGGTCCCATCCCGCATAAGAAACCTGGCGAGGGCTCTGATGCCCCGCCAACCTTAAAGCGCAGCGGTTACATCCCTTGCCCTTTTGGAAAGGGCGAGGGCTTGGGAGTGGGTTAAGAACCCCCTCTTCGCAAGAGGGGACAGGGGAGTCGAAAGAATTTCTCATAATTCCTTGGTAATTACGAAATAAAGTCGTAAATTTGCGGGCAAAGATTAAAATAAAGGAGAATGTATTATGCTGACAAGTAATGTATCACAAGATAGAATCATTCCTTATTGGGATGAAATCAGAAATTTGAGCATTGAGGATAAATATTCCTTGATAGCTAAAATTGAGTCTTCTTTAGGCGATGTTGATATGAGTGAGTCGACTAATTCGATTCATGGGATACCACGAGAGGTTATGATTGCGGCTGCAGAGCATGCTCTGAAGGAAAATAGAGTAGGTCGCTGCATTCCAAATTCTCAAGTTGAGTCTTATATTAAAGCAAAAAGAGGATGGAAGTAGTTTGGTCAGACTTGGCTTTGACGCAATTAGATGAAGTCATAGACTATGTGGAAGAACATTTTGGCTTATTAACTTCTCAACAAGTACTCCATAATATCTTGGAGAAGACTGACGAATTGGCTCAATATTCCACACATGGAATATATGATGCTCGGTACACTTCATGTGTGTCTGGTCAGAACATGGTTATACGCCATTTGTTGTTAGCCCCTAATCGTGTCTATTATTTGATAGATGGCGAGCAAGTAGTAATTATGGGAATAGTTCATGTCAAGCGGTCTCCGCAAGCCGTAACTTCCATGATTAAACGCTTCTTAGAAGAATATGACAAATAGGTAGGTCTTCAGAAAATTGATGCTGTCAGCAACTGTTCAGAAATTCCGAACAGTTAGTAAAGAAGGCAATCGTATGATTACCCGTAATATGGATTACTCCGCCATAACCCTGATGGGCACCTCTCCTGAGGTAATCCTCTCAAAAGTAGAATATAAATAATATTCCTCATTCGAGCGACGACAAGTGCAGAGCGATACTGC
>JAIJUV010000315.1 GCA_022732315.1 Prevotella sp.
AAAGCTTTTGCCCTTACAGGGCGCCAAGTTTGCGAACATGATAACCCAGGGCGCTGCCCTGGGCTAAGAGCTTCTGCCCCTTCAGGTAGGGTGTTCAAAATCCGTTTAAAATCCGACGCATTTTTTACCTATGGTATTGATGCGTTTCACTGCCAAATTTGGAGAGAGGTTTGCATTAGTCCATTCTTTAATGTGCCGATGTCTTCCTTCCTCCAAACGTTCTTTAAAATCAAAACCAACTCGCCTGTTTTTGTCAGCCAAGGCTATGCGCAGAGGCATTATAAGAATCATTGGGGTAACACCGGTAAGTTTGTCGTTAGACATTCTGTCCTTAGTCACTCCAAATGTTGATTCTATTGGGTCAGAACTTGCATTGTGTACATCTCCTTCATTTAAGAGAGAGAGCTCACGTTCTAAATATCCCAAGATATAAGAGCCAACTTTTCGCTGTCGCTCATGCCTCAATATCAAGCTTTCTGTCACGAGTTTTTTGCAACGGGCAACAGAGTCTTGCGACCACCCGTTGTTTTTGATGTCTTTTTCTATCTTCGTTATACAGTCCATAGTTTCGGCCAACTCATCAACCAGAGAAGCATTTTGCGGAATAAAAGCATATATGCTCTTCATATCCTTTTGCAGTGTATGATATACATACTGCATCCTGCTTATCCAGTCAATCCATTTTGACATGTTCATAAAACGTGCAATACTTCGTTGCGATGGAGGTTGCACATAAGCAACATCTTGCATGTTATATTTAAGACGTGCTATCTGAACATTACTTGAAAGCTCCTGAAAATCAGTATCATTCTTGTAAACTCTTTCGAGGAACATGCCAAGAGTATGACTAATATCATGGTGATGTTTATAACCAGCATCTCTAATGGCCTTACATATACAGGAGCCATTGTCGCTGATTACATATTCTGGTTTATGCCCAATTTTATCAGCGACTTTTTCCAATACTCCCTGAATGGATTTTCCATTCCAGCTCTTAGCTATTGAGATGTCTACAATGGTTATGTTTTTTTCTGTGATGGCCATTCCTATATTATCTGCCGCAACAGCAAGCGTAAGCAGCATTTTCTCACTGCCTATCATCATGCTTTCATCGACAATCAAGGCATAACGCTTACCCTTGAAAAGGGTACACGATTCCTTATAGACACTAAGCCCCAACTCTTGTGCCCAGTAGCCAATTGTCGTATAAGCAGGTACTTCACCGAAAATATTGCCCATAAACTCATTCAGGATATTGAATATTTCAACAATCTGACGTGAGCCTATAGAAAGACGAGCATAAAAAGCAGTACTCAAAGCAACCATTAAGGATGAATAATGATGTCGTCTAATAGACTCATTATTTGTTCGAAGGACTCCTTGTCCAATCCTACGTTCGGCTTTTCTTTTTTTTTAAGTTCGGAACGATACTTATTGGACTTATTCTGAGAGGTAGTCAGTCTTCTCTTAAGATTACGTTTGTCCTTTTTTAGAGACTTATTTGCCTTCACTAGTTTTTCGACACGCTTTTCAAGCTTTTCAAGCTCTGTATCTTTGGTTGATTTTTCCATATCTTATGTATTAATTTTTACTTGCAAAGATACTGAAAATCAGTGAGTTATGCAAATTTTCAAAGAACTATTTCGTATATTAAAGTGTTAAAAATCAGTAACTTAGCTGCACCGAAATAACACCATTTTTTATACCGGATTTTTGATTCGAATTTTGAACACCCTACCTGTAAGGGCAAAAGCTTTAAAATACCGGACAATATACAAAGTTTCTGCCCCTTCAGGCGCCTTGTTGATTGCCATTATACCCAGGGCGATGCCCTGGGCTATGAGCTTTTGGGCCTTCAGCCCGTACTTGAACCACATACGAAACTTCAATAAGTTACTAAGACAAAAAAGTTCCTAAAAAAGGCTCATAAGTTAAAGGGAAAACTCATGAGCCTCTTTTTTTTATACGAAAAGCTGCAGTGTATAGAGATAGATGACAGCTGCGGGAATGGCCATGAGCGAAGAGTCGAAACGGTCGAGCATACCGCCATGTCCTGGCAGCAGTGTGCCGCTGTCCTTTACTCCCAAAGTGCGTTTGAAGAGACTCTCTACCAAGTCGCCCCATGTTCCGAAGAACACGACAACCAGGCCCAATCCCATCCATCCGGCAATGCTGAGTCGGTGAGCCTCGCCGTCATTTGCCAAGTAACCAATCACGGCAGCTGCAATCAGAACGAATATACCTCCGCCTATGCTTCCTTCCCAACTCTTGGCAGGACTGATGCGTGGGAAGAGTTTATGCTTGCCGAAGAGCGAACCGCTGCAGTAGGCTCCGGTATCGTTTGTCCAAAGGAATATGAAAATACTCAGTGGCAACAGCATGTCGTAGTGTATTTGACCGTCGAAAGCTGAGTATTCGAAAGCCAAAATATTGATCATAGAGAAGGGCAGGGCGATGTACATCTGCGAGAGCATGGTGTAGGCCCAGTCGTTGATGGCATCTTTGTTGCCGGTATACAGTTCGCTGATAAACAGGTAGACGATGGTGAGCAGATAGGGAACAAAGACAATGAAATTGCCTACGATGCCCATTCGCAGTCCTGCTACGGCCAGGAAAAAGTATACTCCGGCAATGGTGCAGATCAGACGGTTGACGGTGACGTCTTCCTTCTCGTTGTTTACCAGTCCGCAGTATTCCCAGATGCTGAGTCCTGTAATGATG
>JAIJUV010000316.1 GCA_022732315.1 Prevotella sp.
AATAGACATCGAAGACCACACCGCGGTCATCGGGGCGCAAGCCAAGTTTTTCGGTCTTGGCAAACGTCACGTCCTTGATTACCAACTCGTCTTCAAACAGTCCGTTGAGGAAAGTTATCAGACATTCTTTCGTGTCTTCGCTTCCAAATATCCTCTTGAAAGCCCAGTCAACACGTGGGTCTATAAATCTTGCCATCTGCTTACGCTTTATAAGGTCGTGGACGCAATATTGCTATTCGTTTGCAAAGATACGACTTTTCCTCGTAACTTCCAAGGTTTTAGGGAAAAATGTAGGGATGGGGATAACGAAAAATAGGCGACTCTCGGAATTACCTTGTTCGGACTTGGTGTAGATGCCAGCAACATTTCATTTGGTGCTATCTACAAGTTCTAATCTTAGGGTGCTCATTTACTCATAAGCAAAAATATCAGGGGCGCAGGCGATTCCTTTCATGGAAGCAGTTTGCGCCCCATTTTTTTGTTCAGCAAGCGAACACGCTTTTACTCTTCACTCTTCACCTTTCCTTCGCCCCCCTGTGTTTATCGGCATTCCGAGGGGTGAAGAGTTTACAGCGACTCTTCACCCACTCTTCACCACTCTTCACCGATTCCAAAGACCAACAGGCGTAAATTGCAGCGCAAAACCGCTAGGCATCCCTGAGGAGGGTGCGTCATAAGTCTGGATAACAGCTGGGTGCATAACAGTTGGCCACCGCATGCACATCACTTGTTGTGCATGCGCATATCTGCTGCTATGCAAGCGCACAACAGCTGTTGTGCGACCGAAGATACTGACTGTCTCAACAACATATCCTATCTCTTTCAACAACAAGAAGAGGGTGAATCATAAACTTATGACACATCCTCCGCTGAACCAGCCAGGGTGAAGAGTGGTGAAGAGTGGGTGAAGAGTGCCCAAGAACTCTTCACCCCTTGGAATGCCGATAAACACTTGGGATTCCGAAGGAAAGGTGAAGAGTGAAGAGTTTTTTCTTATTCCTTACTTACAACAATTATACAGGCATTTGCGCTAGCTGTTCCAGTAGAACAGCCTACTGGCAACCGTACGGCTAGTTAGCTGTTCTTCATTCGCCTGTACACTATTTCCGGTTAACAGCAAACTTATTCCTCGGCAGAATACTCTTCCACAACTAGGCAATAAACGCTAAATCCTGATAAAATTATTTCTTGAGATATTTCAAAAAGTCATCAATACCTACTATTTCCACTTTTGGGAAAGGAATGTTTTCTAACTCTTTGAAATGTTTATCTTCTGTCAAGTACAATTTTCTCTTTTAGCATGATATTTTTGCCTTATGATAAGGAGTTCTTTCATGAAGTGTGCGGAAACTTTCTACTTTTTCCTCATTGAGTGTTCCGTCTGCCCAAAGTCTGTCAAGTTCTCCTTTTAGTTGTGCCCCCAAGTAATCAATTATAGTCTTCATATTCTTCCCTCCTTTTTATGTTGTTCCAGAAAGTCCAGCCTGGTTCAGGCTTGTTCCTTCAATTTCTGGATTTCCTCCAGTGGAAGTTCGGTGACAGTTGATACTTGCTCATCAGAAAGGCCCATTGACAGGAGGCGGCGAGCTGTGGCTAGCTTTTCTTTTTCCATTCCTTTCGCTATGCCTTTTTCTATACCTATTTCCATACCTTTCGCCATACCTTCCTCACGCCCCTTTTCCAAAGCCGTATCTATGGAGTTCTTGACATCACGATACGCCTTCAAACTATCCTCATATTCTTTCAATTCTGTTGGGGTGAACTTCGCAATCTCCGCCTCCTCAAAGAGTTTAGTAAATACTTTCTCTTTTAAGGCAGCAGGACGTTTATCCAATCGGGAAAGGTTTTTCAACACATACAACCACTTATCATAAAGCGTATCAAGTTCCTTCTCTGTCTTATTGAATTTCGCTATCTCAACATACTTGAAAGATAGTTTGTCATTAAAAACCTTAAGAGTCTTCTTGTCAAGCAAACCCACATCATGGTTGATATCATTCTTGTCAAATGCCTCTTCTTCCAAGTCAAAGTTCAGCAGAGCAACCGTATATACATGTTCAAGTTTGAAGTTCCATTCAGCCCCCTTTGGAGCCTGTTCACGGATAGGAAAAGTAGAATAGAACAAAGAACGATCCTTGAAGTACTTCTGATAAGCATTCTGCATCTCAACGATGAACTTTTCACCACGCTCATTTTCACAATATACATCAAAGATGGCCTTGCGCTCGGCAAAAACATCACCAACGTGCTCACTATTCAAGTACTTCACATCCTTGATAACCTGAAAGCCATCAAACAGTGAATTCAAGAAATTGATGAGCAAATCCTTATTAGGCTTTGTTCCAAAGATACGCTTAAAACCGAAATCGGTAAGCAAGCTGATATATCGTTCTTCTATCCGTTTCATATCCATCTCCTTTTAAAACGTTTAACTGAATTATGGTGCAAAAATAAGCTATTTTCTTGAAAGCACCAAAAAAAACAGCAAGAATCCTTCAAGTTATCAGTAAATTACTCAGAAATAACCATATCAAATGCTAGTGCGTACATACTGCCTCCTTTACTGGTTCAAATAAGTCTTTATATCCAAAGAAGATGTTCCCATCTGCGTTTTTTGCGAAGATGACAATTCCTACGAAAGGATTGTTCTCAACTTCAATCACTTCGCCCTGTGTCCAGTCTTTGGCATGTGTCAAGTCTGGAGATATTAATAC
>JAIJUV010000052.1 GCA_022732315.1 Prevotella sp.
GAACGTTTCATACCTATTTTTTGCACCTTTCTTTTCTCAAGTTGCAAAATTAAGCATTTCCATCAGAATATGAAGCTAATACCCCCACAATTTAATAATCTTTAATGGATTTTGTGTAAAAATTCGGGGCACCTGCAAAAGCGTGTGGATGTAATATATTAAATTCAGTTATCTTCCGTTCTTTTTAAAAAGATAACAGACAATGAACGAATATTTATCGGCTCAGGAGAGATTGTCCGTGGATAAGACAACCTCCCCTGAGCCGATTACAACTTGTATTCATATCATTATTCCTCCATTTTTAGTTCAAATTATAACTGTAAAGATACCTCCCGTCAAAATTTATACTCAAATTTCATATACCTACATTTTTTGAATCTAGCGATAAAAATAAGGAGGTTTGAAAGGCTAGAAATCCCCTTTTCTGCTCTCTATTAAGAATAAGACCTATAGTTGTACAACTATAAAGTTACAGTTGTACGACTATACATGCTATGGTTGTACGACTATAGAGTTATGGTTGTACAACTATAGGGGTTATAGTCGTACAACTATAGATTTTCCTCAACGCCACCATCTTGTCAGAAAATCACAAGTATCTGATTGCCAACACCTTTTCGATTTTCTTCATATTTACAATATTCTCAAAGAAATAATAAGCGTCTGAAAATACGAGAATCTCAGGCAAGCTATTGTAAAGAAGTATGTTCCTAGAACCTGAATCCGAAAAACATTCTTACTCGCCATTTGTTTCTCTTCACTTGCAGATGTTCCTCGTCTCCGGCTACTGAGAAATTATAAACAGCAGTGGCACCGGCAAACTTGTTGCGCCAGGAATACACGGCTGCACCTCTACCGGTAATGATGGCAGACGGGAAATGATACTTCATGCTGTTTTTAATGGTTGGGATTTCTGTATCACTACTTCCCTCTTCTGCTTCAGCCCTCATCTTGGTATAGTCATGAGAATATACCGTGATGGTTGGCAAGGCTGACAGATGGAACAGCAGATGGGAGGATGGAACAAGGTTATATCCATAGCCTGCACCGAGCGCCAACTCGTTAAGACGGATGGTCATCCCCTTCACCTTCGTCTTGGAACCGTCGAAACTGGCGCCAACCATCCAACTTCCGGCACTTCGCTTCTGAATGTAGCTCTGGCTGAAGGCTGCCGGGAAGGAGAACTTGCGATAGTTGAAGGCATAATAGAAATTGAGATTCAATGCCTTCTGCGAGATTTCTCCCTTATGGATATCTATCTCGCTACCTCCCATTTCCTGATGACCATGGAATGTCTTGGACGAGAGATAGACTACGTCGAAGCCATAGCGGTTGCTATAGGAATTGAGATTGAACTCAAAGTCCTGATTCTTGCCAGCCAGCTTGGCAGGATTTACAGCCAATCCAAGTCCCAATCCCCGATAAGCTACAGCCATGGAGAGGGTTCCACGGCAGTCGGCCATCACCTTGGTATGGGTTTCCGTCCCATCCGTCTTCGCCGTAGTTTCCAAATCGGCTCCCAAAAGATTACCCCTCAGCTTGATAGTCCATCGGGCATTGGGACGGGAGATGTAGGTGGTATCATACTTTATCTTGTTGTAATTTGCCGCCAACAGGGAATCTCCTTTGAACAATTGGCGGTCGTAGAGGCTCAATCGTCTTTGAATCTTGACATAATGCTTCATGAACCTTTGCTTTTTCTTCTCACTCATCTTACTTTTGCCTAATTCTGCCATAAGAAGGGAGTCGCCCCATTGGAGCATACGACCCCTATCGGCAGATTGCCGCAACTGGAGTCGCAGGCTATCAGCCATCATCAGTAATTCCTTCAGTTTTTTGCGAGGCTTCTTGTTCTGTCTGGTCTGGGCGATGGCAGGAGCCAGCACCCCCATCAAAAATACCACTACAAGAAAAGACGCTTTCAACGTCATCATTGAGTCTGTTTTTATTTTTCGTCTATTCATCTTATTGATTTTTCTTTCCTATTCCACAATTTCAGTACAAAAGTACTGCAAAATTTCGAAACAGAAAAGGAAAAAGCAAAAAAAATAAGAAATGAAGGCAAAGATAGCAAAGAAGCCATGTAAATATTATTCCGCAATAAACAAAACACTTCTCAAGCCCCTTTAAAATGAGGGAAGAAGAGTTTCAATATTTTCCCTTAAGGCTAAAAATAAATATCCTTAAGGGAAAATATATTTTTCCTTAAGGGTATGAAAAATTCTCCTTAAGGGATTTTCTTAAAGCACCTCACTTATAAAGAAAATTATCTAAAGATAATAAAAAACATAAGCAGGAAATGCGATAATCCGAAATAAATGATTACCTTTGCAGAAAATTTCAATAAAAAAAGAATAATGAATTTAAACAAGACATTTTTAACTCTCGGACTGGCTGCAGCACTCCTGCAGATGCCAGCCTCATCGTTCGCCCAAAATGCGGGCGGCAACCGTCAGAACCCTCTCCTAGTAAAGAGCAGCCTGCCTTTCGGCGCTCCTGACTTCAGCAAGATTCAGGAGAGCGACTACCTTCCTGCCATCGAAACTGCCATCAAGGAACAGCGTGCCAACATCCAGAAGATAGTCAACAACAAGAAGAAGCCAACCTTCCAGAACACCATCCTCGCTTACGAAAACAGTGGTATGCTGCTGGAGCATGTCTCCAATGTGTTCTTCGGTCTTACCAGCGCCCACAAAACTCCAGGCATTGCTGATACCCAGAAGAAGGTAATGCCGCTGCTCACCAACCTGGACAATGAGATTTCATTCAACAAGAAACTCTTCGAGCGCATCAAATATGTTTATGACAACGAATACAAGAAACTCAAGGGTGAGGACAAGCGACTCACCGAGGTAATCTACAAGAGCTTCGTCCGCTCAGGAGCCTTACTTTCTCCTGAGAAGATGGAGCGCATGAAGCAGATTAACTCACGCATCTCTGATCTTCAGGAGCAGTTTGGCAATCTTCTTCCAGCTGCCACCAACAACGCCGTGGTTTGGGTGAACAGCAAGGAGGAACTCGCCGGTTTGAGCGATGCCGATATCGCACAGTGCAAGAAGGATGCAGAGAGCCGTGGCGGCAAGGCGCCTTACTGCATCGTCATCGTGAACACCACCCAGCAGGCTATCCTCACCAATCTTCAGAACCGTGAGCTTCGCCGCAAGGTTTATATGGCCAGCATCCATCGTGCAGACGGCACTAACCCTGCGTTCAACACCTTCCCTATCGTTACCGAGATTGCCAAGTTGCGTGCCGAGAAGGGACAGCTGATGGGTTACAACAATTACGCCGAGTATTCTCTGGAGAAGACGATGGCGAAGAACACCAAGAATGTAAACGATTTCCTGCAGCAGCTCATCAAGGAGTATGCGCCTAAGGCTGATGCCGAAACCCGCAATATCGAAGCTTACGCTCAGAAGACCGAGGGCAAGGACTTCAAGCTGCAGCCATACGACCGCTTCTATTATTCTGCCAAGATGAAGAAGGAGATGCTCAACATCACTGATGATGAGATTAAGCCATACTTCAACATCGACAGCGTGCAGGTGAACGGTGTGTTCTATGCTGCCCATCGTGTTTACGGCTTGAACTTCAAGCAGCGCAAGGATATCCCTACCTACCACCCAGATATGAAGGTATTCGAGGTGAGCGACAAGAACGGCAAGCCTATCGCCCTTTTCTATAGCGACTACTTCCGCCGTCCTACCAAGCGTGGCGGTGCCTGGATGAGTGCTTTTGCCAAGCAGAGCGACAAGTGGGGACAGTTGCCTATTATATATAATGTATGCAACAACGCCAAGGCTCCAGAGGGTCAGCCTACGCTGATTACATGGGATGAGGTTTGTACCCTTTTCCATGAGTTCGGTCACGCCCTCCACGGCATGTTGTCAAAGTGCGGCTACAATACACTTTCGGGCACAGCTGTGGCTCGCGACTTCGTAGAAATGCCATCCCAGTTTAACGAGTCGTTCGCCAGCATCCCTGAAATCTTTGACCACTATGCCCGTCATACACAGACCGGAGCAGCCATGCCAGCCGACCTGAAGGAGCGCATGCTGAAGAGCATCAACTTCCAGACAGCCTATTCGTTGGGTGAGAACCTGGCAGCTACCTGCCTCGACCTGGCTTGGCACGAGTTGACACCAGATGAGATTCCTTCTCCATACATGGCAGGCGCCTTCGAGAAGGAAGCCCTGAACAATGTAGGTTTGCTCAATTCACAGATACCTCCTCGCTACAGCACCACCTATTTCAACCATGTATGGGGCGGCGGTTATGCAGCAGGTTACTACAGCTATCTCTGGACAGAGGTGCTCGCCGTGAACGTGGCTGATTACTTTGCCAAGCATGGTGCTTTGGATCCAGCCGTGGGTCAGGCATTCCGTGATAAGGTTCTGAGCCGTGGTAACACCAAGGACCAGATGGAAATGTTCACCGACTTCACAGGCATGAAGCAGCCAGATGCTTCGGGACTGTTGAAAGCTAGAGGTTTGTAAGAGAAAATATAATATATGATTAGAGGGTGTGCCATTAGTTCATGACACACCCTCTTTTTATTCCAGATAATTCCAGATAGGAACACCTATATATATTACAATCTATTTCTTGATGGTATTCACAGTCAACTTACCCTCCTTGTCAAGCGAATCCAGTTTCTGCATCATCTCCTCAGCCTTTACGGTAGAGAAATAAACCTTGCCATCCGGATCGATGAGATAAGAAGTTGGAATCCATGAAATGTGGTAATCCTTGGAAATCTTTGTTTCTTTCCATTTCTTAAATTCACAATATTGCAACCAGGTATAATTGTTATCTGCCAGGTATTTCTTCATTCTCGCCTCATCGGTATCGAAAGAAACACCCACCAGCTGAATCTTGGTGTTGTACTTATCAAAAATCTCCTTCACCATCGGCATGTCTCTTCTGCAGTCAGGACACCACGATGCCCAGAAATCAAGCACGGTCCAAACTCCAGCTACAGCCTGTCCATCTTTCGAAGTCTTGTTCTTGCAATCAGAGAGTTGGAAGATTTTCTCTCCCGTCTTGCTATTGGTAACCGTGAAATCAGGAGCCACTGTGCCTACTGGCAACAAGTCGAGCGAAGTCTGTGCTCTACCGATGACTGCCGTCATCAGGAGCAAAAAGAATAATACTTTCTTCATACAAATTATCATTTAAGTTAATATTGATTTACAATCGAATTATCTTTCAAGTTTATGATAATCTACTACCGAATTATCTTCCGAGCTATTATTGATTGACAGCCTTTGGAGTCCAGTTCTTCAGGAAGCGGAGCACCTTTTTCTCATCATAGCCCTTGCCCTCTTCCAGGAAACTGGAATCCTGAATATGAAGCACCTTGCCATCTGCATCCAGAATCACGAAGACAGGGAAGCCGAAACGCCTAGGATTATTCAGGCGCTTCATCAATGCCTCAGCCTTCTTCACGGCATCACCGCCTGCCGACTGGCGAGGGTTATAGTTGACATGAAGATAAACAAAGTTATCATTCATCATCTGGTTCACAGCCGTATCCTTCTCTACGAAATCGGCAAACTTCAGGCACCAAGGACACCAGTTGCCCCCCAGCTGACAAACCACAAACTTGCCCTCGGTCTTCGCCTTCTGCAAGCCGGCATCAATCTGCCCCATCGGGTCGATGCTCTCATTATACACTTTTTTCAATCCACCCTGAGCATGCGCCATCATCACGACCATGGTCATCATGAAGGCAAAAGTAATCATTCTTCTCATAAATATTCTTTTTTTTATTATCCGAATTTATATTCTGTCAATTCCCTATTACAATTCTACAATTCAAAAGGCACCAGTACATTCTGAAGTTTCTCGAAATCATTCTTCGTAATGCGGCGCCCACGAAGACTGCGCACTTGCGGATAATCCTCGAAATAAGACTCCTGCGTGGTGTACCAGCGATGGGAACGAAGTTCGCGAACCATCGGAAGCTGCTTCTCTATGCGGCGGGCAAAGCCGGGGTTCACCCTGGAGAGATAGAACTTGCCATCCTTCAGTTCGATGGCAAGCATCAGATAGGTTTGCGGTCCCTTCGCCTTCTTCTTCTCCGCTACCCTCTCACTCACCTTCCATCCCTTGGTGGAGGTCATCACCCGGATATCCCAACCGTATTTGCGGTTCAGATTGTCCATCATCCCCCGGAACACGACACCATGAGGCGAAGTATCTTTCAGTCCGGTATAGCCGATGATGTAATGAATCATCTCATGCAGCAGTACACTCTTGGCCTGCTGCTCGGTCATATCATAATAGGTGCTCATCGAGAGCTTAAAGTCGTAAAGCTTGGTGCGCCCCCAGCGGGAAGCGCGCTTAAAGGCAAGCTGTCCCAACCGGGTCTTGGCTCGGGTGAGCGACAACTCCGGCAGTGGCAGTTTGCCACCGAAATATTCCTGGTCGAAACGCTTGAACCATTCCTCCATCCAGTCGATTGTTACTATCATTCTGTATAATTATTCAATTTCTATTCAGACTTACGTCTGTTGTATTACAAATACGACTGCAAAGATACATTTTTTTTCGGGAAACACATACATATTTATTGAAAAATGAGCAACTTTGCGCCCAAATTTACAACAAAAATGAATAAGACTGCACAGCACATCATTGATAACGTATCTAAAAGAACATTATAAACACAGAAGATTGTCGAGGAAACATCGCAGACATCATGTGATAAAAGTTAGAAATTAAGCTCCCAAAGGGCAAAAACACCCCTTTTTTAGGGAAAAATGAAGTTTTTTGAAGAAAAAGTGAAAAAAGTTAGTGAAAAATTTGGTGGAATGAAAAAAAAGCACTACCTTTGCACTCGCTTTTAAGAACAAAGCTTTTACCAAATAAAAATTGTTCGTAATTCAAAAGCTTTCGGGTAGTTACCAGAGTGGCCAAATGGGGCAGACTGTAAATCTGCTGGCTATGCCTTCGGTGGTTCGAATCCATCACTACCCACTTTTCCCAAAAATAACTCAAAAAAAAATTAAGAGTCCGATTCTCGTTATGAGAATCGGATTTTTTCTTTTTAATATATCCACATGATTTCAGTAATAAGAGGGCACTAGGCACCTTACAGCCTAAAGACTGTAAGGTGATCATCATATACAACTAGCACATTTCTGCCTCTGAGCAGGGCGGCTACAGGCTTGCCTTTCAATTTTCCGATAGAGGAACCATCGGGATGAATCAGCCTAAAGTTGGATTTGTCATCCCTGTTTTGTATGCAAAGCACATCATCCAAACGGAAACAAACGGAGAAAGTCTCGTAGAGATCATAAGATTCAAGAATGTCCAACTTGTCATTGAAGACAAAAAGCTTGTTGGTACTGGTCAGCATCGGGCACACCTTGTCGAATGCCTCCACTAAAGTCAGCTTTGGTGCAAGTCCATGAAACGCATAGAATGGTTTTCTCAACACCATAGTCAAAGCCCCATTGGCACTGCGATCCCAATCTTTGCCGATGACAGCAGAATCAGCAAATGACAGATATACAGCCTTGTCGGAACCAGCAAGGAAGACACCACTCTCCGTGAGCATTCCGTCGTTCATGATATGCTTCTTGTCGTATAAAGGAAACATCTTCTTCCTATCTCCCGTCTGTGCATCAAAAGAAGCCAAGAAAGGCTTGCCACACTTCACCGTACCTCTCATAAGACTCTTGCCATAACCGTAATTGAGCATCAATATCTTACCATCTCTAAGCAGAAGATGAGCCGTAGAAGCCTCCTTGTCCTGGAAATCATACTTCCAGCGTGTTTGCAAACTGTCCGCTCCCAAACAATAGAGGCTTTTTCTATCACTAATATACAAGTCAGAGCCCACCTGAAGGATATTGGAAGTCAAGCCCGTAATGAGATATGGATTAAGATTATAATAATAGTAATAAACATAAGAATTCAATCCGATGGTGATTGCTGCAGACAAGACATTGGTCAATGCCAAAGCCATCATTCCCTTGGAATCACGAATGCCAGTCACAGCCTTCACCTTCTTGATTTCACCCGAATGGATGTTGATTTCGTTGATGTTATCACCCACAACCACCAAGTGAGTGGAATCCACCATGCAAGCATCTTTCCATCCCACGTTCTTGGTCATCGGAATCTCGGCATCCCACAGCAACCCTCCTGTGCTCAGGCGATAAGCGTATGTCTTGCTGCCTCCCACGTTCTCAAGTCCCACCACGATATCCAAGCTATCATTGAAATAGACAGGATAAAGATACTGCGTCCATAGCGACCGGCCAGTCTTGGTATCAGACAAGGTCAAGAGTGACTTGCCTGTACTTTTCAGAGTGGAGGAAAGCAGCACTCCCCTGGAACAGACGCCATAGAGTTTTGACAAAGAAAGTTTCAGCGACTTTTGCCATTGCACTTCCAGGGTATTGGCATCTAGTGAATAGAGATAGCCAGTATCGGTATTTTTTCCTTTTTTAGTGGTATCACAAGCGAAGACGATGAGCGTACTATCGCAATTGTAGGCCTGGAGAATGCGCTTGTGCAAATCTATTGACTTGCCACAGATGGGGGCACCTTCATCCATATCCGCAACTTGGACTGATTCTACAGTCGTCTGCGCTGACATTCCTATCGAGAAGATCAACTGCAAGAATAAAATAATCTTTTTCATGTTTATGTTAGCCTTAATTCCGCAACACTATTATAAATCAAACTTCTTAAGTAACTGGGTGGATAAGTTACAAAAAGAAGAGCAGCGATCCAACCGTCGCTACTCTTTCCTTTCCATATTTTGTATTTAGTCTTTCAAACTATTCTTATACCAATCGAAGAGTTTCTTCACACCATCCTCGATTTCGACCTTGTGAGTCCATCCAAGGCTGTGAAGCTTATCCACAGAGATGAGCTTGCGCATGGTTCCATCTGGTTTGCTGGCATCAAACTCAACCTCGCCTTCGAAACCTACGGCCTTTACCACAAGTTCTGATAGTTCACGGATGGTGAGTTCCTTACCGGTACCCACATTGATGTGGCAGTTGCGAATCTCACCGAGAGATGGGATAGCACCACCACGGCCCTCAGAATTGTTTCTATCCACGGCACCATCTACCTTGGCACCATAGAATACAGAGCTGTACTTCTCAATACCGATGATATCCTTGAAATCTACATTCAGAAGTACATGAACGCTGGCATCAGCCATATCTTCGCTCCAAAGGAACTCGCGCAATGGCTTACCTGTTCCCCAAAGCACCACCTTGTTGTCATAGATGCCATAGAACTCCAGCGCCTTCAGAATGCGCTCATGAGGATTGTTTCCATCCACATTACCCTCGCCGATGATTTCGCGAAGCTTATCAGTAGGATTGATAGGACGCTTGTTCATATCTACCTCGATGCTGTGCCAGTCGCCATCGTGAATGAGCTTGGCAAGATAAATCTTGCGCATCATTGCAGGCATTACGTGGCTGTTCTCCAAGTGGAAGTTATCGTTAGGACCATAGAGGTTGGTTGGCATCACTGCGATATAGTTGGTACCATACTGAAGATTGTAGCTCTCGCACATCTTCAATCCGGCAATCTTAGCGATGGCATATTCCTCGTTGGTATATTCCAAAGGAGAAGTAAGGAGCACATCCTCACTCATAGGCTGCGGTGCATTCTTGGGATAGATGCAGGTAGAGCCCAGGAAGAGGAGCTTCTTCACGCCATGAGAATAAGCATTGCTGATTACGTTGCACTGCATCTTCATGTTCTGCATGATGAAGTCGGCACGATACAATGAGTTCGCCATGATACCGCCCACGAAGGCAGCAGCCAGAACCACTGCATCAGGCTTCTCCTCGTCAAAGAACTTCTCCACTGCATACTGGTCGGTCAAGTCGAGTTCTTTATGAGAACGACCCACCAGATTGTTATAGCCTCTCTTCTTGAGGTTATTCCAGATAGCAGAACCCACGAGTCCGTGGTGTCCTGCTATATAAATCTTAGAATCTTTTGATAACATTGATTATTATTGTAAACTATCAACCGTTAACTATCAACTGTTAACTATTACTTAACAATACCCTTTTCCAAGTATTCCACGAGGTTGCAGCGAACCTTCTCGCCAGCATCCTCAGCAGCCACCTTAGCCATATCACTCTCAACCATGATCTTGACGAGATCCTCGAAAGATGTGGTGTTAGGATTCCAGCCGAGCTTAGCCTTAGCCTTTGTTGGGTCACCCCAGAGGTTCACCACGTCGGTAGGACGATAGAAGTCAGGAGAAACCTCAACGAGTGTCTTGCCGATGAGTTCCTCAGGACCCTCAACGCAGATACCCTTCTCGTTCTCTTCCTTACCTTCCCACTTCAGCTCGATGCCAACATAGTGGAAAGCCAACTGAGCAAACTCACGAACAGAGTGCTGCTTACCTGTTGCAATAACGAAATCCTCTGGCTTCTCTGCCTGGAGAATCAACCACATGCATTCTACATAATCTTTGGCATAACCCCAGTCGCGGAGTGAATCCAGATTACCGAGATAGAGCTTGCTCTGCTTACCCTGCTTGATGCGGGCTGCAGCCAATGTAATCTTACGGGTAACGAAAGTCTCACCACGGCGCTCACTCTCGTGATTGAAGAGGATACCAGAGCAGCAGAACATATTGTATGCCTCGCGGTACTCCTTAACAATCCAGAAACCATACTGCTTAGCTACAGCGTATGGAGAATAAGGGTGGAATGGAGTGTTCTCGTTCTGAGGAACCTCTTCTACCTTACCATAAAGCTCAGATGTTGAAGCCTGATACATGCGGCAAGTCTTCTCCAAACCGCACTGGCGGATAGCTTCCAGAATACGGAGCACACCTGTGGCGTCTACATCGGCTGTAAACTCAGGAGAATCGAAGCTCACCTGTACGTGGCTCTGCGCTGCAAGATTATAAACTTCAGTTGGCTTCACCTTGTTCATTACCTGGATGATACTCATAGAGTCACCGAGGTCGGCATAGTGAAGGTGGAAGTTTGGAGTACCCTCCAAGTGAGCGATACGCTCACGATAGTCTGTAGAAGAACGACGGATAGTTCCGTGAACATCATAACCCTTACTCAACAACAACTCTGCCAAATAAGAGCCATCCTGACCTGTAATACCTGTGATTAAAGCTACTTTTCTATTTTCCATTTATTACTAAATATATGATAAATTAATAATTTATTCTGTTTCATATTACCTCAATCTTCTTATATGAATGATGTTGCCATCGATTCACTCTTATATAAAAGATGTGTATACTTAAGTGCAAAAGTACTACTTTTTTCTTGAACCATCAAACTTTTAACCATTTATTTGCTGATTAACATGGTTTTTGAATGATTTGAAAACAAATTGGTACTATAATACAGATTTAGAGCATATAATTAGTCCGTTTTGACCTATTCGTTCAGAACAGCCAATCCCGATCAACTTGTTTCGATTTGCGTTTCCGGCCAGTTCACCAGATAGAGCATCTCCGTGGCACGGGTGAAGGCTGTATAGAGCCAGTGGATGTAATCGGGCGTAAGCATATCATCCGTCATGTATCCTTGGTCTACATAGACATGCGCCCACTGTCCACCCTGCGCTTTATGACAGGTGACGGCATAGGCAAACTTCACCTGCAAGGCATTGTAGAACTGGTCCTGCCTGATTGCTTTCATTCGGTCTGCCTTGAGCGGAACGTCCTGATAATCCTCTTCTATCTGACGGAAGAGCTGTTCCTGCTGATCGTGGGTCAGGGCAGGTGCCTCACTCGTCAGGGTATCCAGCAGCACGGTAGCCTCCAGCTCATAGTTGCCGTAATCAGGAAACTGAAGCAGAAGGGTGGCAAAGCGGAAGCCATAGAGGTCGATGCGGCGGCGCACCTTCAGCACCTTCGCCCTGTCACCATTCGCCAGAAAAGCAGGAATATCATTACTTGGAACTTGATTATCCTTTTCCTTTATCTTCTTCCTCTCTTCCTCCATCCAATAATAATTGTTCTTCACAATCATAAGTATGTCGCCCTGCGAGAGTTCCTCTTCCCTATCAAGCACCATATTTCGGATACCCTGGTTGAAGATGTTTGCACGCTTGTTGCTGCGAGTAACCACGATGGTATCATCCAAACCTACGTGATGATAACTGTCGGCAAGTGCCTCTATCAGTTCGGCTCCAGGCATCGGCTTGATATCCGAAAAGCCCGTAAAGCGAATCTTCGGGAGTTGGGTAATGTCGTCATGGGTAATCATCTGGCGAATCATCGTGGCATTATAAAGAATGCCCGACTGCTCGCTCTGGCGGAGCACCTCGTTCAGATCGCACTCATAAACCGTCAATCCATATCCCTGCAGCATGGCAGCATTGAGGGCCGGCGATTCCTCCTCGCCCACAGGAGGCAACTGCGCCTTATCGCCGATAAGCATCAGGCGGTCGTTTCTGCCCTGATACACAAAATGTACCAGGTCATCCAACAGGCATCCGCTGCCGAAGCTCATGCCACCCAATCCCATATTGGCAACCATCGAAGCCTCATCCACCATAAAGAGCGTATCGGTAAAGAGATTGTCGTTGAGATTGAACTGACCATCTACCCCGGAAAACGACTTTTCGCGATAGATGCGTCGATGGATGGTATAAGCCGGCGTTCCACTGTTCAGCGAAAACACCTTAGCCGCTCTACCCGTTGGCGCCAGGAGCATCACCTTCTGACGGATGCTCTGCAGGGTGCGGACGATGGCACCCGAAAGCGAAGTCTTACCCGTACCCGCACTACCTCGGAGAATCATCACCACCTGCGGGTTTCTATCGGTAAGGAAGCGTGCAAACACATCTAGCGCATTCGCCTGCTCCAGGGTTGGCGGGAAGCCAAATTGCTGCAATATCTTATATTTTAACTCATCAACTACCATCAAAATTTCTTTTTATAATTAATAATTAATAATTTCAACGCCATTTATTTTGTTTTGTCTGTATTTTGGCGTATCTTTGTACCCTAGTTAGGCGTCGTCTCTTATCAAGAGCCGAAAGCCGATGCAAAAGTAATAATACTTTTTGAAATGAGAATGAAATTAAGGAAATTAAACAATAATGTTATCCTGGGAGCATGCGTGGTCGTCATGATGCTGCTCTGCGTGCTCAGCATAAGCCAGCCCATCCGCTTCCAGAAATCGATGGAGGGCAGAGAGGCTGAGGTGAAGGAGAAACTGATGCAGATTCGCTCTGCCGAGGAGAAATACAAGGCAAGACATGGGGTATATACGGGCGATTTCGCTACCCTCATCAAGGGAAAGTATCTGAAGGCAGACGACGCAATCATCCCTTACTCCGATGGCAAGAAATTCTCGCTCGCTGCCGCCACCATCGTGGGGAAAAGCGGAAAGCAGATACCACTGATGGAATGCAGCGCCGCCTATGAAGACTACCTGGATGGGCTCGACGAGGAGGCCATCATGAATGTGACGGAAGAAGCCAACTATGCAGGCCGCTTTCCCGGACTGAAGATTGGCGACATCACAAAAGACAACGACAACGCAGGAAACTGGTAAGGAAAACAACCCAGGCGACTGATTAAAAACAAGATTAGAATGCAGATAACTGGTAATAGAACACAACAAGCACGGCTCACCATCAGAGTGAGCAAGAATACACTCAGCTTTTCGGTTGTTGACCGGGAGGCCGAGCATCAGTTGATATACGAGCCTTACACCGTGAAGAGCGGCGTATCAATAGCTGCCAACTTGCGCCAGGCATTCAGCGAGAGCGATCTGCTGCAACGTGGCTACACCAAGGTGCGCGTGTATATCGACTCCCCTATTCTGCTGGTACCCATCGAGGAGTTTCACGAGGAAGACCTCCCCGTGCTCTATCAGCATGCCTTCACAGGGCATAATGGTGATGTGATTCTGCACAAGGTACAGCCCAACCTGAATGTGGTGGCGGTATTCCCTATCAACAAGGACCTGAAGATGGTAGTGGAGGATAATTTCAAGGATGTGCGCTTCACCCCTATCATGCAACCGATTTGGAACTATCTGCACCAACGCAGTTTCACCGGCATCCATCGCAAGCTCTACGCCTACTTCCATGATAAGAAAGTAGATATCTTCTGCTATGAGAAGAACCGCTTCAAGTTCTTCAACTCATTCAAGGCAGACCACGCCAAGGATGCTCTCTACTTCATCCTCTATGTATGGAAGCAAGTGGGCATGGACCAGGTACAGGACGAGCTGCATGTGGCAGGCGACGTGCCAGACAAGGACTGGTTCCTCTATAATGCAAAGATATATATCAAGAAGACCTTTCTCTTGAATCCGAGCGCTGAGTTCAATCGTGCCCCAATCACGGAAATCAAAGGAATGCCGTTCGACTTGGTAACGCTCTATTTAAGCAAGTAAAAAGAGTTTAGTAAAATAATTTAAAGTTCAAAGTAAATTATGAGAATCATAACAGGACAATATAAGGGTCGCCATTTCGACATTCCCCGTTCGTTTAAGGCTCGACCAACCACCGATTTCGCAAAGGAGAACATCTTTAATGTTTTGCAGAATTACATCGACTTCGAGGATACCACAGCCCTCGACCTCTTTGCCGGCACAGGCAGCATCTCCCTGGAACTGGTTTCCCGTGGCTGCCAGCGTGTCATCAGCGTAGAAGCTGACCGCGACCATGCCAACTTCATCAGAGAGTGCTTCAAGAAACTGGGCGAAGACAAGGATCTTCTGATTCGTGGCGATGTGTTCCGCTTCCTGAGAACCTGCAAGCAGAAGTTTGATTTCATCTTTGCCGATCCACCTTACGCTCTAGAGAAACTCCCTGAGATTCCAGACCTCGTTTTGAATGGTGACCTTCTGAACGAAGATGGCATCTTCGTTTTCGAACATGGCAAGAATTATGATTTCTCCGAGCATCCAAGATTCCTGGAACATAGAAGTTACGGAAGCGTGAACTTCTCGATATTCAGATAAAAGCAAATTTTAGGCACGGATTACACGGCCGTGTAAT
>JAIJUV010000317.1 GCA_022732315.1 Prevotella sp.
AAACCACAATGGCTTATGGAAACGCAACTCCTCAATCATGAACCTATAAATAGCGGAGGTCAGGAGATCATGACTCACAGGAAATGAAAACGCTTTCACTTCGGGGGATATTCATAAAATGTTAGAAGCTACAATCGTTTGAAAATATAAAAGGGCAGAATTCTGTATATTAGAGCAAGTGATTGTTCATAATGACTTATTTTTGAAATTAAACTTATTCCCACATCGTATCTTTACCACCGTGGCTGTCATGCTCGGTTGGTGCAGATTCTTATACTGCTCTTGATGTTTCGGGGGCAAAGGTATAAAAAAATGGGATGGGCAAAGAAAATGATGGATTATTTCTGGCTGTATCATTTGTATGATAAACTAAAATACAGTATATTTGCAAAAGAAATTAAACTTTTCCGGAGTGAAAAGAAATATGCTATAAGAGTTCATATTTCTCTACATGTTAAATTATTATTGCTGACAACTATGAAATTGAAGACAAAACTCAATGCAATAATATTAGGATTTACAATG
The DNA here is from genome assembly GCA_022732315.1 of Prevotella sp. Next base: position 526 of record JAIJUV010000317.1, read on the forward strand.
ATCCTTTCAATGCAAACAGCTTTTGCAGCTTGCAAACTGTCATTTGCCGCTCAACAAAAGAAGGTAGCGACCATTAGCACAAAGAAAGTCGCTGGTGGTAAGAAGAAAATTTATCGCAAGGCTTCGATGCGGAAATATTCCCAAAAGGAACTAAATCAAATTATGCGAACACTTGAAAGGAAGTTTTTGTCGGCAGACAATTCTTCAGCCTGGCGAAATATCGTTGGATTTGGAATAGGAAACAACTCCATAGATGTTTCACTCCGCTGGAACACCAAGGAGAAGCAACAGGAGTTTCGCAATCAGATATACAACTCGTCTGTCATTAAGTTTGGAGACAAACTCGACCCTGTCATAGATAATAAAACAGGAGTAAGCTCTTATAATGGTATTTCCATCAAGGCAGAGAGTTCCTCCTATCCTTTGGGTAGTACAGAAATCAAAATCACTATTACCAACCATAGTGGCAAAGAATTCATGTATGGCGAAGCATATAGCATCACAGCCCAAGGTAGGGATGGTAATTGGTTTATTTTACCAACTGACTGCCTATTCAATGCTATTGGGCATATATTAAGCGATGGTCAAAGCGCCACCATAACTGCTCATCTTTTTCCCGATATTCTGCCAAACAAGCCTGGCATCTATCGCTTCTTTTACGAAGAAAACATAGATGGCAATAAGGTGCTGCTTATGACAACCTTTGAGTTGGAGTGAATAATAAAATATAGCTTATGAAAATACTTTTCAGTTTATTGGCTTTTTGTTTGCAGCATGCGTCCATTCCCAAGAGGTGGTGGACACGGTAAGTGTGCGTGTACAGTATCGTGCATTGTATAAACATACGCAGGAGCAAAAGGAAGCGTATGATGATATAAATCTGTTGGATATAGGGAGACATTCGTCTCGGTTTTATAGCCAACGGTTTGAGCAGTTCCTGCATCAGCGTGATTCTGTGAAGAGTGTGAATGCCGACCCTATGAACTATTTGCAGTTCCTGGCAAATACGTTTGGCTCTAAGAAAGGACGCGAGTATGAAGTTTATAAGCACATTCCACAGAAGGGCACTCTCACTTATACGGATGTCCTGCACAATGACTTTTTCTTCTGTTATGAGGAATCCATTCCGACGTTTTCTTGGGAACTTGCCGATGGTGACACTATTATTATAGGTTATCCCTGCCATAAAGCCGTTTGTCAGTTCCGTGGGCGCACTTGGACAGCGTGGTATTCGTTGGACCTGCCTTTTGATAATGGTCCATGGAAGTTAGGTGGTTTGCCCGGACTCATATTGGCGGCTTCTGAAAGCCGACATGAATTCTCGTTTGTTGCTACAGGCATAGAGCAGATGCGGCAAACAGCAACCATCAGCTTTCACCCCAAGCGTTACTTGCGTTCAACTCCTGCCAAGTTGCAACGTCTGCTTGAAGATTACTGGAAAGACCAATGGAATACTACAAACCGCTTACAAGGCAGTGAATATAGCGAACCGCCTAAGGCACAAAGGACTTTCAATGCCTGCTTAATGGATAAATACGAATAATAATATCCATTAGGGATGTGGCGAAGTTGAGTGGTAAAGGGGTTAGTACCGTACAACGAGTGAAGCGATTACTAAAAATGCGATCATCGCAATAATACTATTGATTTTACGTCCTTTTCAAAGAAAGGTTTCGTGTGATAGTAGTTTAAAGACTAAAAGCACTACTTTTGTACGCAATATAACAAAACGTTTAAAGTCACAAATTGTGATTTTGATAATTGATATAAATATGACAGATATAATAGTAAAGACAGAGAATGGCGAACTGGTCACAAATCGTGACCAGTTGGTTGTTGTAGATAATATAGAGTCTCTAATAAAAGTAATTAGAGGACAACAAGTTATGCTTGACCGTGACCTTGCCACACTTTATGGCGTTGAAACAAAGCGTCTTAATGAGCAAGTAAAACGTAATACTAAACGATTTCCAGAAGATTTCATGTTTCAATTGACCAAGGACGAATGTTTAAGGTCGCAAATTGCGACCTTAAACGAAGGACGCGGACAACATTTGAAATACATGCCTTACGTATTTACTGAAAACGGAGTCGCTATGCTTAGTAGTGTTTTACGTTCTGACACTGCGATTGAGGTGAATATTCGAATAATGCGAGC
>JAIJUV010000318.1 GCA_022732315.1 Prevotella sp.
AATCATGCCAAACGGAAAGAAAAAGAAGGGCCACAAGATGGCTACTCACAAGCGTAAAAAGAGATTACGTAAGAACAGACATAAGAGCAAGTAAGCTTTCGCTTTAGAAGCTAACATTGCTCTCAGTCGGTTCGTCAGACTGAGGGGGCGTGTCATATCAACATGGTTTGGCATGCCCCTTTTTGTAAAGTGTAATTAGTAGAACTTTAAGTAAAAAGATTATTGAAGAGTATGACAAGCGAAGTTGTAATTGACGTCCAGCAGAAGGACATCTCTATCGCACTCATGGAGGACAAGCAGCTGGTGGAATACCAGAACGAACCCCGTGAGGCATCGTTCTCTGTGGGCAACATCTACATTGCAAAGGTTAAGAAACTGATGCCAGGACTTAACGCTTGCTTCGTGGATGTGGGTTATGAACGCGACGCCTTTCTTCATTATCTTGATCTAGGAAGTCATTTCAATTCCTACCAGAAGTATCTAAAACAAGTACAGAGCGACAGAAAGAAACTTTTCCCATTCTCTAAAGCCAGCAAAATGCCTGAATTGGAAAAGGACGGCAGCATTCAGAATGTCCTGAAAGTGGGACAGGAAGTGCTGGTGCAAATCGTTAAAGAACCAATCTCTACCAAGGGTCCTCGACTTACGGGCGAAATCTCTTTCGCAGGTCGATACCTGGTACTCATGCCATTCGGTGACAAAGTTTCTGTCTCGTCGAAAATCAAAAGCGGTGAAGAACGCTCCCGACTCAAGCAACTCATTCACAGCATCAAGCCAAAGAATTGCGGTGTCATTGTCCGCACTGTGGCTGAGGGTAAGCGTGTCGCTGAGCTCGATGCTGAGCTGAAAATCCTGGTGAAGCGATGGGAGGATGCTATCGCCAAGGTGCAGAAGACCCAGCAGCGCCCGCAAATCGCCTTCGAGGAGACCGGAAGAGCCGTCGCTCTCTTGCGTGACTTGTTTAACCCATCTTACGAGAACATCTTCGTCAACGACGAAGGTGTGATGAACGAGGTGAAGGACTATGTTTCTCTAATAGCCCCTGAAAAGGCGGGCATAGTCAAGCTCTACACCGGAAAGGTGCCTATCTTCGACAACTTCAGCATCACCAAGCAGATTAAGGCTGGTTTTGGAAGAGTTGTCAACTACAAGCACGGCGCATATCTCATCATTGAGCATACCGAAGCCCTGCATGTGGTGGATGTGAACAGCGGCAACCGCACTCGTGAGAAAGGTCAGGAAGCGAATGCTCTCGACGTGAACCTCGGCGCTGCCGATGAATTGGCCCGACAGTTGCGCCTCCGTGATATGGGAGGCATCATCGTGGTGGATTTCATCGACATGAATCTTGCCGAAGACCGACAGCTGCTCTATGAGCGCATGTGCAAGAACATGCAGAAGGACCGTGCCAAGCACAACATCCTGCCATTGAGCAAGTTCGGACTGATGCAGATTACCCGCCAGCGTGTGCGCCCAGCGATGGACGTGAACGTAGAGGAGACCTGCCCTACCTGCTTCGGCACGGGCAAAATCAAGTCGAGCATCCTCTTCACCGACCAGTTGGAAAGAAAGATCGACCGCCTAGTCAACAAGATTGGCGTCAAGAAGTTCACTTTGTATGTGAATCCTTATGTAGCAGCCTTCATCAACAAGGGTTTCATTTCCCTGAAGCGCAGATGGCAGTTTAAGTATGGATTCGGCTTCAATGTAATTCCTTCGCAGAAACTGGCGTTCCTCCAGTATGAATTCTACGACAAGGACAACCAGTATCTGGATATGCAGGAAGAGCAGGAAACAAAGTAGTTTTTAATTCTCAGCAAAAAGCTCCATTCGCAATTTTATGTGCGAATGGAGCTTTTTTTGCTTCTTGTGCTTATTTTTTGTTGCTTTTTACATATTTTTTGTTTTTCCTGCAACCTTTTGCTGTATTTTATCGTCTAAGCTATAAAATAACATGTATAGTTACATAAATAAATAGTATAGATAACATAAAAAAGAAAGGAAAAAGATTATGATTTTGAGTACAACTCCAACCATAGAAGGCCACCCTATCCGTGAATATCGTGGCGTAGTTACTGGCGAAACCATCATTGGTACCAACTTTGTGAAGGATTTCTTTGCCAGTGTTCGTGATGTGATAGGCGGAAGAAGCGGTTCTTACGAAAGCACCCTCCGCCAGGCCAAGGATACTGCCCTCAGAGAGATGGCCGACCGTGCCGCATCCCTGGGCTGCAACGCCATCGTGGGCATCGACCTGGACTACGAAACCGTAGGCAACAGCGGCTCCATGCTGATGGTTACGTGCAGCGGAACGGCAGTGATTATATAAGATAATTAACTGAATGACATTACTTTACAGAGTTAATGAGAGTTGGTGACCTTCATCAGATGAACCCCACCAACTCCTGTTCAATGTGGTGACCTTCATCAGATGAAGGTCACCAACTTTCTTCTATATCATTTATTCTATCACCCAATCCTCTATACTTCGCTGGTTTTCAGAGAAGTTAATACCCACTTTCACTACCTTCCGCCCATCATCGGCAAAAGCCTTGGCATAGTCCTTGTCGCTAATTTGCGCCATGGCGATGTCGGCAGACTTCTTATATTTTAACTCAAAGATAAAGATACTCTTATCCGTCTTGAGCACAAGGTCTATTCTTCCAT
>JAIJUV010000319.1 GCA_022732315.1 Prevotella sp.
GTAAAGGCTGCAGGTGGTCTTGCCATCATCGGTACAGAACGTCATGAGAGCCGCCGTGTAGACCGTCAGCTCCGTGGTCGTGCCGGTCGTCAGGGTGACCCAGGTTCTTCTGTATTCTATGTATCATTGGAAGATAAGCTGATGCGTCTGTTCGCTTCAGAGCGTATCGCCAAGGTAATGGACCGTCTCGGTTTCGAGGATGGCGAGCGTATCGAGAGCCCAATGATCAGCAAGAGTATCGAGCGTGCTCAGCGCAAGGTTGAGGAAAACAACTTCGGTATCCGTAAACACCTCTTGGAGTATGATGACGTGATGAACCGTCAGCGTACCGTTATCTACGAGAAGCGTCGCCACGCCCTGATGGGTGAGCGTATCGGTATGGATATCGCCAACATCATCTGGGACCGCGTGTTGAACATCGTCAACAACAACGACTTCACAGGTGCCAAGGAAGAGTTCCTGAAGGTGCTCGCCATGGAGATTCCATTCAACGAGGATGAGTACGAGAACGGCAGACGTGAGGATTTGGCAGAGCGTGCCTTCCAGGAGGCAATGGCTGCCTTCAAGCGCAAGACTGACCGCATCCAGGCTACAGCCATGCCTATCATCAAGCAGGTATATGAGAACCAGGGTGCTATGTACGAGCGCATCATGGTGCCTATCACCGACGGCAAGCGCATGTACAACATTGCATGCAACCTGAAGGAGGCATACGATAGCGAGGCTAAGAGCGTAGTAAAGGAATTCGAGAAGAACGTTGTTCTCCAGATGATCGATGACGACTGGAAGGAGAACCTCCGCAAGCTCGACGAACTTCGTCACTCTGTACAGAACGCCAGCTACGAGCAGAAGGATCCATTGCTGATCTTCAAGCTGGAGAGTGCCAAGATCTGGGATGGTATGATCAACGACATGTACGACCGTATCGCCAGCATCCTGATGCGTGGCCAGATTCCAGTAATGGAGCAGGAGCAGCCTGTACAGGAGGCAGCACCAGAGCAGCACACCCAGCAGAACTACGTAGAGAGCAAGGTTGACCTTGATGCCGAACGTGAAGCTCAGGAGGCAGCAGCCAACCAGGATACCCGCGAGAACGCTGAGGTAAACCGCACTCCATACCGCGCCGAGCGCATGCCTCGTCCTAACGATCCATGTCCATGCGGCAGCGGCAAGAAGTTCAAGAACTGCCACGGCAGAAACTTGCAGGCATAAAAGATGACTCACTATAAATAATGATAAGAATACCTAGATTTGATGATACTCTCATCATTTCTAGGTATTTTTTTTTATAAATAACATCATTGCTACCGAGTTGCAAAAAATTATTCGTAATTTTGCAGTTGAAAAGATCAAGAAGGAAAGATCAAGAAGGAAAGATTAAGAAAGATAAAAAGATAAAGAGGAAAGATATATGAAATTATCAGAACTTAAAACAGGTGAAAGTGGAGTCATCGTCAAGGTATCCGGTCACGGTGGATTCCGCAAGAGAGTCATCGAGATGGGATTCATCAAGGGCAAGAAGGTAGATGTGCTCCTGAACGCCCCACTCCAGGACCCAGTGAAATACAAGATTATGGGTTACGAGGTGTCACTCCGACACAGCGAAGCTGACCATATCGAGGTGGTTTCCATTGATGAAGCCAAGCATGATGCAAAACTCTGCAAGGCGGAAGAAGAAGACCGCCAGCAGGTAATTGACTCTAAAGTAGTAGATTCCAACGATAGCGACGAGCAGGCGCTCGGCGACAAGATGCTCGTGGCTGAAAGAAAAGACTCAGCCAGCAACGAAGCCTTGGCAGAACAGGAAGCAGAAAGACTCCACCGCGTCATCAACGTGGCACTGGTGGGAAATCCAAACTGCGGAAAGACTTCATTGTTCAACTTCGCATCGGGTGCTCACGAACGTGTGGGCAACTACAGCGGCGTAACCGTAGATGCCAAGGTGGGCGAAGCCGAATACAACGGCTATCACTTCAACCTGGTAGATTTGCCGGGCACCTATTCCCTTTCTGCCTACTCTCCGGAAGAGCTTTATGTGCGCAAGCAGCTCATCGAGCATACGCCGGATATCGTCATCAACGTCATCGACACCAGCAACCTGGAGCGCAACCTCTATCTCACCACCCAGTTGATAGACATGCACATTCGCATGGTCTGTGCCCTCAACATGTTTGATGAAACCGAAAAGCGTGGAGATAACATCGACTACGACAAGCTGGGCGAACTCTTCGGTATCTCGATGATTCCTACCGTCTTCACCAATGGCCGAGGCGTGGATAAGCTCTTCGAGACCATCATCGAACTCTACGAAGGCAAGGAAGATTCCAGCGCTCACTATCGCCATATCCACATCAACCACGGACATGAGATAGAGCACGGCATCGAACATATCCAGAAATATCTGAAGGCAGATGATTCCATCCGCCAGCGCTACTCCACCCGATACCTCTCCATCAAGCTGTTGGAGAATGATAAGCACGCCGAGGAATACGTAAGCCATCTGAAATCGGCCAAGGAAATCTTCGCAGCCCGTGATGAGGCAGCCAAGCGTGTAAAGGAAGAGACCCTGGAGGATAGCGAAACCGCCATCATGGACGCCAAATACGGTTTCATTCATGGTGCATTGCAGGAAGCAGGCTATGAACCGGGCAAGGCAAAGGATACC
>JAIJUV010000320.1 GCA_022732315.1 Prevotella sp.
CCACTGCCGTTATCTATTTCTATCTGCACGATATTCGTTTTTAATTCATTGTACATTAATCTTCACCACCACCTTAGCATGGTCAGGATCATTCGTAATCATGAGGATACGAGGGTGTCTGACACGCGATTTCTTCAAGTCGGCAGCCACAGCCGTCACCTTCATCTTAACAGTCTCTCCAGGCAGAATCTTGCTCTTCTTCAGGTTCACCTGCAAGCCCATCGTAAACATCTGCATGCTGCGGATATCCAGTTCAGACTTGCCCTTGTTGGTAATCAGAATCTCACCCTTCAGCTTCTTCTTTCCATTGAAGCTACCCAGATTGAGATCGGTGGTAGACATCTCCATTTTCGGAGCCAGTGCCTTCTTGGCTGGAGTCATGTTATCGAAACCAGGAAGAAGAACGGCTGATACCACGATTTCCTTCTCTGGCGCAATCTTATCACCAGGACGCTCACCGAGATAAACTGAGGTCTGGTTCAGGCCCAGGTCACGCAATTTCTTGGAATCGAGCACAAAACTGATTTCGGCAGAATGATGCGGAGCCACCTTGGAAGGCGATACGAAAGCATGCAGATAGTCAGGAAGATGCATCACTACCGGTTCCATCACTTCGTCGGTAGGATTGAAGATATGGATGCGCTGAACCGGACGATCGCCACGGTTCACGTCATCAAACTCCACCTCCTGGGCATCACTCTTGATGGCACCCAGCATCTCATCGTAAGGACCTGCGAAATCTACTACGCTGCCCACTACCCTTCCCCTCATAGAGAGGATGAACGGCTCTTCACCGGCATTGGTGTAGAGGCAGACCTGCTTGGTGAAAGACCCCATCTGCTTGGCATCGTATACCGCCTTGATGACGAACGATTCGCCGGCAGCAACGCTCGTCTTCGGATATTCTACCTCCGTACAGCCGCAGCTTTTCAACACATTGTTGATAACCAGAGGCTTGCGGCCGTCATTCTTCAGCACGAATTCGGCAGTTACAGGCTTGCGGAACACCACCTGTCCGCAGTCTACCACCTCGTGCTGGGTTGTAATCTTCTGTGCTGATGCAGGCAGCGCCAACAGCGCTGAGAGCATCCATATATTCATCCGTTTCATACTATTCTATTTTAAATTATCAATCTATTATCTGTAAACTATTAACTATTAATTGTTAACTTTCAATTCATACGCTTCTGTACGGCCACCAAATTCCGGACTGTAGGTACACTCAGCGGTGCAAGTCCCGCTCTGATAGTCGCCCTTTCTATCCACGTAATACTCCATTTCTACGATGTGCTTACCTTTAGATAAACGATCGAAATAGAAATTTGTTGCATGATCTCTTGGAGAAACATAGCAGCCTATGCCCCACTGATAACCGCTCAACTGGTTAACCGGCTCCAGACATGCCGCACGCTTATCCGTGATTTGCACAAAGTCGTAGTCGCGGTCGGCGGTGATGATGAGCGTTACCTTCACCTTCTCGCCTACCTTCGCCTGCGCCTTGCCCTTGCCCTCAGATTCGGCAGGAACGATGACACGGCGCACCTTGATGCCCGACTCCATGGAACCGATTTCGCTGATTGGCTGTTTGAACTCTGCATAGACAGCACCCCAACTGGTATAATCGCTCTTCTTGTCGATACTCAGCTTAGATGCCTTGCCCGTCTTTTCGGTCTTCACATAGCCCAAGATTGTGGAATCCTGCGGCATCGGCAGTTGCTTGCCATCCAGTTTCAGCACGGCATTCTCAGCCTTCCTGCTCCAGTTGCTCTCATTGCCCTTCATGAAGGCGTAGACAGCATCCACGGTGTTCACCGGCGTATCCCAAACCTGGGTACGCTTCGACATCAGGAGCCAGCGCTGCAGTTCCTCGATGGTCTGCTTGTCGTTCGGCTTCAGCATCTGCATCGCCTCTATCACGGATACCTGGGTAGGAATCTTGTAGTTTCTCCAACTGTAGAGAGCCTTGCGGGTATCGTAGTAGCGGCCCATCTCCTCGCGGTAAACGGCATATTCGTTCACGCTCTGCAGATATTCGCCTGCCTTCTCGCGGTAAGCAGCATTCTGCTGACTGTTTCTGGCGAGTACCACGGCAGCACGAGCCTTCCCATAGATGGAGAAATCACAGGTCATCTTCGACATCTTATCCAGGAGATAAGCCTTATCCTGCTCCAGATTCTGCTTCATCTTTCTGCCATCCATCGAAAGGATGTAGAGATAATGCAGCGCCTGTTCGCTAGGATTCACCTTCTGCTTTTTCTTCTCCTGCTTCTTCATTTCTTTTACTTCCTGAGCTGTCTGCCAGGAGAGATAATCAATGGCGGAAGTCAGCATCCGGGCGGTGGATTTCTGCACACCTGCGATGGCATTCAATCGAACCATCATTTCGGCTACCGATGTAGTCATATACCGGCTGCCCTTCATGCCTTTCCACCAGGAGAAGGAACCGTTAGGGTTCTGCAACTTCTTCAGCTTCTCCACCTGATTCTGCAGGCGGTTGCTCTCCTGAGAGAGATTCTTCTGAGAATGATTATCCAAAGAGAGAGTCTTCTGGATATGGGTGGTGATGGTATTGGCGTAGATGGCAGACATCAGCGAAATGGCGTTCTCCTCATCCGGATTACTGATAGCTGGCAGCGCCTTCACCATCAGCCAACT
>JAIJUV010000321.1 GCA_022732315.1 Prevotella sp.
AGGTAAAAATGATTAGTCAACATTTAATTTGTTTGTTTCAATTGCCTAAAAGACGCACATTGGTTCACGCTGTAATCACCTTTTTTGAGATTTTTTATAAAAAACTATATTTTTTTATTTCACTCTCCTGCTGCGCTACATACTCTCTTGGTGACATGCCATATTTCTTACGGAAACACTTTCCGAAATAGCCCACATCGGTGAAGCCGCAACAGTAGGCTACATCTGTGATACTCTGGCCGGAATGCTTCAGCAATTCTACGGCATGACTCAGTTTGAAATCCTTCACCATATCGCTTGGCGAACAGCCCATCACAGCCTTCGTCTTCTTGAAGAAGGCTGAACGGCTCATTCCCAATTCCTGTGCCAGCATATCTATCTCGAAATCGGCATTGGTCAGGTTGGCTTCCATAAACCGGCGCACCTTGTCGGCAAACTGCTTATCCTGCTGTTCGGCATTAAACTTGCGCTTATACTCTGCCAGCTGGTTCTGGATGTAGATATTGTTCTTCAGCCGAATCTGATACTTCGCATAGCGGAAAGCATAGTAGCTGGCTACGGATATCAGAATGATGTAGATGAGATAAGCCCACCACGTAGCCCACCAGGGTGGAAGAATGGTGATGGTCAACTCTCTCGTGCTGTGAGAATCAGGATTGGTGGCATCCATTACCTCTACGATAAACTGATAGGTTCCCGACGGCACATTGGTATAGGAAGCCAGACGGTTCTTGCCGGCATAATGCCAATCATGGTCGTAACCCTTCAGCCGGTAACGGTAGCTGATGCGCTCCGGATTGCAGAAATTCAGGGCAGCAAACTCCAGAGTGAACATCGACTGGGAATGACGCAGGGTGAGATGATCGGTATAAACCATCGATTTCTCCAAGATGGCTGGCTGATTGTAACTGCGGATGTCGCGGTTGTTCACCTCTCCACCTATTATATATATAGGATATTGCAGACGGGTGGTATGGATACGTTCCGGCTGATAAGCAAGGATTCCTTCCTTGCACCCCAGCCATATCTCCCCATTCTGGATCAAAGCCGCAGAAGATTCCTCAAGCTGGACATCAGGGAAACCGTCGGAATTGTCGAAATGCTGGATGCGATCTGATTGATAATCATAGCACGACAAGCCATCGGCATTTACCAGCCAAAGGCGTCCCATCTTATCCTCTAAAATCGAAATGATGACATCATTATGCAAACCTTCCTTTGCTCCCAAAGAAGTAAGGATAGGCAGATGCGTCACTTCATCAAAACCATCCAGACGACTCAGACCTCCACCAAAGGTACACATCCAAACCTGCCTGCTGTTATCTTTGTAAAGTCCGTAGATGTCACTATTGGCACGGGTATTGATATCGGTATTGCGATAAGTCTCGAAGCGCAGGTCGCCTACCGATTTGAAATCTGTCTTGAAAGACATCAGTCCGTCCATCGTTCCTACCCACATTCTTTCATGACTGTCCTCTATCAGGTTGCGAGCATCCATATAGAGTCCGTAACCCGGATAGTTCTTCATACCATGATATTTATTATAGAAACATACCTTTCCACCTTGTTCCTCCAGCAGATTAAGACCTCCATCCAGGGTAGCCACCCAGATGCGATGGTGGGAATCCTGGCAGGTCATATAGACATTGTTGCCGCTGATGGAATAAGGATCCCGGGCATCATGACGGTAATGAGCGATGCGATACCCTATTGGTCTGGAGGCATCGGGAGTCAGTTTTACCAATCCGTCTCCCTTGGTAGAGAGCCAGAGATTCTGCCTGTCATCATACATGGCATGATAAATGCTGCCGATTTGATGATGGGCATAATCGAATACCTGCTTCACCCTGCCCTGCATATCCAACAGATAAACATTCTTGCTGCGGGCACCCACCAGCACATCACCATTCTTCAACTGACAGATGGCTTTCACTCCACTCTTATCACCATCCGGCAAAGGGATGACACGGAACTGGTTGGGGGTGAAACTGACACGGTAAATGCCATTATCAGCAGAAGTGAGCCACAACAGTCCGTCCTTGTCCAGGTTCATGTGCAAGAAGTGGCTATCTGGCTTATGGTCTTGGAACTTAGGAAGGAAAGCCAGGTTAACGCCTTCCATCGTCTGCGGATCAATATAGATAATTTCGCCAGCACCGGAAAGATAGAAGTAACCATGATGAGAGGTGGCGATGAACTTAGGCTCCACCACCTTACCTACGCCCGAAACCGGATAACGGCGCTCCCATCCGGTCTTCGGATTACGGCACACCAGGGCGGTATGCGACTCATCCAACTGCCACACACATCCGTTCGGGGTATGATAAACAAAATGTTCCTTCGATTTACGGGCGAAATACTGCTGCCACATGCCGAGCGTCCACTTCCTGTTTTTCGCAGTAACAGGAACGGAATAAATCTGATAATTCTTTCCTACATAGTTGGCACGCGAAGCCTTCAGCTGTACCACATCCTGGCGCAACTGATAATTGAACGTATTGATATACTTCCGGGCATCTACCAGCGTCTGGATACGGATGCTTCCATCCTTTAATGTTTCTGCAAGAAGCAGGTTCTTATCTTTGGTGAGCAGGAGAATCTTACCGGTACCATCTGCCTGAATCTTGATGACCTGCAGATTACGGGCAT
>JAIJUV010000322.1 GCA_022732315.1 Prevotella sp.
TTCGACATTTCGCTCTTATAACGGAAAGTCTGAAGCCTGCGGGTTCGATACTTATAGATAAAAAGCCCCTCCATATCCTCATCGCTGTATTGCACCAACTCCAGAGGAAGAAGCGAATTGAGATTATCACCCACGGTAATGCCCTCGATGTCGCTTCCTGCGGAATGCTCCATCTTCATCTCCACCCCCGAAGCGATGGTGAGCCTATCTTTGCCGTTGGCATCTGCCACACGACCCATCTTCGCCACAATCTCCTTGATTTCCGGATATTTATCCTGAATCTTCACCTGGTTCAAGCGGCGTTCAAACTCCGTTTCCGTCCATCCGTTCGTCATCAGTTCCCAGGCCTGTACGGCTCGCTGCTCCGAAACGCCCTTCGTCTTCATGTTGCGGGTTATCTGATCCATCATGCGAACCAATCCCGTTTCGAAGTTATTCTGACGGAGAGAAATAAAATCCTTCAGTTTGTTCAATACCTGATGGTCAATGCACACCTTCCAGTCTCTAACCAGTCGCTCCCAGTTTTCGGGTTTCGAAGCTCCATCGCCAGCCATCAGTTTCAGGAAGAAAGACTTATCGAATCCATCCTCCCGGTGTTCCTGCTCCAACTGGTTGATGAGCGGAAGCCACACCTGCTCATCCATTCTCTTAAAGGGAGTCCAGTCGAGCACATCATCTGCCCGATGACTTTCCGTCCAGGCACGTTGGCGTTGGAATCGCATGTGATGAACGCATTCTACGATGAACTTTCCCACACAATCATAGAATACCTTGCTCTTGATCTTACTATTCACCACCTGTCGCATGAATTTCTGCACCTCTTCACCAGTTTCCGGAATCGTCACTTTCAGGGTAAAGAGATGAATGAGATAATCCTTCAGCGGGTCTTCCTTCAAATTCCAAGGCATGACGGAGCCAGTCGGATCAGGAATCTTCACCTGCCCCGACTTGCAGAAGTCGTCCAGCATCTTCAAATAATACTGTGCTTCCGCCAAATCCTTGTTATTCTGGTATTTCATCTTATCCGATATTTTTACCAAATTGGTAAAAAGCTTCTTATATATTATAGGAAGACTAAGCCATCTCTTTCTCCATTTTCTCCATCAGATATTCTGCGAAGATTCTTGCGGCACTCTCCACTTTGGCTGCGCAAGGGCGAGACTTGTAGTATTCTGCCGTTCTTGCCGAAGCCACATAGCTGGATTGCGCCTTTTCATGACCCTTCAAGCCCAGAATCTCGGCACAGATGATACTGCCATTCTGCTCCTTCGATTTGGCTAACAAATCCTGCACCACCTTGTAGCAGGCCGACTTTCCCTCGCGGTCATCCCCCTCGGTCTGTCCGCAATCCAAGCCCACGAGCACCACAATGCCCGAAACAGCTCCGCACATCATTCTCATTCTGCCAACTCCACCACCGAAGCCGGCACCAATGCGCTTTGCCATCTCATCATCAAGACCATACAAATCGGCAAAGGCAGCCACCACCGACTGGCAACAGCCATAGCCCTGCATAAAAATCTCCACCGCCTGGTGAACACGAGCCTCCAACTCAGGAGTCAATATTTTCTGTTCGTCCATAATGTTTTGAGTCTTCTATATAATAATGTATAAGTAATAGGAGGCGATTAAACCTCATAAAGTTTCATCGTATCCTGTCGGGTAAACGCCAACTCCTTATAGAAATCACGGAGATAGGACGAAATTTCAGCCTTATCATCCGAAGACACGAAGAGATTCTCGCCCAACTGCCTTTCCAGCGAAGTCAAGCCATCCGAAAGGGTTTCGATTTCCCCCTCGTAATCTCTGCCATCCTCAGGATTCCTGCGAACCCGATGATACTTAATATCCTCGGCAAGCGCATTCTTCATCTCCACCAGTTTTTCTGCAAAAGGAGAAAAGAGTGCCCGGATTACGATGCTTCGGATAGCATCCCGCTCTTCCGGTTCCTGCCACAGACAATGGTAGATAGGAAGCAGATCGCAGATATCCACCTCTTCCCTATCCTGCATGAAGGCCGAAGTGCGAAGCAGACGGACGATATTTTTCCATCGGCGGTCGCTCACATAGATATTTCTGCGCTCGGCAGCCTCATCCACATTCACGGCTCTCAGAGATTTACGGATGGCGGAAATTGCATCAAGCACCTCCTCCTTCACGCCAATCTTACAGATTTTCTCCGCCCATTCAGCATACTCCTCAGCAGTAATCTTCAAATCAGAAAAATCCGTGGAATCAGAGAAATCCGTGGAACCAGATTTCCCCATAGACCCAGAAGAATCTGCGTTATCTGCGAAATCTGCGTGACCTAAAACCCCTGTGGAACCAGAGAAATCTGCGTGACCCAAAGCCCTTGTAGAACGAGAGAAATCTGCGTGAGATTCCAGCAGCATAGCACGGAAATTCTTCTCCAGCTTAATCGGTCGGCTCTCTATTCTAATCACGAATCGGTCCCAAAGCGCCTCCAGTCCTTCTCCCTTAGCCGGAAGCTCATTACTAGCCGCCACGAGAAGTTTCAGCGGAAGATGCATTTCGCGATTGCCATTTCTGAAGATTTTCTCATTAATCACCGTGAGGAGCGTGTTCTGGATAGCAGGACCCGCCTTCCAAATTTCATCCAGGAAAACCACATCGGC
>JAIJUV010000323.1 GCA_022732315.1 Prevotella sp.
GCGATTGATTCCTCATTGAGTGCACCGAAGATGATGCCACGCTTGCCTTTTAACAAATTGTGAGTCATTGTTATCTTAATACTTTTGTTTATACTAACGACAATCCCCTACATATATCATTCTCTATATATATAATAAGGTGTAAAACCACTTTGTTTTGTTCTAGTCGTTGAAATCGTGCGCAAAATTACGAAAAATGTGCAATATACCCAAATTTTTTAACTAAAAAGTGCCGTAAACGTTTTCTTTTTTGTGGTATGTCAAGTATTCCGCTCCCTGCAGTCAGTATGATATTCTATTTATTCTTTGCAGATAATAAGTCTGAAACAGATATATCTTATGCTTATAGATAACGTATCTGTTGGTCTGAGGAATTAGATTTGTAGGGTTCCTGACATATGCCAGCAGAGTTGTCGACATATGCCAACAAGGTTCCTGACATATGCCAACAAGGTTCCTGACATATGCCAACAGAGTTATTGACATATGTCAGCAACCTTGTTGGCAACTGCCGTCAACCGAACGGAACTAATTGTTAGAACCGATGAATCGTAGAACTGTGACAATTTAATCTATTTGTTCTACGTATTTAAGCAATACGTCTTACCCGGCAGATGCCGGTATAGATAACTTAAGAACCTTATTATTTCTGTTCTTACAAATTATAGCCTTATTGCAGCAAAAATATCCTTTTTGTTGCAATATGACAAGGTAGAAGTGTTAAAAACAGACTTTTTTATGTACGTTATTAAATTTTTCTTTCAAAATATTTGCAAATATCCGAAAAAAAATCTAATTTTGCAGCCGATTATTATAAATTTATTAATTATTATCTAATAAAGAGAGAGATTATGTTTAAAAGAATCGCTTTATTTGTGGGGGGGGGCAATTCTCAGTTGTGGAGTAGCCTTTGCCCAAACATCTGTTACCGGTAAGGTAGTAGCTTCAGAGGATGGTGAGCCAGTTATTGGTGCATCAATCAAGATTGTTGGTACTAATACCGGTGCTGTTACCGATGTAGACGGTAACTTTTCTATCGTTCTTCCTCAGGGTAAGAATACAGTGAAGGTTTCTTACATGGGAATGGAAGACAAAACAGTTACAATTAAGGGTAATAAGGTTCAGATTGAACTACGTGCAGACCAAAAGACCCTTGATGAGGTGGTTGTAACTGGTTATGGTGTCCAAAAGAAAGCCTCTTTTACTGGTGCAGCTTCTTTGCTGAATGGCTCACAGATTGAAAAGAAGAGTGATGCCAACTTTGTGAAGGCACTTGAGGGTAATGTGTCTGGTATTCAGATGAACAACTCTACAGGTCAGCCTGGTACATGGGGTTCTATCTATGTACGTGGACGTTCTTCTATCAGTTCAGGTACTCAGCCATTGTATGTAATCGATGGTATGCCAATGAACTCTGATAAGGAAGGTACATACACTGGCGAGGGTAACTACCTGGATCCTATGGCTTCTGTAAACCCAGAGGATATTGAGACGGTTACTGTTTTAAAGGATGCTGCTGCAACTGCTATTTATGGAGCTCGTGCAGCCAATGGCGTGATTGTTATTACCACCAAGAAAGGCACAGAAGGCAAGTTGAATATCAATGTTGATATCAAGCAAGGCTTTACTTCTATGGCCAATAACAATATGGACTATGCCAATGCAGAGCAGACTATGAATTTGTATGCACAAGGTCGTGTTGCTGCAGGACAATACAGCAATATTGCTGATGCAAAAGCTTTCTTGACAGAATATTATGAGTGGGATGGTAAGAGATCTACCAATTGGATAGATGAGGTTACTCGCCATGGTTATTACCAAGACTATAACATCAGTGCTCAGGGTAAAACTGGCAAGACAGGTTTCTATATCAGTGCTGGTTATCTCGATACTAAGGGTTTGGTAATTGCTTCTGACTTTAAGAGATATTCTGGTCGTGTCAATGTGGAGAGCAAGTTCGGTCGCTTTGCTGTAGGTGCTAATGCTAACTATGCCTTCTCTATTAAGAATGGTTCAAGTCAGTCAACTGCAGGTGCAATGAGTAATACTATGACCGCTGCGATTTCTATGATGCAACCATTCTATCCAACTCATGATGAGGAAGGCAAGTACTATGGTTGTACTTATGGCTTATATAATCCTCTTGCTCTTGCAGATAAGTTGGGTAATGTATACGAAAGTCGCAATGAGACATTGAACTTGAATCCATACGTGCAAGTTGATATTTGGAATGGTATTTATTTCCGTACAAACTTAGGTGTAAATATCATGAACTATCGTGAGTATCAATATATGTCTGCTATTTACGATCCACAGGGAATGGAAGATTACAATGGTTATGGTGATCAGTTCAATTCGCGTTCTACTACCATCACTTGGAACAATGTCTTGGGATGGAATAAAACGTTTAACGATATGCATAATGTATCTGTGATGTTGGGTCAAGAGATGCAGAAGAAATCATATTATTCTGACCATTATACTGGTTATGATTTCCCATTCGCATCTTTGGGAATGAATAAACTTTCTACAGCCGGTAAGTGGGAAGATCCTGAATATGAGCAGAGAGAGGCAAGATTGGCGTCTTATTTTGCTGATGCACATTACTCATATCTTGATAAGTACTA
>JAIJUV010000324.1 GCA_022732315.1 Prevotella sp.
AGCTTCTTCTCAAATAATGTCCTGCATTCACTCATGACATCCTTAAACTGCTGTTCTGTTTTCAATAAATCTGCCATAATAATTTCGAAATTCGGTGCAAATTTACGCATTTATTATGAAATAGCCAAATATTTATTTTGTATTTTACATATTTTGCAGTAACTTTGCACCCCGAAAGAAAAAAGAGTATGAGAAATTTGACCAATGCCGAACTGGCACAGATACTGGATAAGGATATTTTTCATAAGATTTCAGAGGCGGCAGACGAGCTGTCTGTGGAATGTTATGTGGTAGGTGGATATGTGCGTGACCTCTTCCTGGAACGACCTTCCAATGATATTGATGTCGTTGTCGTGGGCAGCGGCATTGAGGTGGCTTCCACCTTGAAGAAGATGCTCGGAAAGAAGGCGCATCTCTCAGTGTTCCGCAATTTCGGAACAGCACAGGTAAAGTATAAGGATACAGAAGTGGAGTTCGTGGGAGCCCGAAAGGAGAGCTACAACCGCGATTCCCGCAAACCGATTGTTGAAGATGGAACCCTGGAGGACGACCAGAACCGTCGTGACTTCACCATCAATGCCATGGCGGTGTGCCTGAACAAGGACCGTTTTGGAGAACTCGTCGACCCTTTTGATGGCGTCTATGACTTGGAAGACGGCATCATTGCTACTCCGCTTGACCCGGATGTCACCTTCTCTGACGACCCGCTCCGCATGATGCGCTGTGTGCGCTTTGCCACCCAGCTCAACTTCCAGATAGAGGATGAAACCTACGAGGCACTCTCCCGCAATGCCGACCGACTGAAGATTATCAGCGGCGAGCGCATCTGCGACGAGATGAACAAGATTATGCTCTCTAAGCACCCAAGCATCGGATTTTATTATCTGAAGGATACCGGTCTGCTCGACCTCATCCTGCCCGAACTGGTGGCGATGGATAAGGTGGAAACCCGCAATGGCAGAGCACATAAGAACAATTACGACCATACGATGGAGGTTTTGGAGAATGTGTGCAAGCACAGCGATAACCTCTGGCTCCGCTGGGCGGCACTCTTCCACGATGTCGGCAAACCGAAGAGCAAGCGCTGGGACAACAATATCGGTTGGACGTTCCACAGTCATAATATAATAGGTGCCAAGATGATTCCAGGCATCTTCCGCCGTATGAAGCTTCCGATGGATGCGAAGATGAAGTACGTGCAGAAACTGGTGGAACTCCACATGCGTCCTATCGTGATAGCCGATGAGGAGGTGACGGATAGTGCGGTTCGCCGACTGCTGAACGATGCGGGTGATGATATCAACGACCTGATGACGCTTTGCGAGGCTGATATCACCAGCAAGAACCAGGTGCGCAAGCAGAAGTTCCTGGATAACTTCAAGATGGTGCGCGAGAAGCTGGCAGACTTGCAGGAGCGCGACTACAAGCGATTGCTTCAGCCTTGTATTGACGGCAACGAAATCATGGAGATGTTCCAGCTCAAGCCATGCCGCGAAGTGGGAACCTTGAAGCAGTATCTGAAGGATGCCGTACTGGATAACAGAGTGGCAAACGAGCGGGAACCTTTGATGGAACTTCTGATGAAGAAGGCCCAGGATATGGGCTTGGCTATGGTAGAAAACTTAAATAGAGAATAATTTTTGTTAAATAACGGCTCCTTGCGAGCCGTTATTCATATATTATTAGTAATTTTGCAGCGTTTTAAAACTCAAAATCAGTTTAGAGTTTCCGCCAGAGGGCGGTATGTATATTTAAGGTATGACAAAAATAATAAATTATAATATAAAAATAGGTATGAAAATTAAAAACGTTTTGTTCGTTGCAGCAGTCTGTGTACTCGCAACTTTGACATCATGTGGTGGAAGTAAGAAGGGTGGTTTACCAGACTTCGGCGATGATGAGTTTGCCGTGGCTACCATCGGCACTTCCAGTGCCGCATTGCAGACTACCTATCCTGCTACCATCAAGGGTATTCAGGATGTAGAGGTTCGTCCTAAGGTTTCTGGCTTCATTACTAAGGTTTATGTGCATGAGGGTCAGACTGTTTCAGCTGGTCAGCCATTGTTCGCTATCGATAGCGAGACTTATCAGGCTGCCGTTCGTTCTGCAGCTGCCGCTGTGAATACAGCTAAGGCGCAGGCTAATACTGCCAAGTTGACTTACCAGAACAACAAGAAGTTGTATGATAGCAAGATTATCGGTGAATATGAGCTTTCTACCGCAGCCAATGGCTTGGCTACAGCCAAGGCACAGGTGGCTCAGGCTGAGGCTTCTCTGGCTTCAGCCCGCGAGCAGTTGGCTTGGTGTACCGTTACCAGCCCTTCTGCAGGTGTAGTAGGTAGCCTTCCTTTCAAGGTAGGTGCTTTGGTAAGCGCTTCTGGTCAGGCTTTGACCACTGTTTCCAACATCAGCACCATGGAAGTGTTCTTCTCACTTTCTGAGTCTCAGATCTTGAGCATGTCTAAGACCAACGGTAGTGTTCAGGCTGCTATCGCCGCATTCCCAGCAGTTAAGTTGCAGTTGGCTGACGGTTCTATCTATAATCACCCAGGTAAGGTAGTCAAGATGAGTGGTGTCATCGATGCTACTTCCGGTTCTATCTCTCTCATCGCTCACTTCGCTAAC
>JAIJUV010000325.1 GCA_022732315.1 Prevotella sp.
ATGTACCGAATAATTTGCCGAAAGCAGCAGCATAGCTATACCCATAATCTGTCGGGAGCGGAGATAATTCTTGAAAATTTTCTTTTCAGGAGTCTTTGCAAACAAAAAATAAAAGCCGAAGAATAACATCAACGGCAGTGCGGTATAAAGTGAAAAACTGTATATAGATATAGATGGCTCCATTGTTATGCTTATTTGATTTTGATACAAAGTTACGTCTTTTTCTTCACAAATAGACACATAATCTATGATTTAACGTTATAGATTCGGTCATATTAGATTGAAAAATTATTAGAATTAAAGCCAGTGGTGAAAAATTCAACCACTGGCTTTTTCTGTCAAGACTTCGATATTAAAGTTTTACACCTTTGGATTCCGATAAACCGGGTCTCCCTATAATTAAATGACTGCGTACAAAGTCCACGTGCGGGCTTTCCGGCTGTTGTTCCGTCTGTTTTTTCTCGTTGCCTTGCCGGTTCTCTTCCGTGTTTTCCTGAGCCGGAGCCAGCTCAAGCTGTATCTTGCGGTCCAGTGCGGCGAGTTCGGACTTCAGCTGTTTCAGCTCGTCCTCCTTCTTCCACACCTTGCCCGCTATCTCCTGCAACTGCGGAATCTCCTTTTCCAGCACTTCGTTCTTAGACTTGTACTGGTCGATGATGGTCGGAATCCTCTCCAATGCGTTCAGAAAGTTTCGTGCGGCAGCAATCGGGTCTGCCATCGCCAGATGCCCGTTGTTGTAGGTGTACTTGTAGTTGCCCTCCACCACGAAGCGGTTGTCGGTGAACTCCAGACCTTCTTTGAGTGTCCTCTCGCTGACCACCTTTATCGGAAAGCCGTAAAGTTCCCCGACAGCCTTGTACAGTCCACCAGTCGTGGCGTTCTTGGCGATTTCCTGCAAACGCTTACCGATGACCTTCTCATCCGTTGAATCCACGCCGTCCACCTTGACAAGATTAAGGCGGCTGCCTTCCTTATCAGTCTGCACAACGGAAAGAAAACGGTTCCAGTCTTCCGTCATGGCTTCGATGAAAGCCGTGTTGTTGCGCAGTTCTCCCGTCTTGGATTCCAGCTTGAACTCCGAATCGCGCTTGCCCTTGTTGAACGACTTGCGTTCCCCTTCGAGCGAGGCGATACGCTTCTCTAATTTCGCCTTATCCAAAAGGTCGGTATTGCCGGAGAGCAACGCCATATACTCCGAGAAGTTCATACCCGATTTTTCGTCCATTGCTCCCTCGTCGATGATACGTGCGCCCATCGCTCCACTTTTGAGCTGCGATATGAACGTCTGCTTGCAGTGCAGCAGATTGAACTTGTAGCTGTCCAGCGACTTTTCCACCGCGTAGATGATGACATCCACGTTGTTCTCGGCAAAATGCTTGGCAATCTCGTTCCCGGCTCTAACACCCCGTCCGTCACGCTGTTGCAGGTCGGACGGTCGCCACGGTGTATCAAGGTGATGGATGGCGACACATCTTTTCTGCGCATTCACGCCCGTTCCGAGCATACTTGTGGAGCCGAACAGCACGCGCACCGTCCCGGCGTTCATGGCATCTATCACCGCCTTACGAGCCTTATCCGTCTTACACTCCTGAATGAAGCGCACCTCACTTGCCGGTATGCCGTAATCCTCCACCAACTTGCGTTTTATCTCGCTGTACACGTTCCATCCTTCCCCCGGCTGATATGTCCCCAAGTCGGAGAACACGAACTGCGTACCCTTGTGCGCCTCGTACTTGTGGTAATACTCTGCAATCATCTTGGCACAATGGCTTGCCTTGTTGTCGGGATGGTCCTCGTAGTTCGGGTCTATCATGCGCATATCAAGAGCCATCTTTCTCGCGTAGTCGGTGGCGATGAGCATCTTCGCCTTTTCCTCCGTTTCCGACAGGGGTAACCTGCCAAGCAGAGTGGCATCGCCGGTTTTGGCAAACTGCATCAGCTTCTGTATGAAGTCCTCCTGCTCCGGTGTGGGCGGTATGTGGTGCAGTATCTCATTCTTGTTTGGTCTGTCCACACCTACATCCTCCGCCGTGCGGTAGTCGGTAATCTCGTTGTAGAAGGCGGCAAGCTCCGGCACCTTGATGAAATAGCGAAAACGCTCCTTCTGAACGATATTGTTCGTTACGTTGAACTCAAAATCGGTCGTCTTTTTGGCGAAGATGGCAGCCCAAGCATCGAAACAGCGGATGTCCTGCCGTTCCAGTTCGTTGGGGCGCAGGTATTTGAAGAGCAGGTACAGTTCCGTCAGACTGTTGGAAATGGTCGTGCCCGAAAGGAACGTAGCCCCCAAGTCCTTGCCCGTGCGTTCCTGTATGGTACGGATGGCAAAGAGCATATTCAGGGCCTTCTGGCTTCCTTCCGAGTTTCCCAATCCCGCCACACGGTCATGACGGGTGTTGAAAGTCAAGTTCTTGAACTGGTGACTCTCGTCAATGAAGATGTGGTCGATGCCCATCTGCTTGAAGTCCACCACATCATCCGTGCGGGACTTGATAGCGTGTTCCACCTTCTCCAGCTTCGCCACAAGGTTGTGCTTGCGCTTCTCCAGCCCTTTCAGCATCGCCCGCGACACGTTCTTGCCCTGCTGCCGCAAGACTTCGAGGTTTTCCTCCACCGTGTCAAG
>JAIJUV010000326.1 GCA_022732315.1 Prevotella sp.
TTTGTGTATAGTTCCCAATCAAAGTACGGCATCTTAGTCAAAACGGAAAGACAATCATTGGTTATCACTTCCTTATTTTGGCGGCTTACCTCTTGGGCATCTTTCCATCCACGCTGTTGCCCAACCTTGGCGGCAGCAGCCATCGCTCTCTCATAGATATAATGGGCATCATTCACATTGCCCCTTATGTCTATGCGGTTCGCATCAATGTGAAGGTGCATAATGCCACTCTTGCTGTCACGATGGAGTGCAACTACATACTGGCTGTCTTTGAGGTTGGTTGCCTTTGCACTCTTGCGCTTCGACTTGGCTGAAAGGTCAACAGCATCAAACTCACGGATAAAGTCATCCGCCAACCTCTCCCAGCCCTCCATCGTCCAACCTTGCGTTTCCTCCGAGGTTGGGGAAACCTCGATACGTATCATGTTACGTTTGAGTGGATGATAACGGTTCAACTTGTCCTCAAACTTCTTCTGCAAGGCAAGCATTCTCGCCCACATTGCCGTTGGGGAAATATCATCGGACAAGAGATTGGTCTTTACTATCTCCGCCTTGTCCTTATCTACTGAGTAACGTATGGCATTTGCACCATGACTTATTACCTTTGCTTTTGCTATCATATATGTCGTATGTTCTATTGTGTTAAGTATTTCTCTATCTCAATCATGCGGTTCAAGATTACCTCTGCACTTGTTCTCCATCGTTTCATGAAGATTTCGCTGCGGAGAATGTTCTCACGTTCCGTAAGCGGACGACCTTTGAGGAAGCCGAACAATTTCTGTATATCGCCCCTGGCATCCGAAAGGCTGTTCAAAGCCTCCATTTCTTTGTCAGTCAAGCGTTGTTTGGGGTATTTGCCCTCCAACCGCTTGCGTGCGTATGCGCTTGTGGTCAGTCCGCAAAGAGCAGCATATTCCGCTATCTCCTTATGGAGTTGCGGTGTCAGCCTTACTATCAGGCGGCTCGTGTATTTCGGTGCTTCCTTTTCTATATTTTTCTTATTCATACCAAGTATTGCTTCTATAAAAGTGTGCAACCCAATGCGAGCTTGCGAGCGTTCAAGAAGTCCATTGGCATACGGACAAACGAAGTGCGTTTGTATGACATTGGTATTTCTTGCATAGCACTGCTGTCAGAGTTTACGCACAAGCACGCTATGCACTGCGGTTGCACCAGTTCACAGACTTGTTGTATAACGGTTCTCAAATTACCCAAGCAACAGCAATTGTGGGGCATCCTCAGCTTCCATCTGTTCTTTGAAGAATTGCCTTCTGGCTTCTGCCTCCAGTTCCATGTCAGAGACGCTTGGCGGTGGAACATCTAACGGCACGCAGTTTGTTGCTTTGCATTGAAGTCCGTCACTCCTATCAAGCAAGTCCTAACTAACTCATTCCATCAGTCTGTATCTCATCCATTCGATAAGTAGGATTACGATAGACTATCTTCTCCATCATCTCATTGAGGCGGTCTGCAATTCTATCTCCATAGCGTTTGCGAATGTCCTTCGGGTCAAGATTCGTTGTCACAATGGTGAAAAGCTGGGCTTCGTATCTCTTTGTCAGCAGGTCAATGATTGGAGTTATGATGTTGCCGTAGTCCATTACCTCAACCGGCTCGGTACCCAAATCATCAATAGCAAGCATGTCATCTTGTACCAGTTCAAGATACTTCGTGTGATTGGTCTTGCAGAGTTGGGCAATCTGCAAAGCGTCAACAATGGTCAAACCATAACAAGCACCATAGGAACTTCCAGGGGCTGCCGTCGGTCTGCGGATTTGCAAACGGCTTATAAGGTTTCGCAAAGCTTTGAGCATTGTGGTCTTGCCGTTACCGCATCCACCGCAAAGCACCATTCCAAATTTGGAAGAACCAGTGGTGAGCCATTTGGCTATCTGTCTAAGCTGACCATCAATGAACTCGTTATAAACAAATTTTCGATGACGGAACTGCACCTCTGCAATTACCGCTGCCAACAGAAGTTCATACGCTTTATCTTCGTTCACGGGCAATCTAAAACGTGCTATCATAGTCCGCCCCTTCTGTAGGAACTGAACATATTCTACGATTCTCTTTTTGCTTACTAAATCCATTTTTACGTTCTTTTTTACTGTTGAAATTTTCACTCGACTTCCTTATAAAAAGTTCTTTGTCTTTATCTTTTATAAGTGTCAAGTCATGCGTCAAACCATCTGTTAAGTTATTTGTCAAATCATCCGTCCATTCAAGCATTGTGTATTTGGACGGTACATGGCGTGATTTCCCCTCAATAAAAGAGATAAGTTTACGCTCGGCAAGGTGTTTCCGTGCTGTAATGACTGTTTGTCTTGAAAGGCGCAAATCATCGCATATCCTGGTAGTGGAACACACAAACGGCATTTTCCAATACCGCTTGTTGCTCTCGTTCACAAGGTACGCAAACAGAGCTATTTCACTGGCTGGCATTGGCGACATCATAGCGGAACGCCACAATTGGTTCATACATCCTATATAAGTCATGACATCACCAGTTTAAGGGTTTCGGCTTGCGCTTGTTTCCTGCAAGAATGGCTGCATTCTCCTCCTCTGCTGTGAGAGGTACAGGATTCTTTCGGTTAGTCTCCAGCCACTTGTCAAGTTCATC
>JAIJUV010000327.1 GCA_022732315.1 Prevotella sp.
GGGAAAGCGTAGAATCCTGCTGGCAGTGATGCCAGCAGGATTCTACGCTTTATTCATTAAGCAAATCCTACACAGGAATAAAATCCAGTTTCCTTCTCAATGAAATTTCAGTTTCGTAAAGACCAAATTTATATTAGCAAGGATTTAACGCGCGCATACGTATAAATGTTTTTTCTCAAAAAAAGTATCAAAGTCTCATTATTTATATAAAGCCTAATGTTATATATCTAACATTCAGATGGTTTTACAGAATGAGACTTCTCTAAAAATAGCGAAAGAAGTATCATAGAAGTATCATAAAATTATGGAAATGCATCATAAAAACACTAATAAGAAGCAGAAAAATGCTATTATTAAGCGGAAATAAGCTACAAAAACATATAAAAAAGTGCTGTTTTCGGGCAATAAATACCCATTTTTCTCGTTATAATAGAAATTTTTACCAAAAACATAGCAACTATGGATGAAAAGGAACTTTTGAAAAAGGCTTTCGAATACGGAAACGTACCTAGCCTCATCACCTATTGCTTCACCGAACCATGTCCGATGAAAGACAAGTGTATCCACTATCTATCCGGCCTCTATAAAAACGAGGAAACTGATAGAGGAAGTGCCATCTTCCCAAATGCCCTGAAAAATGGGAAATGCGAGTACTTCGCTCCGCTGCGTGTCGTGAAAATGGCATGGGGATTCGACAAACTATTTGCCGAAATGAAAGTGAAAGACGCACCTGCATTGCGCGCCGAAATGAGAGACTACCTCGGTAGCAAAGGACAATACTACCGTTACAAACTGGGACAACTGAAACTCCTCCCGGAACAACAGAAATATATCAAACAGCTCTTCGCCAGATACGGATATAAAGACGTTGAATTCGAACACTTCTCTGAAGAGATTGACTTCACGAATAGCTAATCTTTCCAAGAATTTATTGTTCTACTTTTTCAGTTCATCAGATGTTCCCTCTGTGCCCACTAGCTGATCCTACCATGCCCGTTACACGGGCATCCAC
Source organism: Prevotella sp. (assembly GCA_022732315.1). Next base: position 1,013 of record JAIJUV010000327.1, read on the forward strand.
AGCCCACCAAGCGGGCATCCACAGAACAAGTACTGGGCAACAAGTGCCCATAAGGCGGGCAATGAGTGCCCAAATATCGGGGATCGTTTTGGGCAACACTGAAAAGAGTTTATAGTTTACAATTTACAGTTAACACTTAACCATTAACCAGAAATACAATGAAGGTAACTATCGTACATACAAATAATAAGAAGCAGCTCCTCGTAAGCACCAAGACGATGGAGAAGCTGATGGAACGATTCGCAAGAGATGATAGCAAACTGACTATCACCCACTTCCGCAAAAGCGTTCCGTATCTTAGCAACAACTATGAAGGCTACAAGGATATGCCGAAATGGATGCATATCTATCCCGCTGCAGAATTCGCCAAAGACGAAAACAACAACCTGAAGATGAAGGCTTTCAATGGCATCCTGCTGCTGAAATTTGGTAACATCACCGATGTGGATGGTGTGGAGGGCGTTAAGCGATCAGTAGCTATCCTGCCTTCTACCCTTGCTGCCATCACTGGCGCCGACGGAAAGACGGTTATCGTTCTGATAAAATTCCAGGACGAAAATGATTCCTTGCCTACATCAGAAGCGGATGCAGAACTTCTCTATCGCATCGCCTACCAGCAGATTTTCCCTGTATATCAGGCCATTGTCAAGGCTTCCATTCTTGTAGATGGTCCGAAACCATCTATCGAGGCTGGCTCTACCCTATCCCAAGAGCCTTCGATTCACAACAGTTTCATGATGACGCTTGATGCGAAGCCTTATTTCAACAGCAAGGCGGTGGCGATGAAGATTGATAGCCATGCACGTTCTCAAAATCTTACTTCAAGCACGGGAAATAATCAGCAGATGCTGGCTGATTCCGAAACTGCTGAAGAAAATGACAACAAAAAAGAGGATAAGAACAGCGTAAGAAGCAACATCGTGAGCATGATGCAACTACTGGAAAACAGATATGATTTCAGATACAACACGGTGATGAAATATGTGGAATATCTGCCGAAGGATAAGGGATGGTATGGCTACCGACCTGTGGAACCCAGAGTGCAGAAGCGCATGACGCTGGAGGTGCAGCTGGCTGATATCCGTGTGAGCATCAAGGATGTACGAAATTTTCTGGAGTCTGATTATATCAAAAACTATAATCCGATAGAGGAATATCTCTTCCAGTGCTACGACAAATGGGATGGAAAGGACCATATCCGTGCCTTGGCCCGCACGGTGCCTACCGCCAACCCCCACTGGGCAGACTGGTTTTACACCTGGTTCCTGAGTATGGTGGACCAGTGGCGCGGCTATTCCCATCGCCAATACGGCAACTCGGTGGCTCCGCTTCTCATTTCCAAACAAGGTTACAACAAGAGTACTTTCTGTCGCCGACTGTTGCCGCCGGAACTGCAGTGGGGATATAGTGACAATCTTATTCTGTCGGAAAAGCGTCAGGTTTATCAGGCGATGGCGCAGTTTATGGTTATCAATCTCGATGAGTTCAACCAGATTTCGCCACAGGTTCAGCAGGGATTTCTGAAGAATCTCATCCAGTTGCCTACGCTGAAATACAAGCCTCCGTATGGCAGTCATGTCATGGAATTTCCTCGTCTCGCCTCGTTC
>JAIJUV010000053.1 GCA_022732315.1 Prevotella sp.
AGCACTTGGCGAGCAGGGCAGCGTTTGCGATGCAGCATGGCCAAAGTATGATGAGCAGTATCTGAAGGAGAACGACATGCAGCTCACCATTTCCTTCAACGGTAAAGCTCGTTTCCAGATGACTTTCCCTGTGGATACTCCTAACGAGGAAATCCAGAAGCAGGTATTGGCAGACGAGAAGAGCCAGAAGTACTTGGAGGGATTCAACGTATTGAAGGTAATCATCGTACCAAAGAAGATTGTCAACGTTGTGTTGAAAAAGTAATTTATTGATAATATACAGAAGGTCGTCTCATCTAAAAATGGGCGACCTTCTGTGCTTTAAAAATATGAGGAAAATGTTATGCAAATAGCAATCAGTCAAACAATTAAGAATGAGTGCAAGGATTATTTCTACATTACCCTTGGACTCTTGCTTTACACATTTGGATGGACCATCTTTCTGCTTCCATACCAGATAGTAACGGGTGGCGTAACGGGTATCGCAGCCGTGATTTACTACGGCACAGGGATACCTATCTATTTGTCATATTTTCTCATCAATGCTGCCTTGCTGCTTGCCGCACTGAAGATACTGGGATTCAAGTTCATGGTGAAAACCATCTACGCCATCATCATGCTATCCGTGTTCCTGGCTTTGGCGCAAGACTGGATGATAGGTGAAGATGGAAAGATGATACAGGTGCTGGGCGTGGGACAGGACTTCATGTCGCTCATCATCGGCTGTCTGTTTACGGGATTATCGCTCGCCGTCGTCTTCCTGCACAATGGAAGTACGGGTGGAACGGATATCATCGCCGCCATCGTGAACAAATATCACAACATCTCGCTGGGCCGGGTGCTCATCTTCGTGGATCTCCTCATCGTGGGCAGTTCGTTCTTCGTCTTCAATGCGAAGCCCGACTTTACTACGATAGACGCCGTTAGAAAGGTGGTATTCGGTCTCTGTACGATGGTGATAGAGAACCTGGTACTCGACTATGTGATGAACGCCAAGCGAGAGAGTGTGCAGTTCATGATATTCAGCAAGAAATATCAGGAGATAGCCAACGCCATCGGTACGCAGATGGACCATGGTGTAACCATTCTTGACGGTCATGGCTGGTACACGGGCGACGAGATGAAGGTGCTCTGTATCCTGGCAAAGAAGAACGAGAGCGTCACCATCTTCCGCATCGTCAAGATTATCGACCCGAATGCCTTTGTAAGTCAAAGTGCCGTCATCGGTGTGTATGGTGAGGGATTTGATGAGATGAAAGTGAAAATCAAGGAAAAAGACATTAAGAAACTGAATAGTGATTAATTATTAGTGATTATTTATTATGAAAATAGTTTTTGCAACAAATAACCAGCATAAGCTCCAGGAGATTCGCGACATCCTGGGCAGCGGCTACGAGGTAGTATCGCTGAAGGAGATAGGATGCGATGTGGATATTCCTGAAACAGGCAACACATTGGAAGAAAATGCCTTGCAGAAGGCACAGTATATCTACGACCATTACCACGTAAGCTGCTTTGCCGATGATACCGGTTTGGAGGTAGAAGCACTGGATGGTGCCCCTGGCGTTCATAGTGCCCGCTATGCCGAGGGTACCGACCACGACAGCGAGGCAAACATGGCTAAACTGCTTAGAGAACTGGATGGCAAGGAAAACCGACAGGCTCGCTTTCGCACCGTCATCTGCTACATCGAAAAGCAGGATGTATGTCCTTGCGGCTGCACCAGTATCAAGAAGATTCATCAGTTTGACGGCATCGTGAATGGTCACATCGCCACCGAGAAGCATGGCACCGAAGGCTTCGGCTACGACCCGATTTTCGTACCAGAAGGCTACGACAAGAGCTTTGCCGAGCTGGGTGAGGAAATCAAGAACAGCATCAGCCACAGAGCCAGAGCCGTGGCAAAACTGGCAGAGTACTTGAAAAAGAAGAAGTAAGGAAGTAAAGAAATAGATATGAAACGGCTATATTGTCTATTTATCCTCATATTATACCTTGCTATAAGCATACCATCCTATGCCCAGTTTACGATCAATGGAAAAAATATCATCTATGATAAGCAAAACGACACGTATATGGCTTGCATCCCGGAGGATGCTTTTGGTAAGGATTATGAAGCAATCATCCTGTTGGATATTGCCTCAGATTGGAGCGACCTCAGCATTGATGGCACCCAGATAGCTTACAGCTATACTTTCAAACAAGTGGAAGGCAACAAGCTTTACTCCATCCATGCCCGAAAAGGCAACAAGGAAATCAATACAAAGATTACCTTCACCTTCTTGCCTCTGCTGGTGCTGCAAGGCTCATTCGGCTATGATTATGCCCAAGGAAGCATGTCATTGTATTCTTCTGATGCCACAGAGCCGACTATCTCTTTGATCAAAGCCAAATGGAGAGGAGGTTCCACCAATACGGCGGATAAGCACAAGAGAAACTACAAGATAAAATCTATCAACTTCAAAGGCAAGAGCCAGGACATCTCGCTCCTGGGGATGAGAGAAGACAATAACTGGATTATGGATGCAGGACAAATTGACCTGTTCCGCCTGAGAAACCGTATTGCCACAGAGATTTGGAACGACTTTGCCACCAAGCCATACTATGCCTCGAAGGAGCCTAAGGCCAAGAGTGGCGTAACGGGAAAAGTGGTAGAGGTTATCCTCAACAACGAATATCGCGGCATCTATTCGCTGACCGAAGCCATGGATAGAAAGGAGTTGAAACTCAAGAAATACGATGATAAGAATCAGGAGTTTCACGGCCAGCTTTGGAAGGTAAGTTCGTGGGATAAGGCAACCTTCTGGGACATCGATAAAGACTACGATAACACTCAGGAAACCTGGCATGCATTCGAGACTAAATATCCTGATATAGAAGATGTTAATCCAACAGATTACAGTCCGCTTTATGAAGCCATCGACTTTGTGGTAAACAGCAACGACGAGGCATTCAAGAAAGAAGCGGGCGATTACTTCGATATTCCTGTACTCATTGACTATCAGCTATTCCTGGAAACTCTGAAGCCTGTGGATAATAATGGCAAAAACATGTATTGGGGAATCTATGATGTGGCAAAAAGCAAGAAGCTAACCCTTGCCATCTGGGACTTAGATGCCAGCGTAGGACAAGATTGGCATTGCTCCACCCCACTTCATCCAGATTACGTATTGCCAAATACAGACTTGGGAGTGAAGGATGTTTTCAACCTATATCATAGGCTCAGCTCCTTGAATGTAGATAACTATAATGAAAAGGTGGCTAGCAGATATCAGGAATTAAGAAAGACTTATTTCAGCGAGGAAAATCTCATCTCCAGATATCAGGGCTATTATGATATGCTGGTGAAAAGTGGCGCAGCCAGCAGAGAAGAGTGCCAATGGTCGAAAGACTCAGATATAGGCGGCTATTCCCTGAACTTCAAGTCAGAAATAGAATACATCAAGAATTGGATTATCAACAGATTGAACTATCTGGATACCAACCAATTCCCGATTTCAACCAACATCTCAGAAATCCATCAAAAGGAGTCCCTATCCACAAAAACAACCTATAACATGCTGGGACAAAAAGTAGGAGCTTCCTATCAGGGACTTAAGATAAAAAATGGAAAGAAATTCTATACAACTAAATAAAAAACAATAAGTAAAGAATAAAAATATGATTAATACCCTCTCGATATTAATCCCTACATATAATAATGTATGCATTGAGCTTGTAAGGAGTTTACAAGCTCAAGCATCATTATTGTCATCTCCATCAGATTTCAAATACGAAATTCTTGTTGCCGACGATGGTTCTACCGATAAGGCAACCATAGAGGGCAACCGCCTCATCAACACCCTTCCCCATTGTCGCTATATCGAAAGAGAAAAGAATGTGGGCAGAGCCGCCATCCGCAACTTTCTGGCAAAGGAGGCACAATATCCCTGGCTACTGTTTATAGACAGCAACATGAATGTCATCAATGATGAATATCTCGCCAATTATCAGAAAGAAAAAGAGAGTGACGTAATCTATGGCGGGTATCAGATAAAAAGAGATGCTGATACGCAAGAACGCTTGAAATATAATCTGCGCTATATCTTTGAACTGGCAGGTGTCCAGAATGGAGATTACCACCTGCGTCAAATAAATCCATACGGAGATTTCCATACCTCCAACTTTATAGCCAAACGCAGTATCATGCAGGAATATCCCTTAGATGAGCGCTTTTTTCACTATGGATACGAAGATGTTCTTTGGGGTAAAACACTAAAAGACAATAAGATATCCATCCATCATGTGGATAATCCACTAGGTTATGAACATTTCATTGGAAATATGTCGTTTATCAACAAGACAGAAGAAAGCCTGCATACCCTCTATCAGTTTAGAAGAGAGCTGCAAGGCTACTCAAAAATCATCAGTTATGCCAACAAAGTGAAGGGCTGGCATCTCTATTCCTCCTGCCAACGACTCTTTCCATTACTCAGTTTACCAATAAAAGCAAGGCTTACAGGCAATAAACCAAGCATTTTCTTGTTTAATATATATAAGTTGTTATATTATATACATTTAGATACATGAGTAAGAAAATATTAATACTCCTCTCGTTCCTGCTCCTGCAGGTTACATCATACAGAGCAATCGCTGCCATCGGCGACTGGAAAGCCTATATGGCATATAGTGAAGTGCAAGAGATAGAACAAGCCGGAAACCTGATATTTGTTCAGGCTTCCAACAATCTCTATGTCTATAACCAAAACGACCAGAGCATCCAAACCTTCAGCAAGATGGATTACCTGAGCGATTGTGGCATTCAGCACATTGGTTACAACAAGGCCGCAAAACGCCTGCTCATCTTCTATAGCAATGCCAATATGGATTTGATGAACATCAGTAACTACGAAGTTCAGAATCTCTCTGATTATTATTCTGCCTCTACCACAGGCGATAAAACTGTAAACGATATTTACATGTATGGCAAATATGCCTATATGAGCAATGGTTTCGGCATTATTAAAATAAATGTTGCAGATGGGGAGATCAGCGACACATATAATCTCGGATTCAAGGTAAACTGGTGCGAGATTAAAGATAAGTATATCTATGCATATAGTCAAACCAACGGACAATATCGTGCCTTGCTTACAAGCAATTTGCTCGACAAGAATAATTGGAGCAAAGTGGGAGGCTATGTAGTCAAGAAGCAGGAAGACAAAAGCGCATTGAAACAAATTGTTAGCACTTTACAGCCAGGAGGACCGAAATACAATTACTTCTACTGTATGCGATTTGTTAACAATTTACTTTATACTTGCGGAGGTCTTTGGGGACATTTAATTGACGCAGATCGCCCTGGTACTATACAAGTATTAAATAAGGACAACTGGACTATTTATGATGACAGTATAGCTGCAAAAACAGGAATAAAATATGTTGATGTCAATTCTGTTGATGTTGACCCATTAGATCCGAATCATGTTTTCGCAGGTGCCAAGAGTGGACTTTATGAATTTCAGAATGGCAAATTCATAAAGCATTATAACTCTGATAATAGCTTGATTACTTCTTTTAACAACCAAAGTAAAAATTACCAGCTTATCACGAGTATAAAATTTGATAGTGATGGAAGCCTTTGGCTATTAAACAGTCAATCACCTTCTAATCAATCACTTATAGAATATACAAAAGATGAAAAGTGGGTTTCTCACCATAAACCTGCATTATATAATTTAGGTTCTTTAGAATGCCTCATACAGGACAGCCGTGGATTACTATGGTTTGTCAATAACTTCCATGGTTTACCTTCAATATACTGTTATCAGGCATCAACAGACCAGCTCAATATATATTCATCTTTTGTAAACGAAGATGGCACAATACTTACCCCTAACTATGTGAGATATGTAACAGAAGATAAGAACCACGACATATGGATAGGAACAAACTTAGGTCCCCTACTTCTATACAAAAAAGAAATTACATCAGACAATCCTGTATTCACTCAGGTCAAAGTTCCACGCAATGATGGAACCAACTATGCCGATTATCTTCTCAACGGAGTTGATATTTCATGTATTGCCATTGATGGCGGCAACAGAAAATGGTTTGGAACAAATGGAAATGGAATCTATGTAATCAGCAATGATTGCTTGACACAAGTTTACCATTTTACTACCAGCAATAGCAACTTACTGTCTAATAACATTGAGTCTATTGCCATTAATGAACAATCGGGAGAAGTCTTCGTCGGAACCGATAAGGGTCTCTGTTCCTACATGAGTGATGCCAGTTCCCCAAATAGCGAAATGACGAAAGATAATGTCTGGGCTTATCCTAATCCTGTAAAACCGAACTATATGGGACGCATTACCATCACCGGCTTATCCTTCAATGCCGATGTAAAAATCGTAACAGCCAATGGAATTCTTGTAAATCAGGGCAGAAGCAATGGTGGTATCTATACGTGGGATGGAAAAGACCAGAATGGCAAGAAAGTAGCTAGCGGTGTTTATATGGTTGAAACAGCTACCAGTGATGGAAACAAAGGCATTGTATGTAAAATTGCAATCATCAAATAATGGAAAAGAAAAAAGAATTCGTACTGATAATCGGAATATACACGATTATTCAACTGATTATATTACTTGGCTTCGGATATACTCCCTATCCTGATAGCCAAGGATATATTATATGTGCTCAAAATGCCTTGTCATACAATCAGTTCTATCCAGCCAAAGAGACACTGTATACGTTACCTTTCCTATGGAATATAGGTGCTATCAATACGGTGGCTTTTTCATTAAAGCTATTTCACTCCATAACCCCTGTACTCATCATTTACACCCTGTTAAAAGGAGCTACACTATATCTTGTATATCTGATTGCCCATAAGTGGTTCGGGGAAAAAATTGCAAATATCACTTGCTTGATTTACTTACTCTACCCTGCCAATTATGGTGAAGGAACAAGCCTTTTGAGCGAAGTTCCTTTTGTATTCTTCTGCCTATCTGGAATCTATGCAAGCATAAAAGGAAACTATCTGATGGGAGGTCTGCTCATGGGATGTGCAGACTATTTCCGTCCAATAGCTATCATATTCATTCTCGCACTCATAATCTGCCAGATAAGGAATTATAAAGGATATTTAAAAATATGTTTGGGCTATGCCTTGGTTATCAATACTATAGGTTTTTGCAACTACAGCAGCAAGGGTGAATACATATACAAAGCAAAAACGGGGTGGATGGCACTAGCCCAATACCATTGGGACAATGATGGAGAACAAAAAGGAATGCAACCAATGGACTTAACAAATAACCATCATCTCACTTTTTCACAAAAAGATGAGATGTGGAGAAACATGTTTCTAGATTGGCTCAAAGATCACAAAGGGGAATATATACAGCAAATACCCGTCAAAATAGGTAAAACTTATATATCTGATAATGTCAACATGTGCACATTCCTCGACCAGACAGAGAAAAAAAAGGATTATATGTATGATAGTCTCTCGATAAACAGCATGCTTCATTCATTCCCAAAATACAGTTTTGCTCAATGGATTACATTATATAATTTGATATATTATTATGGAATAATCATAACATTTATATTAAGTTTTAAATATATCAGAAATTTAAAGGTAGCATGGCTTGTTGTGCTGATAGGCACAACGTTCATCGCATTGCTTGGACATGGGGAGGCTAGGTTCCATATACCCTATATGCCTTTTATCATCATGTGTTCTGCATATTATATCAGCTATTTCAAAAAACATCCAGACATTTGTTGAATTTTAAAAAAGCATAATAGCTTTGCCATCTCATTATAATTTCGTAATTTTGTAGGCATGAAACTGAGCATTATCATACCCGTTTATCGCACACCAGACACCTTATCCAGATGCCTGGATAGCATTCTGCGACAATCATTCACCGACTACGAGATAATTCTCGTTGACGATGGATCGCCCGACGAATGCCCCCACCTCTGCGATGAATATGCAGCAAGCAATAAAAACATCCAGGTTATACACAAGAAAAACGGAGGACTGAGCGACGCACGCAATGCAGGTATAGAGCGCGCCCAAGGCAAATACATCACCTTTATAGACAGCGATGATGCCATTCAAGAAGATACCCTGATTGTTCTCATGGAAGAGCTGGAAAAATATCCGGATATCGATATCTTGGAATATCCTATCAAGGAAAGAATAGGCAACCCCAATAGGGAAAAAATCCTATCATTCAAGCCTCAGAAATATAACGATGTACTCGACTATTGGCTAGGAGAAAGTGCTTTCGCACACACCTATGCCTGCAACAAAATATTCAAGTGCAACGTATTTCATAACATACAATTTCCTAAAGGAAAAAGCTTTGAAGACGTGTTGACAACTCCTTATCTCATGGGATTAATCCCCGTGGATAAATCTTGGAAAAGTCCTTGCATAAAGGAGATAAATGTCTGTTATACAACGGTAAAACCAACAATAAAAGTTACCGATAAGGGACTGTATCTTTATTATTGGAACAACCAGGGGATCACCGCCAAGGCTAAATATCAGGATTTACTCAACCTATATTTAGGACAGACGCAATCCATGCTCCAGCTATTCGAAAGGATGAAGGGACGAGAAGAAGAAATACTAGCCAAATATCAGTACCCACTGGAAGAGTTTATGACAAGTATTCTCAATGTATTGCTCGACCTTTACGAGGAATCGGGAAAATATGAACCAACTCCACCTCTTATCAACTGGGTGAAATGGCTAAGCCAATACCACCCCATCTCTTCATGGAAATTGAAATTATTAAATATCATAGGTTATCATAGATTATGCAAACTCAACAAACTTATACATCAGATATACAGGCACCATTAGTAAGCTTCATCGTCACAACTTACAATTTGCCAGTAGAATACATCAAAGAATGCCTCGACAGCATTCTTCAGCTCTCGCTGAGTGACAAGGAAAGAGAAATCATCCTAGTAGATGACGGAAGCGACATCTGTCAGCTCAACGAACTGTCAGAATATCTCACCCATATCATCTATCTGCGCCAACCTAACCAGGGAGTAAGCGTGGCACGCAACTATGGAATGATGATGGCTAAAGGAAGATTCATACAGTTTGTAGACGGAGATGATTATCTCATACAATCAGCTTACGAGCACTGCCTTGACATCGTGAGATATCACCAACCAGACATCGTCACCTTTAAATTTTCCAAGGATAATTCTGCTGAAGCTACATACGAACTTCCAATTCCAGTATCTGGCACAGAATACCTGTCAAACAATAATTTGCGTGGAGCTGTATGGTCATATATTTTCAGACGAAGCATTAAAGGTACCTTGGAATTCACACCAGGTATTGTGTATGGTGAGGACGAAGAATTCACGCCACAACTGTTCTTACGTGCCGAACGCATCTTTAAGACAGATGCCGAGGCTTACTATTATCGGGTAAATACAAATTCAGTAAGTCACCAGCTTAACAAAGAAAAGATCAACCAGAGAATGGACAATAACTTAGAAGTTATTTTGCATCTGCAAAAGTTGCTTGATAAGATTCCTGTAGCCGACCGTCAGGCACTGAGCCGTCGCATAGCTCAACTGTCCATGGATTATCTCTACAACAATATTCGTCTCTATCATTCCTTGATTTCTCTCAATCAAGCTATCAAGACATTGAAGAAACATGGCTTATACCCTCTTCCAGACAAGGATTATACCAAGAAATATACCATGTTCAGAAAAGTTATAAGTACCTATGTAGGCAGAATAGCCCTCTTGTTCTTTGTAAAAAAATAAACATTTAAACTGCCAAGAAAAGAAGATAAGATATGAAGATACTACTCATGGGAGAATACAGTAATGTGCATGCCACGCTTGCCGAAGGACTTCGCAAGCTGGGGCATCACGTTACCGTGCTCTCCAACGGCGACTTTTGGAAGAATTATCCACGAGATATTGACCTGGTAAGAAAGCCTGGAAAACTGGGCGGAATCATGTATATGATGAAGTTATACACAATTGTGCATAAGTTGAGAGGATACGACATCGTACAACTTATCAACCCGATGTTTCTGGAGCTGAAGGCAGAACGCATCTTCCCTATTTACCAATATCTGAGAAAGCATAACAAGAAGATAATTCTGGGTGGATTCGGAATGGATTACTATTGGGTAAGCGTTTGCTGCAAAGATAAACCTTTGAGATACAGCGATTTCAATATCGATAATGAATTACGGACCAATGCTGATGCGCTGAAAGAAAGAAAAGACTGGCTGGGAACAGAAAAAGGAAGACTCAACCAGATGATTGCCGAAGATTGCGATGGCATCATAACGGGACTTTATGAATACTGGGCATGTTATCAACCTGGTTTTCCACAGAAAACAACGTTTATCCCCTTCCCTATCAAACCGAAGTTGATAACTTCCGGAAATGGCAACTCATATACCAATGCAGAAAACCATCAGGTTATCCCATTAGATATCCCCAAGAAGGTAAAGCTCTTCATCGGAATCAACAAAAGCAGAAGCGAATACAAGGGCACCGATATCATGCTGAAGGCAGCACAAGCCATAGCTAAGAAATATCCAGACAAAGCGGAACTCCGGATAGCCGAGAGCATCCCTTTTGCAGAATATGTAAAAATGATGAATGGAAGCGATGCCATACTCGATCAGCTCTACAGTTACACGCCATCCATGAATCCGCTGGAGGCGATGGCGAGAGGAATTATCTGCATAGGTGGCGGAGAACCGGAGAATTACGAGATTATACACGAGGATAAGCTACGCCCTATCATCAACGTGCTGCCTAACTACGAAAGTGTTTACCAGCAACTGGAGCACCTTGTATTGCACCCTGAGCTTGTTCCTTTGCTCAAACAGCAAAGCATCGAATACATCAGCAAGCATCACGACTATATCAAGGTTGCCAAAAGATATGAGGCATTCTATCAAAAACTACTTATCCGATAAAAAGGAAAATACTACACCATATATATTTATCCTTAAGGCTAAATATATTTTCCCTTAAGGCTAAATATTTTTAGCCTTAAGGATAAATATATGGGGGTGAGTCATGGACTTATGACACACCCTCATGAAATCGCCTTATGAAAGCGAAAGCATCTTTTCGATAGGCTTCACAGCATCCTTGGCAATATCCTCTGCCACTTCCACTGTAGGCCAACCAAATTTCAGGCTATTATAAATCTTCTTCAAAGAGTTCATCTTCATGTACTCGCACTCATTGCAGCTGCAGCCTACTCCACCCTCGCTTACCTCTGGTGGCACAGGATAGAAGATGACGTCAGGGCAATTGCGCTCCAACTCATGCAGAATACCAGCCTCTGTGGCGATGATATACTCCTTGATTTCCGGATGCTCCTGGGCATAATGCAGCATGGTGGCTGTAGAACCCTTCACGTCGGCTACGGCAAGCACAGGAGCCTTGCACTCCAGGTGAGCCATCACAACAGCCTCAGGATGCTCCTGCTTCAACTTAACGATGGCCTCTACAGAGAATTTCTCGTGTACATGGCAGCCACCGTTCCAGAGCAGCATATTTCTGCCCGTTACGCTGTTGATATAGTTGCCGAGGTTGTAATCAGGACCAAAGATAATCTTCTCGTCCTGTGGGAAGCTGTCAATCACCTTCTTGGCATTACCGCTGGTCACTACGCAATCGGTAAGCGCCTTTACGGCAGCCGTGGTATTCACATAGCTCACCACCTTGTAACCAGGATGCTCCTCCTTATATTTCTTCAAATCCTCAGCCTTGCAGCTGTCGGCGAGCGAGCAGCCGGCATTCAGGTCAGGGCAGAGCACGGTTTTATCAGGGCTCAAGAGCTTGCAAGTCTCAGCCATGAAGTGCACACCGCACATAACCATCACCTTGGCATCGGTTTCGGCAGCCTTGCGAGCCAGTGCCAAAGAATCACCCACAAAGTCGGCAATATCCTGAATCTCACCAACCGTGTAGTAGTGGGCGAGGATAATCGCATCTTTCTCCTTGCAAAGCTTTCTGATTTCAGCCTTCAAGTCCAAGGTCTCGTCGATAGGTTCATCCACGTAACCTTTCTTTATCCAATCGTTTTTCACCATAACATTAATATTATATTTCTTTATTTCTTATTTTTTAAAAAAGAATATAAGGATGATGATATGACGTGGAAAAGTGGATAAAAAACATCGTAAATATTTGCTTTTTTCATTATCCAAGTCTTGTCTCAGGTTATCAGCATAGGGCTTGGAAATCTTTTTCTTGGCTCTTAATGCTTTAACCTTTTTATCAACATTTCCCCAATTCGCTGCAAAGTTAATAAGTTTATATCTTTTTTCAGTCAAAAACTGCGAAAAAGTTTCTAAAAACTTATTAATAACCCTGTGGATATCCATAATCACGGGTGTTGGGATAGGGGGATGTGGATATTCCGCAAGTTATTAAAAAGTTATTAAGAGGGTTTTCCGTACACTTATCCACGTTTTTGTGGATAATCTGAAATGATACTGTTTTTTTTAAGATAATCAGCTGATAACCAATAGGATTCCTGTAAGTATCAACTGTGAATCCATAGTGAAGAAGCAAAAAAGCAGATTTCCCGTGGCTGATAGGCCTCAGGAAATCTGCTTCTTTTATCATTGTTATCTCTTCTTTAAGATTCTATCTAGTTTTTCCACCACCATTTCTGGCGATATGTTCTTCATGCAGGCAAAGTCGCCTCGCATACATGGTTTGTTGCCGTAAATGCTGCAAGGCCGACAAGGCATGTCGAGCTGTACGGCATTTTCTGGGCTTTGGTGCCATCCCATAAAGCCTGCGTAAGGGTGGGTGGCACCCCAGATGCTCACCACTGGCGTGTTGACAAGCGATGCCAGATGCATATTGCCGCTATCCATGCTCAGCATAACGCGGAGATGACTCATGAGAATCAGCTCGTCTGAGATGCCATGGAGCTTGGCAGATGCATTCACCACCTGCGGGAACTTCTCAGCCCAGGCATCCATCACAGGAGTTTCATCCTGACCGCCGCCAAAAAGGAAGATGTGGCTATGTGGATAATGGCTGATAAGTTGCTGGATAACTTTTTCCATCAGAGGTTGTGGATAAATTTTCCCGGCATGTGCCGCAAAAGGAGCTATACCTATCCAAGGAGCTTCTAAGTTATTGTCATCCAGAGAAATGAGATTTCCTCCTTCTGCTTGGAAAACTTCTTGTGGAAGCGTGGATAAGTCGCCTTTTCCCTCACCAAACATGCTTTGGAAATCCAGTTTTACCGGATAACCCAACTGTTCAAAAACATCGGCATAGTTTTGGAAAGATGATGGCTGCTTTACCAGTTTCTTGTTGGTGCTTGCCACGAGCATGCGTTTTCCCTTGCGATGCTTGTCAATGTGTGCCACATTGAAGTTGTCCAGGTTGAAGCGCATGCGCAGATAGCTGGAGCGGAGCACGCTGTGAAGATCGGCTATCGCCGTAAACTGCTTGGCGATGAGTCTGCGATAGAGGGCATTCAGTCCTTTTACACCTTTATACTCACCCTTGAGGTCAGCTTCCATGAATCCGACGTTAGGGGAGAGGTTTTCGAAGAAAGGACGGGCGAATGGACGGCTCAGCACGGTGATTCTCACATGAGGATATTGCTTTGCCAGGGAATATACCACGGGCACAGTCATGGCAACGTCGCCCATGGCTGAGAATCTTATTACGAGAATATGCTCTGTCTTCATACGTCAATTTCTTCTTTATATATATAATAAGGTGTATTTACTTCTGATTGTAGAGTACAGGATTGGTTGATGGATCGTTGTACATCTTCATCTGTCGATACACCTTCATGTACTTTCTTCCTGCCTCGATGTCTTCCAGGAGCTGGTCGATGGCCGTAGAGAGGTCTACCTGCTGTTCGAGCAGCACGTTGAGCTTAGCCTGGCATTTTGCCTTGTGCTCTGCTGATGCCTCAGGGCGATTCACCTGTTCCTTCATGTGATAAATCTTGAGGGCGAGGATGCTCAGGCGGTCTACTGCCCATGCCGGACTTTCGGTGTTGATGCGTGCATCATCCTGCACCTTCACGTCTTTGTAAACCTCACGGAAATAAGAGTCAATCTGCTCCACGAGGTCTGTGCGATCTTGATTACTCTTGTCGATTCGGCGTTTCAATACGAGTGCTTCGGCAGGGTCAATCTGCGGATCACGGATGATATCCTCGAAGTGCCACTGCACGGTATCAATCCAACATTTGAGGTAGAGACGATTCTCGATGGTACCCTCAGCGAAAGGATTATTGATAGGAGTATCAATGTTGTCTTTGATATGATAATCGGCTATCGCCTGATTAAATATCTTATTCGCGTTTTCTGTAAATGTCATGCTGTTTATTATGTTTGATTAAATACAGTTTATTACTGTTTGATTAAATACAGTACAAAAGTAACAAAATAATCTCAAATCACCAACAAAAAAGGCAAAAAAGGCAAAAAGTATGCACAACTTAGGGGTATTTGTGCACAGAAAAGTACTTTTTTTGCTAAAATATTTGTTTATATCAAAAAAAAAGTGTTCCTTTGCACCCAGATTTTTAATTAGAAATTGATTTATAAACATTTTAAAAGTTACAATTATGTCAGAAATTGAAAGCAAAGTA
>JAIJUV010000328.1 GCA_022732315.1 Prevotella sp.
TTCTGATTATCCGTTTATGCACCTGTTATATTCGCAATTACTAGTCTGTCAAAGAGTTTGTCTCCAAAATACCGTCTGTTTAATTTGTAAATAAACTCGTTGAGATACAACTGTAAGTATTTCCTTTTGATTTTATGGTAGTTGCCCAGCAATGTCCGTTTTGCATTACTGATTGCGATATGCACCCATTTGAGTGTTTCCTTGGTGGTTTTGGCGTCTGATTTCTCGGTGACGTGCAATTCCACCAGATCGGAGATGTCAACGTAAGAAGTGCTTTTGTCCGAAAATACGATGGCATCATCCTCCATGCAGTCCCTGACCACGCCGTTGATTCCTTCACTTTGATGGCTATCCAGTACCCTGGCCTTGAAATAACGCACATGCTTCTCCTTTTTGCCCGTTTCGATATCTTCCAACGGGGTGCTTTCGGCCATCACCGCAAGGTTCTGCTTTCCCTCGGCTCCCCGGCCACGTGTACCCTTGCCTCGCTCGATTTCCTTACTGGCCACCGAAAAGTAACCCTCATCCAGTTCTATCATCCCTTCCAGTGTATACCTTGCATCCCGGTTGCCCATCGCCCTGCGGAGTTTGTGTACCATCGCCCATACCGGTTCGTAACGCTTCAATCCTAATTGCTTCTGGAGTTCGTTGGTGGAGAATCCCTTTTTTGTGCAACTCATCAGGAACATCGTTTTGTACCACACCAGAAACGGCAGCTTGGAGCTCTCCATGATCGTACCGCTGCGCAACGAGGTGCGGAAACGGCAACCTTTGCATTCATAACTCCATTTACCCTGTAACCAATAATGGGAAGTGCCCCCGCATCGCTTGCAGACAACCCCTTCCTTATCACGCTGCTCCTTGAAATGCAAACGACAATCTTCCTCCGAACCGAAATGAGCCGTAAAACTGAATATGTTCATAATCCCTGCTTTTTGAGCGCTAATATACTAAAAATATTAGGTGTGTTTGCGGAGAATCAGTAAACTTTTTCATATTAGTATACATTTAAAGTTTAGATATGGCAAATTTAAGAAATTATTTGTTATGTTGTCCTCTTTCTGTTAGATTTCTTTTAGTTTTCTCTTAATAGCGCCGATAACATATCCTTTGGGGTTTTCTGCCAGTCGTGCGCCTTTCTTCAATTCTCCCAAGAACCCCATAAAATCGGGAATACGGTTTTGTCCCTCGATAAGGGTTTTCTTGTTTTTGTTGATTTCATCAGACTTGAAGTCAAAGGAGAATTTAAGGTAGTCATATACGTTGTTTTCCAGCTGGAGCCGTGCTGTAACTTTAGCCATGCGCGCTTGTTCCTGCAGCGCAGGGTCTTCTCTGTTTTCATAAAATACAGGGAAGAAAGTCCAGCCAATAATTTTTTTTCCAGCTTTTTCCTCCTTAGCTACGAACGAATAAGGAGAAGATTCGTCGAGTTCTTTTTTGGCTACATCGATAACCTTTCTGCGAAAGTCGTTTACTTTTTCATACTTTCCTTGCAAATAGAATCGTTCACGAAGCCCATCAGGTCCTTCTAATAGCACAAATAAGGGCTTTGTTTGTCCAGACATTAGTTCATAGAACCGCATAGCATAAGCACTTTTAAATTTCATGGCGGTAATAAGTTCATACTTCTTAAATCCTTTGGTAAAATCAAGCAAGCACCTCCAAATATTATCGAAAACATAGAACTTTACAGAGCCACTATTCTTCTTTATTTCAGGTGCAGTTATGATAGGAGTGTATGACCATACTTCATCATCTTCGTACTCTATATGCTTTTCAGATAGGCTTCTGAATGCAGCTTTGGCAATAGTGTAGTGCTTGTCTTGTTCGTCTTTCAGTATGTCCGATACAGGCATGGTTATTTCTCTGCCGAAATTTGTTGGAGCAATTTTTCGGAGGTTATCTTTTAATTTTATCCCTTCAATTTCTTTTTGAGCAAGTTCAATTAGTCTATACATTATGCGCTTTTCATATGGCGAAAAATCATATTTAGCAGTAGTTAGAACATAAGATTGAAAGACTTGCTTATTGTTTATTATAGTTCTTGCCATAGATGCTGCCTTTTTTAGATTGTTGCATATGGGTCAAGTTCCTTAATCCGCTTACACAAATAATCAAATCGTTTCTTTGTAAGTGGTGCGAGTGTATCGAGGTTCTCGCCATCAAAATTTTCTCCAAAGATAATGTCGTCCACCCCTATGCCGTGATTGTAGTTCTCACGCACACAATCACGCAGAATCCAAAGGTTTCGCAGGTTCACCCAGTCTGCCGTTTTGTTCTTGATTCTGCTGAACAGCACAGCAGCTGTGTAGAGGTAGTGCCCGCAATGGTTGTAGTCATGCAGCACCAGCCTCCCTTGATAGTATATATCGAAGTCTTTGTTTTCTTCATCTTCCTTTGTATCGCAGTAGAAGAACGGAATATCTTTCAAACCGTCCCAATTAATGTAAGTAGTTGGTTTCATAAGTGCTGATTTAAAAGTTTAAGGCAAAGGTAATTATTAAAAACGACTAATACAATAGATAGACGTATAAAGTATCAAAAATGTCGTTTTTACCCCTTCAAAAAAGTATCAAAAATGTCGTATTAAAGTATCAAAAATGTCGTA
>JAIJUV010000329.1 GCA_022732315.1 Prevotella sp.
ATACCTGTTACCACGGCGATTCCATTGTCACGAATCTCCACCTTCTCATATTTGGCATCAACAATCACTTTTCCTTTTAATGTCATAACGCCCCAATGTTGGGGTATCTGTTCAAAGGCGCAATAGGCACCGACTGGTTGCGCTATACTGTGGTAGAGAGGTGGTACGATAACTTTGCCATCTACCTTCACGCCCCATTTCTTTCCTGCTTGATACAATTCCACATGTCCTGCCTCCGACTTCTCTTGCATCTGCAATAACTCCTGTTCCTCTTGCTTTTTCCTGCGCTGCATTTCCATGTCATAAACTTGCTTGCCAAGCCGAGGCATCGCAACCATCAAATTCTCGCTTTCTGTTTTGGGTTGATTGCAACCTATATAGGTCTTTTTCAAGTTGGAGTCAACGTAGTAATAATCCTCATGGCTGTCCATGACCACTATGCCACTGTCGTATAGGTCGGCACACAGCCAATATACATGAGTATGGTCGCTACGTAAAAAACAAACCTTTTCACTGTTTTCTTTATACATACGCATAGAGCCGCCATCCTCCTCTTTATATATCCATTCCTGACAACCACTGGCTGTAGAGCGTTGAAAGTTGTAGATCAAATAATATCCATAATTCCATAGGTCATATTGGGAAGGGCGAAAAGGTAAAGCAAAGTACTCGTAGGTACGAGATCTGAAGAGACCATTATATTCGATGAACTCCCATTTATTGATTGTGATTACCTCGGGAGCATCTTTCGCATGAATGTCCTCGTCTATGACAACTCTCGCCAAGAGGTCGTAGTAACATACAGTCTTTCTGCGAGGTCGATAGGACAAGATATTACCTTGCAAGAACTTCATGTCATAATAGTTGCCTGGTTCCATCACCTGTTCGCCTTGCCGGTTTACCACCGTCATCTTTCCATCATTCAACTTGACGATAGCAAAATCATCATTGCAATCAACAAACTCCCGATACTTTAGCGACTGCATCAGTTCCTCATGGCTCATTACCATCATCATTTCAGAGTCTTGACCAACAGGCATAGTTTCTTGCTTTCCGTACATCAAGAAGAAATTTCTTTCTTTCGGAGTCTCCTTCTTCCTGCTGTATCTCAATCTTCCTTCAAATGTAGCTTTCCAGTTCCATACTTGCGATGGCAACCCAAATACCCGATATAGTCCCACGTTATCTATAATCACGCAGTTCTTCTTTCCTTTAGCTACTCGCAATCCTCGTCCCACCATCTGTAGATACTTGGCAAGCGACAGCGTTGGTCGTGCCAACTGTACAAACTCCACATCCGGACAGTCAAATCCCTCCGAGAAGATGTCCACATTCACCAGCACTTGGATGTCGCCTTTCTTGAAGGCTTCAATGTCTTGTTGTCTTTCCGTAGCAGGAGTCTTCGAGTCAATGGCTATGGCTTTCACGCCATTTTCTTGATACAGTTTTGTGATTTTCTGAGCATGAGAAATATTGATAGCATACACGATGCCCTTTCTGTCTTTACCGAATTCTTCCAAACTCCGATAGAGCCTTTCGATGCTCGGCTTTTTATTCAGCAACATATCCATTTCCTTGTTCTGATAGTCACCATCTGCTCCTCGCTTCTGCAAGGAGTCGATGAGCCGTTGCGTCACACCATCCGATTTGATGCTCACAAAATCGTATGTCGCCAATCTTCCCTTGCTGATAAACTCAGGAACATCCCATGACTGCACCAATACATCAAACAGGTCAGTGAATCCCTTTCCGTTCAATCGGCAAGGAGTAGCCGTCAATCCCAGGAATTTAGCCTTCGGGAATCTCTCCCACATCTCTTTATAGGTCTTGGCAAGGGCATGGTGCGCCTCGTCAATCACTATCATTCTCGGTTCTTCCTCTATCTCGTCATAGTGTCTCATCAGCCACTGAATGGACATCGCCTTGACGGATGACAATAGGGAAGAGGTGTTTGATGCGGAATAGGAGTGGAACTTTCTTACGGTTTCGTCTATCTGTGACACCAGCTCTCTTCTATGGGCTACTATCCATACTTTCTCCATTGGATTGTTGCTCACGAAAGAGTCTATGACTGCTGTTAACAGATAGGTCTTACCTGTACCAGTAGGCATTTGTGCCATCACGGACCGATGAAGACGCAACGCCTTCTCAATCCGTTCCTTCATATCCTCTTGGTAATCAAATAGCTTGATTTCCTTCATTAACAATTTCAAAAAACCAATAATGATGTTATACCAATTTCATAAATCCGATATACATCAAGGCATCAGCGATGCTCTGCTGTACTGGATTTTTCTTGTCCGAAGCCCATGAATATTTCGCTTGAATTTTACGAAGTTCCTCACGCTTCTCTATATATTGCTTCTCCAGTTGGTTCAGAATTAACTTGGAAGCTTGTGACATAGGAACCTTGCCAGCCTCTCTGTCCATCACTTCCTGCAACTTGATGTTACATTCCGTCAAACTTTCCAATACTTTGCGGTATTCCATCATGCCAGGAATATCACCAATCTGACTTTCCGTAGTATCTCTTAGTATTGTCCTTACGCAATCAGGCATAAATAACTTCCAAGTATTGCCATCCTCGTATGTCACCACCAAATGAACT
>JAIJUV010000330.1 GCA_022732315.1 Prevotella sp.
AACATCTACGCCCGTCCTGCCCAGCAAGGCGACAACATTCAGTACGAAGCAACTATCACCGCCAGCAATCCTATCGGTTTGCTCTATGGTGCCTACGAGCTGATTCGTCAGCAAAACACTGATGCCTACAACACAGTTAGCGGCAATCAGCAGAACTTCGGCAAGGCCATCGATGAAACCGAGAAGCCACAGGTGGGGCTACGCATCCTCAACCATTGGGATAACCTGGATGGCAGCATCGAACGTGGCTATGCCGGCAAGAGCATTTTCAAGTGGGAAGAAATCAAACTCGGAAAGAAAGGCAAGGGCGGCAGCATCAGCAAGAGCCTGCACGACCGCCTCATCACCTACGCCCGTGCCAACGCATCGCTCGGCATCAACGGAAGCGTACTGAACAATGTAAATGCATCACCAAAGATGATGACGGCAGAATATATTAATAAGGTGAAGGTCATCGCCAACATCCTGCGCCCTTACGGCATCCGAGTCTATCTCAGCATCAATTTCGCTTCGCCGATGGCTTTAGGTTATACCAAGACCGCAGACCCGTTGGATAAGAAGGTGCAGCAATGGTGGCAGAAGAAAGCCAAGGAGATTTATGCCACCATCCCCGACTTTGGCGGATTCCTGGTAAAAGCTAATTCTGAAGGACAACCTGGTCCGGGCGATTACCACCGCACTCATGCCGATGGAGCCAACATGCTTGCCGATGCCGTGAAGCCATACGGTGGCATTATCATGTGGAGAAGCTTTGTATATGGCGCCAACCACAAGGGCGAAGACCGAGTGAAACAAGCCGTAAGCGAGTTTAAGGATATGGATGGAAAGTTCAGAGACAATGTGATTCTTCAATCCAAGAATGGTCCGCTCGACTTCCAGCCCCGTGAGCCATACGCTCCAATCTTCGACAACATCAAGAAGACTCCTCAGATAGCAGAACTGCAGATTACACAGGAATATCTGGGACAGAGCAAGCACCTCACCTATCTTGCACCTATGTGGAAGGAATTCTTCGGATTCGTCAATCCAAGCAAACTGGTAGGTATCTCTGGCGTAGCCAATATCGGTGATGATGCCAACTGGTGCGGTCATCCTTTCTCACAGGCAAACTGGTATGCCTTCGGTCGCCTGGCCTGGAATCCTTCGCTCAGCGCAGAAGAGATTGCCCACGAATGGCTCGTTCAGACTTACGAGAATCAGGATGAGAAGTTCACCAAACCTGTAGAGATGATGATGATGACCTCTCGCGAAGCCTGCGTCAACTATATGATGCCATTGGGCTTGCACCACATCTTCAAGTTCGACCACCACTATGGTCCGGAACCGGATGGTTTCATCGCAAGTTATCCTCAGGAATGGTGCCCGGTTTATTATCACAAGGCAGATGCTCAGGGTATAGGTTTCGACCGCTCATCCAAAGGTACAGATGCCGTTGGCCAGTATCCAGAGCCTTATCGCAGCCAGTACGACAACATCCAGACCTGTCCTGAGGAATATCTCCTCTGGTTCCATCATGTGCCATGGACTTACAAGATGAAATCAGGCAGCACACTCTGGCAGGAACTCTGCATGAAGTACAACATGGGAGTAGCGATGGTAGAAGTTTACCGTGACTACTGGCACACTTCTGCCAAGCAGTACATGAAAGGTCATGAGCAGGAATGGCAGCATACCGATTCATTGCTCAATGTGCAGTTGGAAAACGCCAAGGAATGGCGCGAGACCTGCCTGAAATACTTCCAGACCTTCTCGAAGATGGATATCCAATAAAAGCGGAAGCAGGAAAAATCATCAGCAAAAACAAAAAACTATCAAAATAAAAAAGGTGTATCCTCGCTTGCCCGATGTATGGGGCAAGAAGGATACACCTTATTATATTATAGTTCTTTTATTTCCTGCTCTGTCAAACCAGTAATTAAAGCAATCTGCTCTATGCTCAATCCATTAATGTGCATTACTAAAACATATCTCAGATAACTTCCAGAAGATAATCATAGTAAAGGACAATATTGTTTCTCATCACAATGAAGCAGGCATCTTGTTCATAAGCTTGTTTGATTTTCTTTTGCAACGAAACATATTAGAATAGGCTTCTACTTTAAAAAAGTGGCACATGTGCCATAAATTTTAAGTAGGGGCATCTATTCGAGCCCACACGCATTTGCAGGTGATCCTTTTTCTGCAAAGATACGCTTTTCTTTTGAAAGATGCAAGGATTTTTGGGAAAATGTTTGAGTTGTAAAACTACTATTGTACTGTCAATGAGTTTATACTTGTACAACAGTAGGTTTATGGTTGTACAACTAAAGGGTATATAGTTGTACAACTAAAGGGTATACAGTCGTACGACTAAAGAGTGTGTTGTTGTACGATAATGAGGTGTCGCCGCTAGGCTCAGCAGACCTGCTGACTGCAGTCGGCAGAGCTGCTGACGAGGCTCAGCAGAGCTGTCGAGCCTAGTGGGAATCATCAAGAAGCAGTCTGCTTGAACCTCAGATACAGTCTCTCAGAACCTCAGATACCGACTGCTTGAACCTCCTAATCTATATCTTTGACCCAGCGCAGTCGTATCCTTGTGCCAGATGAGCCGTCTCGTTACG
>JAIJUV010000331.1 GCA_022732315.1 Prevotella sp.
GGTGTATAACCAAATCATCTTTGTGCCGAATCAGAAGCGTGAGCTTGCCATGCTCGACAAAAAGAAGAACCGCCATGCCAGCATGCCGAACCCAAGCAATCTGATAGCCGTAGAGGACATCAAGCGAGTGCAGGAGGTGATAGCGAGAGAAAACAAGCAGCTGGTATATACCCACTATAATCTGATAGTGACGGTGAAGCCAGACACGGATATACAAAAGTGTACCAACCATCTGGAGAATGCCTTTGGCAGGATGGGCATACATATCTCGAAGCGAGCCTACAACCAGTTGGAACTGTTCGTCAATTCATTCCCTGGCAACTGCTATGGGATGAATGCCGACTACGACCGATTCTTGACCTTGGGCGATGCCGCCACCTGCCTGATGTACAAGGAAAAGATTGTGCATAGCGAGGACACACCCTTCAAGGTCTATTATACCGACCGCCAAGGAGTGCCAGTAGCCATCGACATATCAGGAAAAGAGGGACGAAACAAACTGACCGACAACAGCAACTTCTTCGTACTCGGTCCTTCGGGAAGCGGCAAGAGTTTTTATGTCAACTCGATGGTGCGCCAAGCCCATGAGCAGGACACCGACATCGTGCTGGTAGATACAGGTAACTCGTATGAGGGACTGTGTGAATACTTTGGAGGCAAATATATTTCCTATACCAAGGAGCATCCTATCACGATGAACCCTTTCAAAATCAAGCGAGAGGAATGGAATATCGAGAAGTTGGGATTTCTGAAGAACCTGGTGATGCTGATATGGAAAGGAAGTCAAGGCACGGTGAACAAGACCGAAGACAGGCTGATTGAGCAAGTCATCAATGAGTATTACGATGCCTACTTCACCACCAAGAGAGTGAGCAACCTCTGTTTCAACAGCTTCTATGAGTTCAGTACGGAGCGACTGCCGAAGATATGCGAGGAGAATGGTCTGCATGGCATAGACCTGTCATCCTACAACTATCTGTTGAAAGACTTCTATAAAGGAGGCAGCCACGATGTGACGCTGAACGAGAATATGGACAGCAGTCTGTTTGATGAGACCTTCATCGTCTTCGAAATCGACAGTATCAAGGATGATCCATTGCTCTTTCCACTGGTGACACTCATCATCATGGACGTGTTCCTACAGAAGATGCGCATCAAAAAGAACCGAAAGATGCTCATCATCGAGGAGGCATGGAAAGCCATCGCCTCGCCCATGATGGCGGAATACATAAAATATCTGTATAAGACCGCCAGAAAGTTCTGGGCAAGCGTGGGTGTGGTAACACAGGAGATACAGGACATCATCGGCAGTGAGATAGTGAAGGAGGCCATCATCAACAACTCGGATGTGGTGATGCTGCTCGACCAGAGCAAGTTCAAGGAACGATTCGACACCATCAAGGCTATACTCGGTTTGACCGATGTGGACTGTAAGAAAATTTTCACCATCAACCGTTTGGAGAATAAGGAAGGACGCAGCTTCTTCCGTGAGGTCTTTATCAGGCGAGGACAGACCAGCAATGTGTATGGTGTGGAAGAACCGCATGAGTGCTATATGACCTACACCACGGAACGAGCGGAGAAGGAAGCGTTGAAGCTATACAAAAGAGAGTTGAAATGCAACCACCAACAAGCCATCGAAGCCTATTGCAGGGATTGGGATGCAAGTGGTATCAGCAAGAGCCTCGCTTTTGCCCAAAAGGTAAATCAGGCAGGAAAAGTACTGAATTTAGGGAACAAAAATAAAAAGTAATCAAAGATGAAACGACTTCTATCCATCATAATGCTGATAGTCTGTGTGTTGGCAAAGGCTGACGCACAGTACTACAGCGTGAACTATGACAAGCAGACGGTGGCTGCTATGGCAGCTGCATACGGAACGGAAGCCGTGGCAGAGGCATACTATAACGAGCAGGTGCAGAACATATTGAAGCACTATAATGCAGCAGAAGTGGCAAGTGCCGGCATCTTCGCCTCAAAATTCTTGGAACGCAAGGCAATGACGGATTTGGGCATCTGGAACAGTAACACAGAGAACTACTATTACCGCCGTATCTACAACATGGTGAGCAACAAAATCATGCCGAAGATATGGACGGTGGCAGGAATGATGCTGAAAAGTCCGCAGACTGCCCTATATTGGGGAACCTATCTGATGAAGATATGTGATGACACCAAGAACCTGTGCATGCAGTTTGAGAGTGTGGTAACAAACAGCACCCTCACATTCTCGGACATCGCCTTTCTACAAATCAACCAGGAGATAGCTGCCATACTGAAACTTTCAGAGATTGGCAACGTGGATTGGAAGAAGATGTTGGACGATTTGTCGAAGGTGCCAGGCAATTTTACAGTGGACAATCTGAAATCCGACATCGACAATCTGTATAAGGCAGGAGCCAACCTTGCAGGAGCAGGAATGAACAATATCGGCAATGCCTTGTTGCAGAGCAGCCAGTTCTACGACCTTTTTCAAGGCAAGCTCGGTGCAGCCATAGATATTGTGGATAACTATTCCTCGCTGTTCAAAAGTCTCGATAAGAGCGTAGGCAACACACTCTTGGGCATGATTGGAGGCAAGGACAACGTGGCAGGA
>JAIJUV010000332.1 GCA_022732315.1 Prevotella sp.
ACTCTTCATCAGATATAACAATTGAACGATCAATCTATTTCTTTTATTGGTTGTTTAAGTTTGCGCGGAGTGTGGTTGTGAAATCACGCTCCGCTTTTTATTATCCCTATATTTCAAGTAGTTATTATTGTTTTAGAAGCTTTAAAAATGCATTTTAACAATTACATTTACAAGAGCTCTGTAGCTAAGTCGACATCCAAAAGCATCATTTCAAATATTTTCTATCATCCCCATCATCCTCCAATACACGCATTTGCTGGATTGCTATTTGATTAAGCTTAACCAAACGTTCACCTTGTGGCATCCCTTGATCAATAAATACCGCATTGAGATTCTCCATATTAGAAAGACAAATCAACTCGTTGACAGTTGCGTAATCACGTATATTACCCTTCTTTTCGGGGTTCAAATCTCGCCACTGCTTCGCTGTCATACCAAACATTGCCACATTCAGGACATCAGCCTCATTTGCATAAATCAGAGAAGCTTGCGCAGGCGTAATTTCAGCAGGAATCAAGTTATGCTTTATCGCATCAGTATGAATGCGATAGTTGATTTTAGAAAGTTCACGCTTAGCAGACCAACCCAATTGAGCTTGTTCCTCTGCTTTTAAGCGTTGGAACTCCTTGACCATATAAAGTTCAAACTCGACAGATATCCAACTTGCAAACTTAAATGCTATATCTTTATGAGCATACGTACCTCCATAACGCCCAGATTTTGCAATCAAACCAATAGCATTGGTGGTATCTATCCATTTTTTAGGAGAAAGAGTAAAAGCATTAAGACCTGCCTCTTTTTTAAACCCCTCGAATTCGAGGGGTTTAAAAGAAGGATTATATAAACCTTCCCAAATTCCCAAGTATTCAATTGTATTGCGATTACGCATCCAATTTGCTATGACAGCATTGGGATCGTCACTCTTGTATCGTGCTATATCTGTCAAAGAAATAAAGTCTTCATTGTTTACAGATATAACAGTAACACCTGTGTCATGTACTATAATTTTTGCCATATTTTGTCAATATTTGGTTTGTACTTGCAAAATTAATAAAAAAACTCAAACTTGCAACACTTTTACAACAAAAAACTATAAAAGTCGACAAAAATATCAATCAAGCAGAAAGATAATCAAATAATCATACTATTGTTATTCAAGCATTTAACAAGACATTCAAAAACATACTAACATTTACTGTTTATACACATTTCTCCATCAACACAAAAGTGATGAAGCCCAGGAGAAGAGCATAGGTGGCTTGCTTCTGAAAGCCATGGGCATGGGTTTCAGGAATCATCTCATCGCTCGTTACATAAAGCATGGCACCACCGGCAAAGCCCAACATCACGGGGAGGAAGGTGGAAGAGGCAGAACCCAAACCGAAACCCAACAGAATGCCTGCCACTTCGAGCAGGGCGATGAAGATGGAAATGAAGAAG
The DNA here is from genome assembly GCA_022732315.1 of Prevotella sp. The sequence continues at coordinate 1,441 of JAIJUV010000332.1, forward strand.
GTGCGGACTGCTGTAACACCAGCCATCATTAAAGGAGCGATGATGACCATTCCCTCGGGGATGTTCTGCAGGGCGATACCGAAAGAAACGCCCCACTCCGTGGCACCTTCTGCAGAGCAGACGCTCACACCTGCCGCCATTCCCTCTGGCAGTTTGTGCAAGGCTATCGCCATCACGAAAAGCATCACATGGCTGAGTCGGGCATTGTTGCGATGCTCCTCGGGGTCTAGTCCCGTGATATGATGAAGATGGGGAGTTACCAGATCTAGCACATTCAGGAACAAGGCTCCTGCCATCACGCCGATTACTACCAGCCACCAAAGACTGGTCTGCTCGAAGGCTGGCACTATCAGTCCCAACGTGGAAGCCGCCAGCATGATTCCGGCACAATATCCCAATACGGCATCGTTCCATTTATGGGGCAACTCCTTGACGAAGAAACCCAGAATGGCACCAATAATGGTGGCACCACAGAGTCCGGCAGCACTTATCAATACGTTTGTCATTGTTATTTTGCTTTTTATCTTAATCCGTAAAATATATCGAAGTTATCAGTAATGTATGTGAAGATGCAGATACTTGATAGAAGATAAAAAAAAGCATGGACAACCTCACGGCCATCCATGCCCATCTATTTCGTATCTGATCTATTCTATTATATTAATGTGTATAGTCATGGTGAAATTGTTTTTTATTTCAACTTCTTATCATCGAAACTATTTCAACTTCTTATAACCGTAAGCTGCGTTATTGCCCAACTGCTCTTCGATGCGGATAAGCTGGTTGTACTTGGCCATACGGTCGGTACGGCTCATAGAACCCGTCTTAATCTGACCGGAGTTAGTTGCTACGGCAATATCAGCAATTGTAGTATCCTCGGTTTCACCAGAACGATGGGAAGTAACGGTGGTGTAACCATGACGATGAGCCATCTCGATAGCATCCAGAGTCTCGGTGAGAGAACCAATCTGGTTCACCTTGATGAGGATAGAGTTGGCAGCACCCATCTTGATACCCTTCTCCAGGAACTTCACGTTGGTAACAAAGAGGTCGTCACCTACCAACTGGCAACGGTCGCCGATGGCAGCGGTCAACTTCACCCAGTTGTCCCAATCGTTCTCATCCAAACCATCCTCGATA
>JAIJUV010000333.1 GCA_022732315.1 Prevotella sp.
CAACAGAGCAAAACTACAAGTATACATATTAATCTAATCTTCATCTTCTGCCTCTTTTCCCTTTTGTAATTCAAAAAACTCTTTCTGCTCACGGATTTCTCGGCTCAACTCTTCTTCTGTAGGAAGATAAGTAAGATACTTAGCGGCAAAGAGCTGCTTGCTGTCTTTCAATATGGAATAACGTGCAAGGTCTTGGCTAGTGTCAGAACACAGAACCAAACCGATAGTAGGATTATTGCCTTCCTCTTTCTTCAACTCGTCATACATTCTGACGTACATATCCATCTGTCCCACATCCTGATGAGTTATCTGCGTAGTCTTTAAATCAATAATGAGATAGGACTTTAGGATGATGTTGTAAAACACAAGGTCGATATAGAAATCGCCCATATCCGTCTTGATATGCTGTTGGCGAGCCACAAACGCATAGCCTTTGCCCAACTCCATGATGAAAGTCTGCAGATGGTCGATAATGGCAGTTTCCAGTTTCGATTCACTATAGGCTGGGTTCTGTGGTAATCCTAAGAACTCTGCTATCACAGGATTCTTGAGATAAGAGAGTTTGTCTTTTTCGAAATCTGAAGTCAGCGAACGCATCTCGTCACTTACCTCTTTACGCAGATGTTCAGGGGTTTGCAACAAACGATAATAGTATTGTGAGGAGATATTACGCTGTAAGGTACGGTAATCCCATTGCTCACGAGCCGCCTCCTTCAAATACCACAACCTTGCATCCGCATCTTTTACACGCAGTAAGCGTTCATAGTGAAGCCATGATAGGTTAGGATAGAATGGTATCGTAGATTCGTCAAGCGGTGCTTGACGAATTGGTTTGTCTGTGAGTTTGAATTGGTCAAGCATTGCTTGACCAAATTGTAATTTACTGAACATCAGGTAAAAAGAGCGCATGTTCTTTATGCTTGTCAGTCCGAATCCTCTGCCGTATTCTTCTGTAAGGGTTTGGGAGGCCAATTCGATGACATGTTTGCCATATTGCGCACGTTCCTTTCCTTTTTGTTCCTGTGTCACGATATGCCAACCGATAAGCCAATTGCGAACCACCAATAGATGGTCTGCATTGCGATAGGCTTGCCGACGTGCTTCCCCGGCTAAAAGCTTCAAGTCAGAGACAAAGATTTTCTCTGATTGAGTCAGCTTTTCTGTTATGTTTGTTAATGCAGATTTTTCCATATTATTCAATCCTTTTTCATAATTTGTGGGACACCGCCCCATATTTTACAATTCGTCCACATTCACATTTATCCCCAAGATACGTTGTATCTCCGCCAATGTCTTATCAATTTCATAATCAAGAGCCTTGCACTTCTTGAAATAGTCGGCATGCAGTTCGACAGGAGGTTTGGTAACGCCCTTACAGGGCTAGGAGCTTCTGCCCCTTCAGGGCGTGCTGCTTGCGGGTTTCTTATGATGCTAGAGGCTTCTGTCCCTCAGGGGGTGGGGGGTAGAGAGGTTACTATACAGACTCTAGAATTTTGCTATAAAATACTCGATGGCTGCTAACAAGTCATCGAGATTGTTCTTGATGACATCTAGCACTATATCTCCATCAATATCAAAATAGCCATGTGCTATATGGTTGCGAATGCCAATAACATCTTGCCATGGTATTTCTGGGCGCTCATTTAGTAGGCGAGATTGAGTTAATCTGTCAATTTGTTTAACTCCCTCTCCAATTGCTTCGATAAGCATACAGCTAGCTGCAAGATTCTTCATTCCTTCTGGTGTACAATAGTAATCGTCAACAGTCTGTACATCTTTGTTCCAATCTTGCAATTGTTTAATGGCTTCCTTAATTTGTATTAAGGTTCCAATAATTCTATTTGATGATGTATATTCCGTCATGTTCTATTTCTTTAAGGAGGAATGGATTGATATGCTTGTGCAATCTTACAATGTCAACAGAACATTCCAGCAGGTTTTCTAGAAAACGTTTCAGTCTTACTACAAGGAACATTTTCGGTTCCATATCTACGCATATATCAACGTCACTACCTTCTTTCTGTTCGTTTCTAGACACAGAACCGAAAAGGCGTAATGATTTAATGCCAAAGTTCTTTTTTAGCTCTTCGGCATGAGAAGTGATGAGTGATATATAATATTCCCTTGACTTCATAATTATCGTTTTTGTTTCTACCGCAAAGATAGTGCAAATCGAGTGCAGAACATCAAGCTTGCTTGAATGTTTTGCCGAGATGCAGCCTATCTTCTGCAAAGATAAAATAAAAACCTGAAACTACCAAGTAAAAACCTTCTTTTTATGAATTATTACACGATTTACAAGGTTTTTGATAGAATGATTCTAAGAAAGTGGGAAATTCTTCGCTTTTAAATGAAATCGTTGGTTGAATTCACTTTCTATCTGCATTCCTGCTACGAAGCTTTTGCCCTTACAGGGCGCAAGGCTGATTGCGCTTATACCCAGGGTGTTACCCTGGGCTAGGAGCTTCTGCCCCTTCTATTATATTTGCACTTGGAAAAATAAAGAGGTGAAAATCTTTATATCTGCAAACTTTTGTTAACTTTGCAGAAAATTAGATAAGTACAATAAAAAAAG
>JAIJUV010000334.1 GCA_022732315.1 Prevotella sp.
TTTTCCCTTAAGGGAAAATATAGGCATGTTTAAGCCTATAGAAAACTAGGTATGTTTATGCCTGCAAAATTTGGGCTTGTTTAAGCTTGCAAAAAATAGACAAGTTATGACCATAAAAAAGCGGTGAAGAAATGAATCTTCACCGCCCAAATTTGCTTATTACTTGATTTCATTATATTGATGTCGCTTTCGAAAAAGCAACCTCATTACTTAGCTGTCTCTTCCTCCAAGCCCAAAGCCTTCTTGGCAAGAGCATTGTTAGGATCGAGACGAATCAACTTCTCGAAGTATGGCTTAGCTGTCTCCAAGTCGTTCTTAGAACTCCAGTAGATGTAACCGGCGTTCTTGTATGCCTGCATCAGATAGCCCTTTTCATCCTCATCATACTGCTTGTTCTCTACCTCGGTGATAACCTTCTGGTAGTTCTCAAGAGCCTTGTCATCCAACTCGTTCTGGAATGCGATGTTTGCAGCCTGCAAATCAGCGTATGCCTTTAACTGTGGATACTTAGCTGCGAATGAGTTATATACAGCGATAGCCTTGTCTACGTTAGCAGCCTTAGCGTCGCCACCCTTCTGTGCCTTTGCATTGTAAATCTCTGCCATCTTCACGTAGTCTGATGGAGCAACATTAGGGTTCTTGTCCATGTAAAGCTGAGCGTACTCAATAGCCTTATCCTCTTCGCCCATCTGCTTGTAGGTTTCAGAGATATACTGGTATGGCTTGAAGTCTTCCTTGTTAATCTCCAATGCCTTGTTATACTGTGCTAAAGCCTGTTCATACTGCTTGTTGCCAGCCAGAGCCAAACCATAGTATGCATAGATACTAGAGTTCTTCTTGATGTCAGCGTTGTTCATCACAGCGTTGGCATAGTTGAGAGCGTCCTCAAACTGCTGAGTATCTACTGCAGCACGCATAGCCAGAATCTGGAATGCTGTATCCTTAGGATACTTCTGAATACCCTGCTTGCACAACTTGAGAGCATCTTCCTTCTTGTCCAATACGTATGCTGTGAAGCAATACTCGTAGTAGATGTACTCTTCCATGGTATTGAGGTTGGCCTTTGTGAAGTTCTCGTAGGCCTTCTCGTAGTTACCGATAGAGTAGTAGTTGTGACCAGTCTCAGCCTCGATAGGGTAGTTAGGATCTACCTCTCTCAACTTGTTCAGTGCCTCTGCAGAAGCCTGTGGGTCAATCTTGCGGTATACGTTAGCGTAGCTGATGTAACCCTGAGGATTCTTAGGGTCCATAGTCATACACTGACCATACCATGTAGCTGCCTCACCACCATTGTCCTGCATAGCGTAGATGTCACCCTTCAGGATGTAGGCATCACCATAATTCTTGAACTTAGCGATGACAGCATCTGCTACAGCCAAAGCATTGGTGTAGTCTTTGTTGATAACAAGTGCATTACCCAAAGCAACGAGCGCCTTAGGATCCTTCTTATACTCCTTCTGGTACTCTTTGAGGGTCTTGGCAAATGCCTTGGCATCTACATTGCCAGCCTTCAAAGTTGTCTCTATTGGCTTAAGAGCGTCCTTGTAGTTAACGTCCTGAGCCATTGCAGGAGCTGCCAAACCCATGACGAGCAAACCTGCTACTAAATATTTAACTGCTTTCATAATTCTACTTTAATTACGTTTCAACTTTCAGTGTTTCAGCTCTTTGGCGTTTCCGCCTCTTAGCGTTTCACATTTACTGTTCTGATTGTGATGTCTCCACGATATGGGAGCAATCCTGTCTTGAACAGGATGAGCTGACCTTTAGGGTTGGAGATGTAGTTGGCAAAACTCCAAGGCAAAGCCTTGTGAGGATCTACCACGATAGCGTATATAGTTCTTACGAATGGATATCTTCCATCCAGCAAGTATGCCTGATATGGCTGCCAACTGTTAGAAGGTGTAGCCTTATCCTTAACGGATACTCGCATCACATGAATATTCTTCTTAAAGGTAGTGTTTGTGGAATCGCGTCGGTCGTTCAACCAATTTGATCCGATAACACCAATAGAGCCTGGATTCTGGTCTACAAAGTCAATCACCTGCTTGCTGGTCTTGGCAGCCATGATCTTTGCACCCATCTTTTCGCCGTGCAGAACGGAGTCTACAACGAAGTTGGTGGTAGCCGAGCGGGTATTGTCGAAGATAACCTCGATGTCACCTCTCTTGGATCCAGGAACAATATCACTCCATTTGGTAGCTTTACCTGTCAGGATACGCTTGATGTCGTTCACCGTGATACAAGTATCTGTGTTGTTCTTGTTGGTGATGAACGCCAATCCATCATAGCCGATAGGGAAAACGGCAGGAATTATATTGCTCTTCGACTTCAAGTATGCAATCTCACTATCTTTCAGGTTTCTGGTAGTGAAGAGAAGTGCTGTCTTGAAATCCTTAATCATCTGAAGTCCTGTGACTTCATCTGTGTATTTTGGTTTGAGTTTGGCTTTAGGGAACTCGAACTCAAACTGACTTCTTTCTTCGTCAATGATAGGACTCAAACTCTCGTCAGCCACAAATTCAATTGTGCCTGAAGTAGGAGTATCAGTTCTACCATCTT
>JAIJUV010000054.1 GCA_022732315.1 Prevotella sp.
GGTTTCTCCAAAGGCTAAGATTGGAGACAACTGCAAGATCTATCCATTCGCCTATATTGAGGACGATGTGGTCATCGGCGACAACTGTACCATCTATCCCTTCGTGAGCATCATGAACGGTACTCGCATGGGTAATAATAATAAGGTGTTCCAGGCAGCCGTTATCGCTGCCCTCCCACAGGATTTCAACTACACTGGTGAGGAGAGTGAGGTAGTGATTGGCGACAACAATACCATCCGTGAGAACGTGGTTATCAACCGTGGTACTCACAAGGGTGGCAAGACCGTTCTGGGCAACAACAACTTCCTGATGGAAGGTGCCCATATCTCTCACGATACAGTTATCGGCAATGGTTGCGTATTCGGTTATGGTACCAAGATTGCAGGCGACTGCGTGATTGGTAACGGCGTCATCTACTCAACATCCGTAGTAGAGAACGCCAAGACTAGAGTAGGCGACTTGGCGATGATTCAGGCAGGTACCACCTTCTCTAAGGATATTCCTCCTTATATCATTGCCGGTGGAAAGCCTGTGAAGTATGCAGGTCCTAACACCATCATCATGGAAGCAGCCGAGGTTACCGAGAAGGTTCGCAAGCACATTGCTAATGCCTACCGACTGGTATTCCATGGTCAGACATCCCTCTTCGATGCCATCAACCAGATCAAGGATCAGGTGCCAGATAGTCCGGAGATTCAGAACATCATCCAGTTCCTGGAGAGTTCAGAGAAGGGTGTCATCACTAAAATGTAATTGGTTTTTAAGATTGAGGTTCTCACCTCGATTTGTTGTTAGTTGTAAAAATTCAAGTCATACCTATTTGAATTTTTCGATATTTAAGAAAGGGCTGGCCGTGAGGTTGGCCCTTTTTCATGTTTGATAGCTTGGGTGATACAACTATCCCTTATGGAAAAAGATTCTATCCCTAATAGAAAAAGATTCTATTAGACTTAGCAACAATTTCAGTTAATGGTAGCAACAAATTCCTCATGCAGCGAATCTCTCTTCCCTTAATAATTAATTGAATAAATGCAAATAAATGCAATTTTATTTTGTTATCTCTTCGTTTATGTGTACCTTTGCAAACAATTTGGGTAATTATGCCCTTTTCTGTCAGAAATAAATAGAATAGAACATGAGAAAGAAACAATATAAGCCTCGTAATCATCGTGGATTGCAGGTTGTTACTTTGTGTATCAGCACCGCCATGGTGCTTGTTTTGCTGGGCTTGGTCATCTTCTCCGTGCTTATGGGAAGAAACCTCTCGTCTTACGTCAAGGAGAACCTGGTGGTTCAGGTGATGTTGGAGCAGGATATGACCAATCCTGAGGGCTTGCAGATGTGCAAGCATCTCAAGGCGCGTCCTTACGTGAAGGGATTGACTTATATCACCAAGGAGCAGGCTTTGAAGGAAGCTACCCGCGATTTGGGTACCAATCCGAGCGAGTTTGCCGGTGTGAATCCTTTCCAACCTTCCATTGAGATTACAACGCAGGCTGATTATGCCAACAACGACTCCCTGGCTTGGATTTCCAAGGAGCTGAAGGCGTATCCTCGTGTCACAGAGGTAAGCTATCAGCACGACCTGATAGAGCAGGTTAACAATTCGCTTACCAAGATCAGCATCGGACTGCTGATAGTTGCTGCCCTGCTTACTTTCATCTCGTTCTCGCTTATCAACAACACGGTGCGCCTGGGCATCTATGCCCGTCGCTTCTCTATCCATACCATGAAGTTGGTGGGTGCGTCGTGGGGCTTCATCCGCAAGCCGTTCCTGGCCAGTGCGATGCTGGTGGGCTTTATCTCGGCACTGATAGCCGATGGATTCCTGGGCGGGTGTCTCTATGCGTGGTCGGTACACGAGCCGGAATTACTCAATGTGCTCGGTTGGCAGGAACTCGCCATCACCGGTGGTTCCGTCTTCCTCTTTGGTCTCATCATCACAGCCCTCTGTGCCAACATCTCTGTGAACAAGTTCCTGAAAATGAAGGCGGGCGACCTGTATAAAATTTAGTTAATAGTTAAAAGTTTATAGTTTATAGCAAACTTGCTGTAAACTATAAACTGTAAATTGTAAATTATATAAAAATGGATAAGAAGAATTTAGCATTTGACAAGATGAATTTCATCTTGCTGGCCATAGGAATGGCGGTAGTCATCATCGGTTTCCTCCTGATGAGTGGTGCGGGATCCAACGAGCACACCTTCGATACTGATATCTTCAGTACTCGTCGCATCGTGGTGGCACCTACGGTTACACTGATTGGTTTCCTCTCAATCATCTATGCCATCATTCACAAACCCAAGGAGAGTTAAGAGTTTAATTCAATATTTAATAATTTACATTTCATTCAATGAATTGGTTTGAAGCTTTAGTGTTGGGACTCATCCAGGGTCTCACAGAGTATTTGCCTGTAAGTAGTAGTGGTCACTTGGCTATCGGTGCATACCTTTTTGGCATCAATGGTGAGGATAACCTTACATTTACCATCATGGTGCATGTGGCTACCGTGCTGAGTACATTGGTTATTCTTTGGAAGGAAATCGACTGGATTCTGAAGGGACTCTTCAAGTTCCAGATGAATGAGGAAACAAAGTATGCCCTCAATATCGTTATCTCTATGATTCCTGTGGGTATCGTAGGTGTCTTCTTCAAGGATAAGGTAGAGGCAGTGTTCGGTTCTGGACTGCTCATCGTGGGCATCATGCTCCTCGTTACAGCGTGCCTCCTTACTTTCTCTTACTTCGCCAAGCCACGCCAGAAGGAGAACATCTCTCCTCTGCACGCTTTCATCATCGGCCTCGGTCAGGCGCTTGCCGTGTTGCCAGGTCTTTCCCGCTCTGGCACAACCATCGCCACCGGTCTCTTGCTCGGCGACAAGAAGGAGAAGATGGCTCAGTTCTCTTTCCTCATGGTGATTCCTCCAATCCTTGGCGAGGCATTGCTCGACCTTCTGAAGGGACTGAAGGGCGAAGAGGCCCTTGGTGGCATCGACGCATTCCCTATGATTGTGGGCTTCGTGGCAGCATTCGTTTCAGGCTGTCTGGCTTGCAAGTGGATGATCAATATCGTAAAGAAGGGTAAGTTGGTATATTTCGGTATCTATTGTGCCATTGCTGGTGCCGTTACCATCATCTGTTCATTAATTTAATATATGGATTTCAGAAAAGGAGAAATTATAGCCATCGACAAGCCTTATCGCATGTCGAGCTTCGGAGCCTTGGCGCACGTTCGCTATCTGCTCAGCAAGAAGCTCGGCTTTAAGGTGAAGATAGGACATGCCGGTACGCTCGATCCCCTTGCTACTGGCGTACTGGTGCTCTGCACAGGCAAGTGTACCAAGCAGATAGAGCAGTTGCAGACCCATACCAAGGAATATACGGCAACCTTGCAGCTCGGTGCTACCACCGCCAGCTACGACAAGGAGCACAGCGTGAACCACACCTTCCCAACCAAGCACATCACCCGTGAGCTGGTAGAGGAGGTGCTCAAGCAGTTTGTGGGCGAGATTCAGCAGGTGCCACCTACCTATAGTGCCGTGAAGGTGAACGGCGACCGCTCGTATGCCCTCCGCCGTGCAGGCGAAGAAGTGCAGCTGAAGCCTAAGACCGTGAGGGTGGATGAGATAGAACTCACCGACTATAACGACGAGGCGAAGACCGCCAGCATCCGTGTGGTTTGCGGCAAGGGAACCTATATCCGTTCCCTCGCCCGTGACATCGGCCGTGCCCTGGATAGTGGTGCCTTCCTCACCGCCCTGCGCCGCACCAAGGCAGGCAGTTTCAACGTGGAAACCTGCATCGACTTCGACCATTTCCAGGAATGGCTCGACGCCCAGCCGCTGGAGGATAGCATTGCTGAAAGCCAGCAGGCATCCCAGAAAAAGAATCTTAGTAAATAATCATAGAAAGGAGATAAAAGATATAACATGAAATTATCGCAATTCAACTTCAAGTTGCCAGCTTCTCAGGTGGCACTTTACCCACATAAGGCAAAACGTGTGGTTAAGACAGCTAGTGGTGAACGTGTATTCGAGATTACTCGCCGTGACGAGGCTCGACTGATGGTCATCCACAAGAAGTCGGAAACCATCGATATGTATAAGACCGATGAGAACGGCAAGGAAATGAAGGATGCCGATGGCAATCCGGTATTCCTGCAGTTCAAGGACATCGTGAACTATTTCGAGGAAGGAGATACCTTCATCTTCAACGATACCAAGGTGTTCCCAGCCCGTCTCTACGGAACCAAGGAGAAGACCGATGCCAAGATTGAGGTGTTTCTGCTCCGTGAGCTCAATCCTGAGATGCGCCTCTGGGACGTATTGGTAGAGCCAGCCCGCAAGATCCGTATCGGCAACAAGCTGTTCTTCGACGATGTGAACGAGATGGTAGCCGAGGTAATCGACAACACCACCAGCCGTGGCCGTACGCTCCGCTTCCTCTATGATGAGGATGGCAAGCACGATGAGTTCAAGCGTTCGCTCTTCGCCCTGGGCGAGGCACCATTGCCACGCTATGTGATTGATGCCCGCGAGAGTCACCACGCCACAGAAGAGGATATGGAAGACTTCCAGTGCGTTTTCGCTGAGAAGGAAGGTGCCGTAACGGCTCCTGCCACAGGTCTTCACTTCTCTCGTGAGCTGATGAAGCGCATGGAAATCAACGGCATCAACGAGGCATACATCACCCTGCACTGCGGATTGGGCAACTTCCACGAGATTGAGGTGGAGGATTTGACCAAGCACAAGATGGATTCAGAGCAGATGATTATCTCTCAGGAGGCTTGCGACCTGGTGAACAGAACCAAGGCTGAGGGGCATCGTGTATGTGCCGTCGGTACCAGCGTGATGAAGGCCACAGAGACAGCCGTAGGCACCGATGGTATGATGAAGGCATTCGATGGCTGGACCAACAAGTTCATCTTCCCTCCATACGAATTCGGACTTGCCGACTGTGCCGTTGCCAATTTCTATCATCCGGAGTCAACCCTGATGATGTGTACAGCAGCGTTCGGCGGTTACGACCTTGTATATGAGGCATACAAGAAGGCAGTGAAGAATGGTTATATGTTTGGTTGCTACGGCGATTCTTTGTTGATACTTCCAGACTAAACCATTTTGAACCATCCTTATGTATCATGTATATTTAAGCCTCGGCACGAATTTGGGCAATAGAAAGCGCAACATTCGCGAGGCGATAGAAAAGATAGGAGAGCAGATTGGCGTGGTAGATCGCCAGTCTGCTCTTTACGAAACCAAGCCATGGGGCTATTCTTCGCCCAACGACTTCATCAATTCCTGCGTGCTGGTTCTCACCACCATGGCACCCCGTCAGGTGCTGGAGGCAACTCAGCGCATAGAGCGAGAGATGGGCAGAACCCTGAAGTCGGTGGATGGTGAATACCACGATCGCATCATCGACATTGATATCCTGATGATTGATGACTTGGTAATCAATGAGCCCGATTTGCATGTTCCCCATCCTTTGATGGAAGAACGTGATTTCGTGATGAAACCGCTGAAGGAAATACTCAGGTAATTTATTGTAAGTCAGGTAGAAAGAGAAAACTTTCTGCTTTCTTTTTTATTTGATTTAGCTTACTTTAACTAATTTTGTGCGTATTTTTTGCAGCTTTTTTATTATTTTTGCACCCGAAATAAAAGTTGGCAGTAATATAGCTTAAATATTAAGCAGTAGTATAACAAAAATATTAAGCGGTAAATAAAAGTAAGAACAAAGATATTTGTATATCAGGTATAATTGAAATTTGTATGTCAGGAGGTATAATAGAATATGAAAGTAAGTAAGTTTATGGCTGTAGCCATTCTGATGTGCCTTTGTATCCAATCAATGCAAGCACAGCAGATAGGCTTCAAGACTAATGTGCTTTATTGGGCTACTACCACCCCTAATATGGGAATGGAAATGGAAGTAGGCAAGAAGCATACAGCTCAGGTATTCCTGGGCTTGAATCCCTGGAAGCAGAGTGGAGGAGATCAGTCTAGGCTCCGACACTGGTTGGTGATGCCGGAATATCGCTACTGGTTCAACCGAAGCTTTGAGGGCTGGTTTGTGGGCGCTCATGCCTTGGGCGGCCAGTATAACGTGGGTGGCGTTAAGTTTCCTTTCGGGTTATTGAAAGGATTGCGCAACCATCGCTATGAAGGTTGGTATGCCGGAGGCGGCATCACAGCCGGAAAACAATGGAATCTTTCTAAGCATTGGAACTTCGAGGCTTCGCTCGGATTGGGATATATCCATACAGCCTACGATAAGTTCGAATGCGGAATGTGTGGCGAAAAGCTGAAATCTGCTCATAAGAACTATGTGGGTCCCACCAAAGTGGCTCTCTCCCTCATCTATTTAATCCCTGGCAAAGTTGAAGAAAATCGCAAAAACGATGTGCCTCAGATCATCGAGACCATTCAGCAGCCTAAGCAGAACGTATTGAAGCCGGTGCTCCAGTTGCAGGCTGTTATTGCTGAAGCTCCTAAGATTCGCCATTTGGATAAGCGAGCCTATATCGACTTCCCAGTGAACAGGATAGAGCTGCGTGCCGACTATCGTCGCAATCCTGCGCAGTTGGATAGCATCATCACCACCATCAATGCCCTGAAGGCAGATAAGAACCTGCAGGTGATGGCCATCAACATTCATGGATTTGCTTCGCCAGAGGGTTCGTATCAGCATAACGACTATTTGGCAAAGAACCGTGCCCGCACTTTGGCGGAGTATGTTCGCAAGATGGTGCAGCTGCCCGACAGCATCTTCACCGTATCATCCACTGCCGAGGATTGGGATGGCTTGCGTGAATATATCCAGCAGAGTGATTTGGAGAAGAAGCAGCAGATCTTAGCGGTAGCGCAGGATGAAACCCTGACCCCTGATGCCCGAGATGCGAAACTGAAGAAGCAATATCCGGCGCAGTATCGCAGCTTGCTTACCAACTGTTATCCGGCTCTCCGCCATAGCGACTACCATATTACTTATAAGATTAAGCCATTTGATGTGGAGGAGGCAAAGCAGATCATGAAGACCAAGCCGCAGCTCTTGTCGCTCAACGAGTTGTTCATGGTAGCCCAGACCTACGAAGTGGGTTCCAAGGAGTTCAACGAGGTGATGGAGCTGGCTGTGCGCATGTATCCGGAGGATAAAACCGCCAATCTGAATGCCGCCATCATCCGTCTGAATAATGGCGATGCCGAGGCTGCCAAGCCTTATCTGGATAGAGCAGGCGAATCCCAGGAAGCCGATGCTGCAAGAAAGGCGTATGAAATGATGACGATTCAATAAAGCGGTAAATGATTCAATCATGCGATAAAAATGAATATAGGAATAAAAATGCTATAAATTACGATAAAATAGATATCCTCTATATCGATGCAGCCGACGAGAGCCGGCAGATTGCCGAGGCAGATTTCAAGGCCGACCTCTGTGTGGGTTCGCAGGTGATTTTCAGTGCTGCCATTGCCGATATGACCACCGGTTCGCAGCGCCCGCAGTTGCTTTTCAAGCTCTATGGCGTGAATTACGATGAGAACAACCAGGAAACGGAGCGCAGGTTGCTGCACTCCTTCTCATCCGGCAATTTTTCGGGAAACCGTGAAGGAACTGATGCTGCCAATGTAGGAAAATGGTATCAGGTTTATGGAAAAATGGTGTTGCAGAAGGAGAGCGGTGTCAATAATTTCACCGACTTCAAACTGGTGGTGGATAACATGTGCAAATCTACCTCTGGTGCCGACTATGCCTTCGATGATTTTCGCATTTACACCAAATCATCTAAGGTGGATATCATCCAGAGCTCGCCTATCTGCCCTGATAAGAACACGGCAGAAGATTCCTCCGTTTCCAGCAATATCCTCACCAAACTGAGGGCTTTGCAGGAAACCATGGCGGCACTCATCGCCCCGGCTACAGAGAAGAAACTCTACTTCCGCTTCGTGGATGCCGAGGGAAATCCGGCAAAGAACGTGAACTATGGCACGGCTGAAAATCCTAACAACCAGTGGGGAACCACCACTATATATAATTATGTGGATGATACCCGAAAGGTGGATGGAAAGCCGATGTACGAGAAAATCAACGATGAATGGTATGTGGTGCTTGCCAACAGATACTTCAATCTGCAGTCGAACCAGACTTACTATGTTAGTTTCGCCTTCGAGGATGATTCGGTGGCGGATAAGACCCAGCTTTCGTGGGGAAAGCCTTCGGATGTGTGCTCGCTCTATAGCGCCAACTTCCAAATGGTGCAGCAGAAGGTGCTGGTTACCGATGCCAACGGAAGCATCACCACCACCGTCACCATTCCCTGCGATGACAACGCTACCCCGAAATATAACATCAAGGCGCAGTTGCAGACCGTAGACCAGAACAATGGCGGCAGCATCCAGCTGAATGGTGTGCTCTACGATTGGTATGTGGACAATGACACGACGCCGATTCTAAAAAATCGTGCCGAGTTCAGTAACATCCCGCTGAGTGTGGGCGATCATACCATCCGTGTGATTCCTACCACCGGTTCTTCTACCATCACCCAGGGCGGCGTGGATTATCAGATTTGTCTCGATGAGATGTCGTTCAAGCTTCGTGTCGTGAAGAACGGACCGCAGTTGAATCTGGGAGTTCCCGGTGTGGCATATCCTAATAATTATGCCCGCACGGTGCGCATCGGATTGCCTCAGGTGGCTCTGCTGGCAGAGCAGGAAGCCAAGGGCAGGGGCGGATATTTCAGTGTGCCTATCAGCGGCGAGAATCTGGTGGCGGATAATTCCACTCGTCTCTATTTCGTGAAGGCTGGCGGAAAGGATCAGCTGGAACCTTCGCAGTATACCCAGGTGATGTATCTTTCGGATACCAACGACCCTGCCTATCAGAACAGGATAGGGGAGAGCCTGACGCTGGCTACGCTTCAGGATAATTATATCATGAGAAAATCCAGCCAGCTGAAGCTGAAGTTTACGCCGCAAGCGGGGACTGCATCTTCTGCGTCAAAGAATGTGCAGTTGCACGAGGGATATTGGTACGAAGGCGTATTGATATTCCGTGAGAATGGAAGCAAGGGAACCACGGTACTCTGTTCGGGCGAGGTATACATCCGCTTTGCGGTGGTACCGGAATACGCTACCTGGAATCCTACTGCCAACAGCAGGATGAGTGCGGCATGGAACAATGATGAGAACTGGCGCCGCTCTGACCATGGCGAGCTCTATAAGGGGGCTGATGAATATACGGATTACAGCAGCGGCGGATACGTGCCGATGAAGTTTACCAAGGTAACGATTCCAGATTTGAGCGGATTGTATTTCCCTTCCCTAGGCTATATCGCCTATCAGAAATCCACGGGCATCGCCACCCGTCTGAGCAATGCCAAAGGAGATGCAGCAACGGCGAATATCCAGTATGACATGCTTGCCAAATGGGATGCTGATGCCGCAGATCATGGGTTGAACGCCGAAGGCAATCTGGAGTGTGAACCCTTCTATGGCAACACCTGCGACCAGATTTACTTCAAGCCGGGAGGCGAACTGCTCAACCAGTGTTATCTGATATACAACAAGGCGTGGGTAGAGAAGGAGATGAAAACCAACACCTGGTATGCCCTCACTTCGCCTTTGCAGGATACCTATGCGGGCGACATCTATGTGCCAGCAGCATCGGGCAGACAGGAGACGGAGGCGTTCGAGCCAATCACGTTCTCATCCTCGGAAAACAATCGTAACACCAGTCCTGTTTATCAGCGCAGCTGGGATGATGCTTCTGCCGAAGAAGTAACCTTGGGCGGCAGCTACGATGCCTACGACTATTCGGGCACCGGCATCACATTCGAGAATCAGAATCTCAATGCGCTTTCAGCCCACTGGAGCCACGTATATAATAAGGTGGATAGGAAATATCAGCCGCTGGAGGGCGTGGCTATCAGGATGGGAGATAAATATACGGTGGGTGCATCCGAAGTGCTGCTCCGTTTGCCGAAGGCAGATACGCAATATACTTATGTATCAGCTTCGCAGCCGCAGAGTTCTCTATCTGCTTCTGTGGATAAGAAGAATGCTTATCGCCTGGTGGTGAATGCCGATGCTCAGGAGAATGCTTTGGGCAAGATGAGCTATTCGCTGGTGCAGTTGCAGGATGGCAACAATTATTATCTGGTGGGTAATCCTTATATGGCGACGCTCAGCATGTATAAGTTCCTGAAGGCAAATCCATCGCTACAGTCCAGCTTCTATGTTTACGAGGATGGAGCCTTGAAACTTTATGATAAGCTGGATATGTCGACCACCACGTATGAGTCGAAGAACGATGTGAAGATTTCGCCGATGCAGTCGTTCTTTGTCCGTCTGAAAAATGGGCAGAGTGCTTCGCAGCTTAATTTTACGTCGGCGATGACGGTAGATAGAGAAGTGTTTGGCGGTGTGAAGGCGGCATCGGATGAGGGGCAGAATCTCACGACGCTTACCCTTACGGCATCTGCATCGGGTTATCGCAGCCGTTCGAGGATCGTTCTTGATGCATCAGCTTCGGAAGATTATGATGATGCCGAGGATGCCCAGCTGCTCTATGATGCCCAGCTGAAGGAAGTTCCGGTGGTTTATACGGTGGCAGGCGATGAGGCTGTGGCGCTGAATACCCTGCCGAATGTGGAATGGTTGCCGCTGGGAGTAGTAGGGGCTTCTTCCGTAGAGTTGAAGATAGAAGGCGTCAATCGTCTCTCTTCTCCTCTCTATCTCTATGATGCTGCCACCCGAAAGTATCAGGAGATAAAGGATGGCGAAGAAATCAAGGTGCAGCCAAACGAACACGGCAGATACTTCCTGACGCAGACTCGCAGCACCGCAGGCATGGAAGATGTCAAGGTGAAAGAGAAGAGTATGAAGAATGTGAAGATCTATTCGCCAGTTTGGGGCGTGATGATCATATCCAAGCCAAGAGATGCCTCATCGAATAAGGTAGAGGGGTATACCCTTGAAGGAAGAAAAGTGTCCGTGATGGATACGCAAGCTACAATAACAAGAAAGCTTTCTCTCCGTTGAGAGGAAGCTTTTTTGTTTACCCATACCATGTTTCTCATTTTATAAGTACCTCATGATGGCTCCCTGAAAACTGAAATAACTGAAATTGAAATGGCTGATAAATCCGCTGAAAAAACTTCATTTCTGTTACGGCCATGCGTCAAATGGTAAAAAAATAGCGTAAAAAAGCACCAAATGGTAAAAATGAATGCTAAAAGCTTTGAAAAATCGAGATTATTTCTTAATTTTGCAGTAGAGAACTTCATAAGAACTCATAGAGAACTTAACATGAACAAAAAATAATCATCTTATAAATAATAAAGAAAATGAAGAAACTATTCACTGCAATCATCCTCTTTGCACTCGCACTCACTGCCAGCGCACAGACATTCAGCGCCGACCAACTTGAGAAATACGCCAAGGATAAATATGGCGACAACTGGACCAAGGCGGCTGACAACCTGCATCAGGAGGTGGCTCTCGACAACAAGAACCGACTCAACTACCAGGAAGTGATTGATTGCACCGGACAGACGAAAGACCAGATCTACGGCAAGGCGATGGCCTGGTTCAAGAAAGCCTTCAAGAGCAAGGATACCCACGGCGTGATACAGGAGGAAAACAAGGAAGAAGGACTCATCGTGGCACGTGCCTACATCGAGAAAGTGGCCATTCAGAATGCCGGAATGAACCATTATCAGGTAGACATCGCCCCTTACATCCGAGTAGACGTAAAGGAAGAAAAGGCACGCATCAGCGTATATATGGGTTCCTATCTGGTTACCGTTACCGCCGGCGGAGGATGGACCAGTGCCATAGCCAGCACCCTGGCATCTGTAGCCACAGGCGAAGAAGCCGAGGAAAGCTCCGAGCAAACCAAGGGCATCGACGAGGAATGGGACATCAACATGTGCTATCCTTATGTGCAGAAAGACAAGCACAAGAAGGCTTCCAGCAAGGCTTTCGTGATGGCTTCTGCCTTCCAGAACTCCATCATCGACGTGATGAAGGAAGCTCTGCTCGCCGATTCTTCTGAAGGCTTTGATGATAATTGGTAAATAACAGGAAGCTTATGAAAATCTATCTATATCTCGCAAGTCTTGTCGCTCTGCTGTGCATGGCGGCGCAGCCTGCCGAGGCTCAGAGAATCTCGGTGGGCAAGAAGGGGCGCGTGGTGGTGATGCGAACCGATTCTACCAGCGCGCAGGAAATAGTGAACCAGGACGGAAGCCGCATGAACAGAGCCAGGAAAACCAATCATCTCCAGGCACTGGCAGGCAATCTGAGGTCGGATGTGGATATCGACATCCCCGTTTCCAAGGCGAAGCAGGAGAAGACCTTTGCCGTAATCATCGCCAACGAGAACTACGAGGAGGAGGTGAACGTGGAGTTCGCCCTCAACGACGGAGTGGCTTTCAGCCAGTATTGCACCAAGACGCTGGGCATCCCTCAGGAGAATGTGCACGTGCGCCAGGATGCCACGCTCAACAATATCCTGGCAGAAATCAGCTGGATGCAGAACATCGCCAAGGCCTATGGCGACGAGGCTAGGTTTATCTTCTATTATGCTGGACATGGCGTGCCTGACGAAAGCAACGGCACTGCCTATCTGCTGCCCGTAGACGGCAAGAGCAGCATCTTGGCCACGGGCTACAGCATCGGCAAGCTCTATGACCAGCTCCATGCCCTGGGCTCCCAGAATGTGACGGTGGTGATGGATGCCTGCTTCAGCGGATCCAAGCGAGGCGAAGGCATGCTGGCTTCTGCCCGAGGCGTGGCCATCAAGTCGAAGGCTGAGGCTCCCAAGGGAAACATGCTGGTGATAAGTGCGGCACAGGGCAACGAGACGGCCTATCCTTACCGGGAGAAGCGCCACGGACTCTTCACCTATTTCCTGCTCAAGAAGTTGCAGGAAACCAAGGGCAATACAACCTTCGGCGAACTCTTCGACTACGTAAGGACGCAGGTGGCACAGAAATCCATCGTCGTCAACGAGAAAAGTCAGACACCATCGGTGAATGCATCGGGCGAGTTGACCTCCACCTGGAAGCAATCCAAGCTATTTTAGATGATTCATTTTTAGATACAAGATATTTCGGATTATTCATTTTAAAACAAGATACGTATGAAAAAACTGATCGTATTTATCCTGCTGTTTGCCTGTGTAGGCGTTCAGCAGATTCAGGCACAGAAATGGCTCAAGACTTTGGGCAAGGTGGCAAGCACGCTGTTGGATGATGATGCCAGCGGAACCATTCCTGACTGTACGCTGAAGTACACCGACTGCAAGCGCAACGGCAATGATGTGCACATCAACTATGTGCTCACAAGCCAGTTGGGCAAGGATGCCCCGTTGTGGTTTGATGCCGGCAGCAACAACACCTATGCGGTGGACAGCAAGAGTGCCAAGCACACCATCGAGTTTATCGTGGGTGGCGAGCGTATGGGCACTTACAGCAACAAGAACATCCCATCAAAGGTTCCTGTGAAGCTCACGGTGGTAGTGAAGGATGTGGAGCGCTCGGTGGCAAGCATCAGATCGTGCGTCATCAAGGGCAAGTTCAACAACTCGTCCGAGCAGTTTACCTGGAACATCGGCGCGAAGACTCCTGCTGCAGTGGTAAACACCAGTGCCGACAACATTGTGTGCACCATGCCTCAGTTGGCATTCACCCTGAAGGAGTGCAAGCGCTTGGGCGACAATGTGATTATCACGGCGATGCTGAAGAACACGGGCGGCAAGGATTTGGAGTTTGATACTTCCGGCACGGTTACCATCTATGACAACGAGGGTGAGGCATGCCGTCTGAACGGTGACATGTCGCCTGTAGCCAACGGCACATGGGGTCAGTATTCCAATATCCGTCTGGTGAAGGGCATTCCTGTAAAGGCAAAGTTTGTGGTTACGGGCGTATCCGATGCAGCCACCCAGTTCAGCATTCTGAAGTTTGAGTTCAGTGATATGGCAGGCAGCTATTACATCGAGATTCGCAATCAGGCGATTTCAGCTCAGTAATCTTCCGCCTGGAGTGATATGAGGGTGTGTCATGGACTTATGACACACCCTCATTTTTCTTAACCCACATTGCAGCAGCCTTTGGTGAAAAACTTAAAGATTCCTAACGAAATCTCTGGGTCGGGATTTATTTTTTGTTAAAATCGTAGAAATACTTGGCGGTTTCAGGGATTTAATGTATATTTGCAATTCATTAGATAGCGTTTGATTATGGCAAGAAAATTATATCCTATAGGAATTCAGACATTTGAGGAA
>JAIJUV010000335.1 GCA_022732315.1 Prevotella sp.
GAAGAGTTTGATCCTGGCTCAGGATGAACGCTAGCGACAGGCTTAACACATGCAAGTCGAGGGGCATCATGAGGTAGCAATACCTTGATGGCGACCGGCGCACGGGTGAGTAACGCGTATGCAACCTGCCCGATACCGGGGTATAGCCCATGGAAACGTGGATTAACACCCCATAGTACTTTTATCCTGCATGGGATGTGAGTTAAATGTTCAAGGTATCGGATGGGCATGCGTCCTATTAGTTAGTTGGCGGGGTAACAGCCCACCAAGACGATGATAGGTAGGGGTTCTGAGAGGAAGGTCCCCCACATTGGAACTGAGACACGGTCCAAACTCCTACGGGAGGCAGCAGTGAGGAATATTGGTCAATGGACGTAAGTCTGAACCAGCCAAGTCGCGTGAGGGAAGACTGCCCTATGGGTTGTAAACCTCTTTTATAAGGGAAGAATAAGTTCTACGTGTAGAATGATGCCTGTACCTTATGAATAAGCATCGGCTAACTCCGTGCCAGCAGCCGCGGTAATACGGAGGATGCGAGCGTTATCCGGATTTATTGGGTTTAAAGGGTGCGTAGGCGGTTTATTAAGTTAGTGGTTAAATATTTGAGCTAAACTCAATTGTGCCATTAATACTGGTAAACTGGAGTACAGACGAGGTAGGCGGAATAAGTTAAGTAGCGGTGAAATGCATAGATATAACTTAGAACTCCGATAGCGAAGGCAGCTTACCAGACTGTAACTGACGCTGATGCACGAGAGCGTGGGTAGCGAACAGGATTAGATACCCTGGTAGTCCACGCCGTAAACGATGCTCACTGGTTCTGTGCGATATATTGTACGGGATTAAGCGAAAGTATTAAGTGAGCCACCTGGGGAGTACGTCGGCAACGATGAAACTCAAAGGAATTGACGGGGGCCCGCACAAGCGGAGGAACATGTGGTTTAATTCGATGATACGCGAGGAACCTTACCTGGGTTTAAATGGGAAATGCCGTATTTGGAAACAGATATTCTCTTCGGAGCGTTTTTCAAGGTGCTGCATGGTTGTCGTCAGCTCGTGCCGTGAGGTGTCGGGTTAAGTCCCATAACGAGCGCAACCCTTACCGTTAGTTGCTAGCATGTAATGATGAGCACTCTAACGGGACTGCCACCGTAAGGTGAGAGGAAGGCGGGGATGACGTCAAATCAGCACGGCCCTTACACCCAGGGCTACACACGTGTTACAATGGCCGGTACAGAGGGCCGCTACCAGGTGACTGGATGCCAATCTCAAAAGCCGGTCGTAGTTCGGATTGGAGTCTGTAACCCGACTCCATGAAGTTGGATTCGCTAGTAATCGCGCATCAGCCATGGCGCGGTGAATACGTTCCCGGGCCTTGTACACACCGCCCGTCAAGCCATGGAAGCCGGGGGTGCCTGAAGTCCGTAACCGCGAGGATCGGCCTAGGGCAAAACTGGTAACTGGGGCTAAGTCGTAACAAGGTAGCCGTACCGGAAGGTGCGGCTGGAACACCTCCTTTCTGGAGATCAGTTATTATCTGCACTTGCTGGCAAAACCTTCAACCTTAAAAAAAAGCTGACAGCTAGGAAGCTAAAAAGCTAAAAGCCGGAAGGATTAGTGCCTTTAGCGTGTAGTCTTCAAGCTGATAGCCTTACTCAGTCTCTTAGCTCAGTTGGTTAGAGCGCTACACTGATAATGTAGAGGTCCGCGGTTCAACTCCGCGAGGGACTACTCAAAAGCCCGAAAGTGAAAAGCTAAATGCAATAAGCTTTTAGCATATAGCCTTCATGCTTGTAACTTCTTCGGGGGATTAGCTCAGTTGGCTAGAGCGCCTGCTTTGCACGCAGGAGGTCAAGGGTTCGACTCCCTTATTCTCCACAGAGTCCGTAAGGACACAGTTCTTTGACATACTGGAAAGATGGAAAAATATATTCCACAACAATGAGCAAAAACAGAAATTATATAAATGTTTTACGACATTAATGATTTCCGAGTAAGCTGAAAGTATAAAATTAGAGTAAATAATTAAGGGCGTATGGTGGATGCCTAGGCTCTCAGAGGCGATGAAGGACGTGATAAGCTGCGAAAAGCTCCGTTTAGGTGCAAATAACCTTTGATGCGGAGATCTCCGAATGGGATAACCCAATATGTTGAAGACATATTATACCGTAAGGTAGGCAAACGCAGGGAACTGAAACATCTAAGTACCTGCAGGAGAAGAAAACAAAAGTGATTCCCCCAGTAGCGGCGAGCGACCGGGGATAAGCCCAAACCGTTATTGTTTCGGCAGTAGCGGGGTAGTAGGACTGCGACATTGATGAAATAAATGAAATGGAACACCTTGGAAAATGTGATCACAGAGGGTGATAATCCCGTACATGCAAGTTTATGAATCATAGCAGACTCCTGAGTAAGTCGGGACACGTGTAATCCTGACCGAATCCGCCGGGACCATCCGGCAAGGCTAAATACTCCTGAGAGACCGATAGTGAACCAGTACCGTGAGGGAAAGGTGAAAAGCACTTCGAACAGAAGAGTGAAATAGT
>JAIJUV010000055.1 GCA_022732315.1 Prevotella sp.
AGGGCGACAAACTTGCGTCCATGATTACCCAGGGCGCTGCCCTGGGCTAGGAGCTTCTGCCCTTTCAGGGCGTGTGGAGCTCACTTGCGAAACTTGAGTGTGGTATTTATAATTAGTTCATTCCTGCAGAATGGCACTTTTCTATATTTTGAGCATTAATAATTTAAACTGTTTTTGTCTAACAAGAAGTCTTTCAGCCCGATTGTAAGGATGCCATCTTCATTTCTCTTGGGCTTGATATCATCTTTCACAATGATTATTTTCTTGAAAGAGTCCTTAATTCTCAATATTGATGCCGATTCCTGCGCCTCTTTTTCTAATGTTGGCATGGCGAAATTACCACTTTTCGTCACAGCAAAGATACAAAAAATATCTAAGAATGCGCAACTTTATTATCAAAAAGTGGTAATTTTACCACTTTTCGTCACTTTCCCATTTTCTCGTTCCCAAAAAATGACATAAATGGGCTCAGGAGAGATTGTCTATCCACGGACAATCTCCCCTGAGCCGATCTTTCTGAATTGATAATATCATGTTGCGATTACTTTGTTCTATGTTGCATATCAGGTTTTCTGATGCTTTAAATCATATGTTTTTAAGGAAGTAAACAAAAGGTAAACTCAAAAATGGTGGATTTTTGTTTTTTATTTCTTATTTTTGCAGTGGCATCTGAAAGGGATAGATGCATAATTTATATTTACTCATAAAAAAAATGATTTAAAGACAATGGTGAAAGTAAATTTTATAGCAAGTTTCTTGTTGGCAATTGTGATGCTTACTTCTTGTTCTAATGTAGCGAAGAAGAGCATTGAGGATTTGACTGTAGAAAATATACAGGGTACGTTATTGCATCCTGATGATAAATGTATTGGAGCTTATCCTCGTCTAATAACGCAAGATTTTTGGCTTTCTCAGGTGTATAGAGATGATGTGAATTGCTGCATCTGCGTACAAGATGGAGATTCGCTTTTGGCTAAAAGAAATGTATTTAATAGGGGAAAAGGAAGGGGTGAGTATGATGATGTCTCTTTTGCCTTGTCTTCTGATGGGGCTTTGGGAGTGTTGAATTATGCTAATGGAAATCAGTTGCTGTCTTTTTCTTCTTTCCCAAAATCTGATTTGAACCGATTGGATTTTAGTAAGGGGCAACGTTTTGATTTGACCAAATTGCCTTCTATTCGTTTTGCAACTAATAGTTTTCAGGTATTGTCTGATTCTACCATATTGTTGCCAGGTGCTCCGTTCTCTCAGGCTGGACATCTGTTTTCAATTATTGATTTTAAAAATCTAAAGGCAGAAACGTTGGACTTTTGGCCACAAGATAAGTTTGCTGGTGATAGTCTGTCTAAGCATTCTGTTTATACAGACAACAGTAGAATTTTCAAATCGAAAGACCGCTTCTTGTACCTTTGTGGATGGGAAAGGTATGCATTTATATTTTCTATAGATAAGAATAAGGTGGAAGTCAAAAATGAATTGTTCTCGGTGAAACCCGAATATAAGGAAGCTCCTGATGGTAATTATGAACTTTTAAAGAATTCGGGTAAGAGATTGGCTATTGATGTTGATGAGGATGCTATTTATGTATTGATGATAGAAAAGAACTTATATGGTAAGACTCCTAAGAATTATATGGAATCTCAATATGGTAATGAGATACAAGTGTATGATTGGGATGGAAATCCAATACGTAGAATAGCTCTGGACAAAGTGGGGAGCAGTATAAAGATTTCTGCTGATAAAAAGAACTTATATTTGTTCTCTGAAAATCCAAAGACTAAAGCTGATGAAATATGGATGTATAATCTTTAGAGATTAAGTAGCATATTGTGAGAAGTTGTTTTATACGTTCTTTATTGATAGCCTGTTGCTTTGGTGGTTTTTCGCCGCTTCACGCTCAGACTGCTGTTTCTCTGGACAATGCCATAGCCATTGCCCAGAGAAACTCTTATGATGCCCAGTTGGCTAGGTTTAGTTTCTTGTCTAGCTATTGGACCTATAAGTCCTTTCGGGCAGAGCTGTTGCCTTCCATGAGCCTGACGGGAGGCATCATGAACTTTAATCATTCTCGCGTAGAGGCTAGAAATGCTGAGGATGGTAAGATCAATTATGTGGATAACAACTCATTGGTCAACTCGCTGACCTTATCCTTGGAACAGCAGATTAGCTCCTTGGGAGGAACATTGTCGTTGCAGTCTTATCTTTACCGACTGGATCAGTTTGATTATAAGATGACTACTTACAACACCCTGCCTTTGCGCTTGTCTTATTCCCAACCTTTCACATCATATAATGAGATGAAGTGGCGAAAGAAGATGGAACCAAAGGAATATGAAAGAGCCAAGCGGATATATTGTGAGAGTATCGAAAGCATCGCCATTCGGGTGGCTTCTCTTTATTTTGCTGCCATATCTGCGCAGTCGGATTATAACCAGAGTGTAACTAAATTGAAGGATTTGGAAGATCTTTATGCTATGTCGCAAAAGCGATTGTCACTGGGTACGATTACGAAGGGCGACTTGCTGCAACTGGAATTGTCGATGCTCAATGCCAAGGTTACACGCAATGAGGCACAGGTCAAGATGAATGATGCTTTCTATGATTTGTTCTCCTATATGAGGGTTAGTCATGATGAGAAAGTAATACTCTTGCCCCCCGAGAATGTCATTGAACAGGTGCTCAATGTGAATGAGGTGTTGCAAAAGGCGATGAATAATTCATCACATGCCATAGGACAAGACCTGGATTTGCTCTCTGCCCAACAGACTCTTGCTAAGGCAAAGGCGGCTCAAGGCATCCAGATGCAGCTCAATGCAGAAGTGGGATTTAATCGTACGGCTGATGGCTTTGCATCAGCTTATAGTCATCTGCAAGACAATGAGATTATTGGCTTGACCATCTCCGTACCCATCTTTGACTGGGGAGTGAAGAAAGGCAGGGTGATGGTGGCAAAGTCGAATCTAGAGCTTGCCAAGACCAAGAAAGAGCAAGCTGATAACGATTATGTGCAGAGCATCAAGCGAGAGGTGATGCAGTTTAGCTTGCAGGCAGAGCAATGCCGTACCTCAAAGCGTGCCCAGAAGATTTCGGAAGAGCGTTATGAAATCACGAAGAAGAGATTCGAGACTGGCAATGTGTCGGTGACGGAGCTGAACACAGCCTTGCAGGAACTGGAGACGGCAAAGGCGCAATACATCGGACAATTGCAGTCGTATTGGAATTATTATTATACTCTGCGCAAGTTTACCCTTTATGATTGGGTGGAACATAAAGACCTGATAGCCGATTTCGAGGCTCTGGTCAAGTAAGACGTGGAGGGGTAAATCTATAACATCATAAGGATATGGCTAGAAAACATTATTTATATTTCATGGTGGCTTGTGCATTGTTAGGCTCTTTATGTGCATGCAAACATAAGAATACGGAGGGAGATGGACAGGATATACCAACAGCTGATAGCTTGACTACAGAGATTTATGTAGATACGTTGAGGCTGAGGGAGCAGACATTCCATCGCCAGTTGGTTTGCAACGGCAAGTTGCGAGCCTTGGAAAAATGTGATTTGTCGTTAGCTGATGGGGGCAGCGTGGATCAGGTATTCGTGCATAATGGTGAGGTGGTGAGAAAGGGGCAGCTCATAGCCAGGACGGATGCAGCTGATGCCAAGCTGAGTGTGGAAAAAGCATCTCGTGATTTGGAGAATGCCCGGATAGCCCTTGCCGATAAATTGATCGGTTTGGGTTATAATGGCATTTCGGATGCCGTGCCTGCCGATGTGATGCATAGGGCAAAGGTTACCTCTGGATACTTTGCTGCCACTTACCAATTGCAGGCTGCAAAGCGTCTGCTGACGAAATGTGCCTTGGTTGCCCCATTCTCTGGTCGTATTACCGACTTGGTCAATAAGCGACATCAACGGGTGGATAAACTCTGTTGCTTGGTAAATGATACCCAGTTGGATGTGGAGTTTGAGGTCTTGGAGGCAGAAATCAAGCAGGTGCATGTAGGGCAGACGGTATGGGTGAATCTCTTTGCGGATGATACTGAGCGATATAAGGGGCAAGTGGTGAATGTGAATCCTGCGGTCAGCGACAAGGGACTGATTAAGGTGATGGCTCGCATCCCTAATGCCCAGGGCAAGCTGATGGATGGTATGAATGTGAAGGTCATCGTAGAAAACGATGTGCCGCATTCGTTGGTGGTGC
Organism: Prevotella sp.; assembly: GCA_022732315.1. The sequence continues at coordinate 4,206 of JAIJUV010000055.1, forward strand.
CTAAGGATGCCGTCATCGAACGTGATGGCTACCATGTGGTCTTCCTCTATGACAAGGGCGAGGCGGTATGGACCTATGTGGATGTATTGCATTCCAATATACATTCTTATGCAATAGGGGGATGCAAACGGAAGGAGACACAAATCAAGGCTGGTGACGTGGTCATCACGTCGGGCAACTTAAACTTGGCTGATGGCACCGAGGTGCATGTAAGGAATAAGTAATAAGCATAAGGAATAAGTAATAAGGAATTAGGAATTAATTTTGGGGTATATGATAAATTATTTGATGAAGCGTCCTATTGCAGTCACCATGATACTGGTAGCCATCATGGTGATAGGCATAATTGGCATCAGGAACATGCCTGTTTCCCTGATGCCCGATATGGATGTGCCCCAGGTTACGGTGCAAGCCAGTATGCCTGGATATTCAGCCCAAGAGATGGAGCAGAAGGTTATTGCCCCCTTGCGCTTGAACTTGTCTCGTGTAGCTGGTGTGAAGAGCGTCAACTCCGATTCTCGCATGGGGAAGGGAAGTGTCTTGATGAAGTTTGAGCCTGGTGCCAACATGGATATGTTCTTTATCGAGGTAAATGAAAAGGTAGATTTGACGATGGTTCATTTGCCTAAGGAGATGGAACGCCCTAAAATCATTAAGGCTAGTGCCATGGATATTCCTGCTTTTTACCTGGATATATCCATAAAGGATGAGCGTGCATGGGGCAAGGCTTCCCCTCAGTTTGCCCAATTGTGTGATTTTGCCGCCAATGTCGCCAGCAGAAGATTGGAGCAGTTGCCTTCTGTGGCTATGGTGGATATGAGCGGCATGGTCTCTTCCGAGATTAGGTGTATTCCTGAGCAGGAAAAGATGGAGGCACTGGGATTGACGATTCAAGACCTGCAGGGTGCTTTGGCTGACAACAACGTTCAGTTGACTTCTTTGTCTGTAGTGGATGGCATATATCGTTACAATATCCATTTTGACAGTCAGATATTGACTGTTGATGATGTGCGCAACATCTATATCAAGCATGCCGGCAGACTGTTGCAGCTGAAGGATCTGTGCCAGATAGAAGAGTGTGCGGCATTGCGAAAGAATTTTGTGCGCCATGATGGGAAGAATTGTGTTACGCTGGCTGTCATCAAGCAGAGTGATGCCCAGATGGGTGATCTGCAGGAGGCTATATCGGATGTTGTGGCTAGCTTGCAAAAGGCAAACCCCAGTTTGGAGTTTGATGTGACAAGAGACCAGACCGAATTGCTGGATTATTCCATCCATAATCTGGAGTGGAACCTTTTGGCTGCCATCTTTTTTACGGCAATGGTGCTGGTTCTCTTCTTGCGAAGATGGAGATTGGCTTTGCTGGTGGCATTGTCTATCCCCGTATCTCTGGTGATAACCTTGCTTTGTTTCAGGTTGGCAGGCATATCCATCAATATCATTTCCCTTTCTGGACTAATCTTGGGTGTGGGTATGATAGTGGACAACTCTATCATCGTGATAGATAATATCTTGCAGAAGCAAAGAGGCGGAGCGCAACTGGAGAAGGCTGTATGCAAGGGCACTGCCAGTGTCTTTGCTCCCATGCTGAGTTCGGTGCTTACCACTTGCAGCGTTTTCATACCACTGATATTCATTGGCGGAATGGCTGGTGCGCTCTTCTTTGACCAAAGCATGGGCATTACCATTGCCTTGTTCTCTTCCTTGGCGGTGAGTGTGTTGGTGTTGCCCGTTTATTTCTATGTATTGCATGTAAGGCAACACAAGGCACAGAATGTTGAGCAGCAAACGATGATGCAGCCAAGTAAGTTGCACCATATTATATATAGGTATTATGACCGGATGCATGCCTGGACTTTTGCCCATTTGCGTTTATGACTTGGTTTGTCTTTGTTGGCGATACCGGGGCTTGTTCTTGTCTTTTGGGTGTCCGACAAGCGGCAGATGCCAGCGATGAATGCTTCTGATGGAATCATGTATGTGGATTGGAATGCTAATATCTCTGTAGAGGAAAATGACAGACGCATGGGTGAGGTGCTGAGGCTATGTGATGACCAGACCCAAACTTACACTTCGATGGTGGGTAGCCAGGACTTCATGTTGTTTCATACCAGGGAGATATCATCTTCCGAGGCATTGGCTTACCTGAAGGGGAAGAATGAGGAACAGTATGAGGAGTGCCAAAAGAGATTGCAAGCATGTATCTCTCAGAGATATCCTGAAGCTACCGTCTCCTTTGCTCCATCGGGCAATCTGTTCGATTTGATCTTCTCTTCCGGGCAACCTGAGCTATGCATCAAGTTGCAAGACCATTTGGGGCATCGTCCATCTGTAAATCAGGCTGAGGCTTACGTAGATTCTCTTCGCAGGCATTTCCCATCTTTGGATATTCCATCGGTCGTGGTAGAGGACAATTTGGTGTTGGAGGCTGATGTGGAACAGATGTCATTGTACGGCATCTCCTATGACCAGCTTTATGATAGGTTGCGCCAAATGACGGGCAGCAATGAGGTGCTGCGCATCCATCAGGGAGCGGTTTCCCAACCCGTTGTCGTGGGTGCTGCTGAGGCTGATAGAAATACCCTGATGGCTGCGTCTATCAAAAATCAGGCAGGGGTGGATGTTCCCTTGCAACTCCTTTTAAAAGAGAGGAAGGAGTCTGGTTTCAAGCATTTGTATGGATCGGAAGAAGGTGAGTTTTACCCGATAGAGCTGAGTACGACCAAGGGGCATGTGGATGATGTGCTTGACTTTGTGGCTCGCAGCAACCAAAAGTCAGGTGAGCTGAGGGCATCCGTTAGTGGTGATTATTTCCTGAGCCAGCAAGCCGTCCTGCAAATGGTTGGGGTCTTGCTGGTATCCGTCCTGCTGCTGTTCTTTATATTGGCAGCGCAGTTTGAGAGTTTGGTTCAGCCATTTATCATCCTCTCCGAGATGGTGTTGGATATTTTTGTGGTGTTGGTTATCCTGTATCTGTTGAGGCTGCCGATAGACCTGATGTCTATGACGGGACTTATCGTGATGGCAGGTATCGTTATCAACGACTCCATCCTGAAGGTGGATACCATCAATGGGCATCGCAAGAGTGGCATGCCTTTGTTGGAGTCAATCGTCAAGGCGGGCAGGGAACGTTTGTTGCCGATATTGATGACCTCTCTTACCACCATCTTCTCTTTGGTGCCATTTCTCTCAGGTGGTTCAATAGGGGCTGACTTGCAATTCCCTCTCTCGCTCACCATCTTGGTGGGCATGGTTGTGGGTACAGGAGTGAGCATCTTCTTTGTGCCTATTCTCTATTATGTAATTTATCGGAAAAGAAAGTAAAAAGTAACAATGAAACTGTCTTCATTCTCTGTGATATTGACCTTTGTCATCTTGATGATAGTGGGTGCGGCTCTGTTGCCGTTGGTGGATGTGGGTACCGAACCTCAGAACCAGCGGGATAATCGTCTGGTCATCAGGTGCGAATGGCCACAGGTATCGGCTAAGATTGTAGAGCAAAATCTGACGACACCGATAGAGGGAATGGTCTCTGCGCTGAAAGGTGTGGAGCGTGTTTCCTCCCGCTCTTCCTATGGCAGCAGCGAGATTGTTGTTTGGGCAAAGGAAAAGGTGGATGTTGCGGCTTTGCGATTCTCGGTTACTTCTCTGCTGCGCCAGTCGTATGCCAAGTTGCCCAAGGGTGCTGGCTATCCTGTGGTGGAAGGTGGCGAGGTAACCGGTGGTGCGAGAATGCACCAAGAGCAACAGCTGCTTCTCACTTATCAGGTGAATGGTGATATGCCGCCCGAAATGCTGAAGAAGCTTGTTTCAGGAAATGTGGTGCGACGCTTGCAGTTGCTGGATGGCGTGGACCGGGTAGAGGTGGCAGGAACCACGGATAAGTATGTGGAGGTGAGCTATGACCCGATGGCACTTGCTGCTTGTGACATCACAAGCCAAGACTTGCAGGATGGAATCCGCAATTTCCTGGGAAAGGATGAAGTGGTTGGCACGATGCTGCATACCACTGTGGACAACAGGAAGGAGCGGATTGCTTTTCGATTGAAAACGGCATGCGATGGAAAGTCGCTTGCTGATGTTCCCATCAAGGTCAATGGCAATCGGGTGGTTTATCTCAATGATTTGGCTAGGATTCATGTCAAGCGATATGAGCCTTCTGGCTTTTATCGTGTGAATGGATTGAATACGGTATATGTGAATGTTTATGCAAAGCCTGCAGCTCGCATCTTGCATCTGTCTGACCAGGTGCAAGACGAGATGGAGGCTGTCAAGGGTGAATTGCACAGTCCGTTGTATGTGCATTTGTCATACGATGTGGCTCAACTCCAACGAGAAGAAATGTCCAAGCTGATAGGGCGTAGCCTAGCCTCATTATTCATCCTGCTGCTCTTTGTGTGGGTCATTTACCGCAATGCCAGGTATCTTATGGTGGTGACATCGGCTTTGGCGGCTAACATCTTGATAGCCGTAATCATCTATTGTGCTTGTGGTATCAAACTGCATATTTATTCGTTGGCAGGCATTACGGTGTCGCTTGGCATTATCATCGATTCTGTCATTGTCATGGCCGATCATTATGCCTATTATCACAACCGGAAGGCTTTCCTTTCCATGCTGGCAGCGATGTTGACAACCATAGGCTCGCTTGTCATCGTCTTTTTCCTGCCAGAGGAATTGCAGGCAGACTTGTATGATTTCGCCCTGATTATCGTCATCAACCTGGTTGTTGCCTTGTTGGTGGCTCTCTTCTTTGTGCCTGCAGCCATGCAAAGATGCAAGTGCCAAGCTCCGAGCGTCTTTAGGGGCAAGCGCAGATGGGTGGTCTGTTGGAATCATTTCTATAGACGCTATATCTTGATGGCATCGCGCCGCAAATGGATAGTCTATATCGTCTTGGTGTGGGCATTCGGCATACCATTCCAAGCTTTGCCTGAAGATTGGAAAAGTGCTACAACGGATAAATTGGCTTCTTGTTTTGGAGGTACGATTCAGCTCTTTGCTGATTATCTGAACGAGCATGAGCAGACCAGAAAAGCTGATGGGGACAAAGTGCTTCATATACAGGGATTGATGCCTGTGGGAGGCACAGCCGTGCAGCTGAACGAGAAGATGGTCATCGTGGAGGAATTGCTGAAAAAATATCCGGAAATCAAGGAGTTTGTTACTCGCATAGATGGTCGGCAAGGTGAAATCACGGTGAAATTCAAGAAGAATGTGCCTGCCGGTTTTCCTTATCGCTTGGAGTCGAAGGTGATAGGCAAGGTCATCACGATCGGGGGTGCCGACTGGAGTACCTACGGCATCAGCGAACGAGGTTTTAGCAATTCTATCAACCTTCAATATCGTGCTACCAAAATCAAGGTGTCGGGCTATAACTATGCCCGACTGTATCAGGTGGCAGAGAGCATGGCTGATTATTTGGGTAAGAATCCTAGGGTGCAAGACATTGCCGTGGAGACTCCTGGCTTTGAGAACCAAGAGGAGGAACTCTATATGCGGTATGACAAGGATAGGATGAGCCTTTATGGTGTTGAGGCTGGTGATGTGCATCGCAAGTTGGGCAGCTTGTTGCAGCGGGTGTATGTGGATTCTTATCGGGACAAGGCGCATCCTGCTGATGTTTATCTGGCTCCTGAGCCTCAGATGCCTTATGATTTGTGGAGTATGGAGAACAGCCAGATGCAGGTAGATAGCAGCCAGGTGCTTCTCTCCGATGTCATGATGTTGCAGCGCCGTGAGGCTAAGGAAGTTATACCAAAAGAGAATCAGGAGTATGTGCTCAATGTGGCATTCAATATATTGGGTTCGTACACCTATTCGGCTGAGTATATGGATAGCGTCATGGCTCATTTCAATAGAAGCATGCCGATAGGTTTTCGTTGCGAGACGGCTGCCTATTACAATCCCATCAAGGAGAAGTCAAACTATTGGCTTCTCTTGGTGGTGACAGTCTTGATATTTTTCATCTGCTCAGTGGTCTTTGAGTCTCTCTGGCAGGCTTGGGTTGTGGTGCTCATGATTCCTGTTTCCCTGATGGGGGCATTCTTGACCTTCGTATTGTTTGATGTAGGCTTTGGCAGTGGTGGCTTTGCTTCTCTTGTCTTGTTGAGTGGTCTCGTGGTGAATGCTTCCATCTATATACTTTGTCAATACAATTTAATGGTTAAGTTGCGCAAGCGGGATGCCGTGTCGGCTTATCTCTGTGCCTTCAATCACAAGATTTTACCGATATTCTTGACGATAGTCTCTACCATCTTGGGGTTGTTGCCATTCTTTTGGGAGCGGGATGAGGAACCTTTCTGGTTCTCTTTTGCCACGGGGGTGACGGGCGGTTTGCTCTTCTCCATCCCGATGCTGGTGTTCATCATGCCGCTATTGATGAAAATGAGAACGAAATGAGGTCATTACAATGAACGGGTTTTTATCATTTGCAAGCATTATTTTGCCCTATAAACATGAGAATTCATAATCTTTAATGATAATTATCCAAATATTATTGTTAAGTTTACACTATTATGGAAACTTTTGTGTATCTTTGCAGCAGCTTAGCTGCACTCGGCCATTTGAAAGCAAGCTTTCATTGCGCTCGTTTGCATAAGCTGTGCACCGTTGTAAGGCTTCTTATAGAGAAAGTTTACGACAGGAAAGAATAAACAACAACTATAATTAATATCAATAAACCCGATAAGCAATGAAGAGATTTATTTCAGCAGTACTTCTCTCTGCCGCCGTGGCAATGCCAACAATGGCGCAGAAGAGCAACAAGGTGTTGAGCAATGGCTATCCATTCACTCAAGTACCATTCACCAGTGTGAAGATTTCACAGAACACCTTCTGGGGTGCCCGCTTGCAGGCTGCCCAAAAGGTAACCATTCCTTTGGCTTTCAGCAAGTGCGAGAGCGAGCATCGTTACAAGAACTTCGAGATGGCTGCCTATACCTTGCAGCATCCTAACCACCCTGGACTGAACACCAAGGAGTGGGATGTGAGCAAGTTCATGGGTTTCTCTTTCGATGATACCGATGTTTATAAGACCATCGAGGGTGCCAGCTACATTCTCCAGACCTATCCAGACAAGAAGTTGAAGGCTTACATCGACAGCGTGCTCGATGTAGTAGGTGCGGCACAGGAGCCAGATGGCTATCTCTATACTGCCCGTACCATCAACCCGAAGCATCCACATCAGTGGTCGGGAAATAAGCGATGGGTGAAGGACGAGGATTTGAGCCACGAGCTTTACAACCTCGGTCACATGGTAGATGCAGCCTGTGCTCACTATCAGGCTACGGGTAGCACCAAGTTCCTGAACATCGCCAAGCGCTATGCCGATTGTGTGGTAAAGGAGGTGGGACCTAATGCTGGTCAGGCTACCGTGGTGCCAGGACATCAGATTGCAGAGATGGCTTTGGCTCGTCTCTATACCCTGACCGGTGAGAAGAAGTATCTGGATGAGGCTAAGTATCTGCTCGATTATCGTGGCAAGACTCATATCCGCAACCCATATTCTCAGAGCCAGGCTCCTATCCTGGAGCAGAAAGAGGCGGTGGGTCATGCTGTTCGTGCCGGATATATGTATGCCGGTATCGCAGATGTGGCTGCCCTGACCAAGGATTCTGCCTATATGAAGGTTATCGACCGTATTTTCGAAAACATCGTTGGCAAGAAATACTATCTTACAGGTGGTGTAGGTGCCCGCCATGCCGGTGAGGCTTTCGGTGCCAACTATGAGTTGCCAAATATGACTGCCTATAACGAGACCTGTGCAGCCATTTCTATGGTTTATCTCTTTGAGCGTATGTTCCTGCTTCACGGCGAGAGCAAGTATATCGACTGCATGGAGCGTACCTTATATAATGGTGTCATTTCGGGAATGAGCATGGATGGTGGCAGATTCTTCTATCCAAACCCATTGTCCAGCGATGGCAAGTATGCCTTCAATGCAGATAACAACACCACCCGCCAGCCTTGGTTCGGATGTGCCTGCTGCCCAAGTAACCTGAGCCGCTTCATCCCTTCTGTTCCAGGTTATCTCTATGGCGTGAAGGACAACAATATCTATGTGAATCTCTTTGCTGGCAATACATCTACCATCAAGGTGAATGGCAAGGATGTAGTTCTGGAGGAGACTACCGAGTATCCTTGGAACGGCGACATCAAGATTGCTGTGAAGAAGAGCGGTGTAAAGAATGCCAACCTCCTGGTCCGTATTCCTGGATGGGTTCGCAACCAGGTGGTGCCTAGCGATCTTTACAAGTATAGCGATGCTGAGAAGCCAGCTTATAGCGTAACCGTAAATGGCAAGGCTGTGGAGGCTGACCTCGATGCCAACAAGGGTTATCTGCCTGTAAAGAATATCAAGAAGGGTGATGTGATTCGTATCCACTTCGATATGCCTGTACGTACTGTGGTTGCTAATGGCAAGGTGGCAGATGATAAGGGTAAGGTTGCCGTAGAGCGTGGACCATTGGTATATTGCGCTGAGGCTGTGGATAATAGCAATGAACCTGTGCTCCATGCTGTTATGCCAGAGAAGCCAAGCTTCACTCTCGTTGACAACTACAGCATCCAGAACACGGAGACCAAGGGAGCCCCAGCCTTCACCGTAAAGGCTATCGTTACCTCTCCTGCCCATATTATCTACCAGAAGAAGGAGGGAGTGGTCGCTGTAGATTGCACCCCTCTCACCTTGATTCCTTACTATGCCTGGAATCATCGTGGTGCCAACCAGATGAATGTCTGGTTCTATCAGGGCTTGTCGTTTATGGATAAGTAATAAATAGTTTTTTTAATCAAGAAAGCTTGGCAAACGTCGTTTGCCAGGCTTTCTTGTTAATATAGGTTAATCCCATTAAGAAAAACACTTCTTTTCCGTTTATGTTGTAGTTTTGAACAAATAAAACAAAAGAGAGCAAATGACAGAGAATGAATTCATCCATATCGTTCCGCAGTTGCGGCAGATAGCCTTGCAAATCAGTCTGGGTTATGGCGTTGGCAGCGAAGAGGCTGAGGACATCGCACAGGATGCGATGCTCAAGCTCTGGGCCATCAAGGAAGACATTCAGTCTGCTGCTCATGCCAAAGGTTCGATGGGCTGCATAGCCAAGCATCTTTGCATCGACTTCTTTCGCAAGCGGAAGATGATTTCGATAGATGCCCAGCCTTTCGATAAGTCGCCTAGCCACTATGTGCCGCCCGATGTGGAAGTGGAAAACTCGGAGAACGAACAGTGGCTCCAAAAACGCCTCAAGGCGCTGCCCTCCAACCAATATCAGGTGCTTTATCTGCGACAGGTAGAGAAGAAAAGCTCTGAGGAAATAGCGCAAATCGTGGGCATCACCACAGAATCTGTATCTGTGTTGCTATCGAGGGCAAGAAAGCAGATGTTGCAGGAAATCAGAAAAAGATGTCGATAGCCCTTATATATAAATAGGTATAATCAATAAAGGAGGAAAAAATGATATGAACGAAAAAGAAAAAGATATACGTTTGTTGCTCAATCGGTTTATGGCTGGTGAGACTACTCTTGAAGAGGAGGCTCTGCTAGGGGAGTGGTTTCGTCAGCATCCCGATGTGAGCGATGACCTGAAGGAATACCAGCTGATGTTTGGATATTTCGACGAGGGTATGCCCCTCGACCATGAGCCGGAGAAGCATGTAGAAAATGCTCATCCAAAGGCTAAGGCACGAATGCGCCGCCTATGGTTACCGCTTAGTTTGGCTGCATCCATCGCCTTGCTGATAGGGTTTGCTATTCCTTGGGTAGGGCGACAGACAGGGTATCAAGATGATTCGAAGATGGCTCAACTCGATGGCAGTACAGCTCAGGATGAGGCTGATTCTGCTGTTGTTCACAAGGAAAAAACGCCAGATGACAATCTCTTCATGCCTGAAAAGGTAAAAAAGTCGGGTGATTTCGTATCTCCCAAAACAAGGAAGCACAAGCAGAGGAAATATCGTCAGCATCTGTTTGCTCCTGCTCC
>JAIJUV010000336.1 GCA_022732315.1 Prevotella sp.
AATTCCACCAACGACTTCCCGGAGTTCACAGGACGCATCTGTCCTGCACTCTGCGAGAAGGCTTGTGTGTTGAATCTCATGGATCATGAGCCAACCACCAACCGTGAGGATGAGTGTGCCATCGTGGAGCACGCCTTCTCAGAGGATTATGTACATGTTGAGATTCCTGAGCGTAATGGCAAGACGGTGGCTGTCATCGGTGCCGGTCCTGCGGGATTGGTAGCTGCCAACCAGTTGAACCATAAGGGCTATAAGGTAACTGTATTCGAGGCACGTGAGAATGCCGGTGGTCTGTTGCGTTATGGTATTCCAAACTTCAAGCTCAACAAGAGCATCATCGACCGCCGTCTCCGTCTTCTCGAAGAGGAGGGTATTGAATTCAGATACAACCAGCATATTGACGTTACCAAGTTGCCAGAAGGCTTCGATGCCTATGTGGTATCTACGGGTACTCCTACTGCCCGCGACCTGAAGATTCCAGGACGAGAATTGAAGGGTGTTTATTTCGCCCTCGAACTGCTTTCTCAACAGAACCGTATCCTTGCCGGTATGGAGTTCTCTAAGGACGAACTGGTTAACTGCAAGGGCAAGGATGTATTGGTAATCGGTGGTGGTGATACGGGTTCCGACTGTATCGGAACTGCTCATCGTCAGGGTTGCAAGAGCGTAACCCAGATAGAAATCATGCCGAAGCCTGTAGAAGGCCCTGAGGATCCTAAGAATCCTTGGCCAAACTGGCCTCGCACCCTGAAGACCACTTCAAGTCATGAGGAAGGCTGTACTCGCCGCTGGAACATCAACTCTCTGGAGTTCCTCGGAAAGAATGGCAAGTTGACAGGCGTGAAGGTTCAGCCTATTGATTGGGAACCAAACCCTGAGGGTGGCCGTCCGTTGATGGTAGAGGCTGGTGAGCCAGAAATAATCAAGGCTGAGGCTGTATTCCTGGCAATGGGCTTCTTGAAGCCACAGCAGCCTGAATTTGCCGAGAATGTATTCGTGGCAGGCGATGCAGCAAGCGGTGCCTCTCTGGTAGTACGCGCCATGGCAAGCGGCAGAAAAATAGCTGCCCAGGTAGATAAGTTCCTGAACAAATAAATCGGTTATTTTTAACTATAAGTGTAGGGAGGTTGACCTCAGTGATGAGGTTTTCCTCCCTTTTTTCTCCCTCCCTTTTTTCTTTCCTCCTTTTTTTCTTTCCTCCCTCTCCTTTGTCTTCTGTTCCGTCCCCCTTCTGCCCCCGTTCCAGGCGATTCCATCGCCTGTCCCATGAATAATAATCAATAAAAAAAGACCATTATTCGTGAATTCTCCCCATATTTCCCTTAATAATTTGGCATTCTCAAATATAAAGTGTAAATTTGCACTCAAAAAACTTCAGCTAATTATAATTAAACTAAGGAAATAACAGAAAATGAAAAAGAAATTATCAACCGTTCTTTTGGCATTGGCTGCCTCTATGCCAATGACTGCACAGAATCTTGTAAAGGGAAATTATGGTTATCTCTATTGTCATATGAGCAATAAGGGGGAGTGGACAGCCTACGCTATTTCCCGTGATGGTTACAACTATCAGGACATCAATGGCGGCAATCCTATCTTCAATCCAGAAGAGCATGCCCGCATCGAAGGCGGTACCCGCGATGCCTACATCACCCGTATGCATAATGGTAAAGGATACATCATGGTTATCACCGATATGTGCGTGCGCAAGAGTCACAAATGGGACAACTATGGTATCGATCTCCTGAAGAGTAAGGATTTGACGAACTGGACCAGCGTTACCTTCGATTTCCGCAAGGGCATGCAGAACTTCTGCGATGCTGCCACAGCTACATCTCCTTATAAGGATTGGAGCACCATCAACCGTGTATGGCACCTCAGATCTTTTAAGACATTCACCAAACTCACCACTCCTAAGCTACTCTTCGACTGGGGCTATGCTACCATCGATGCCGATATCAATTTCCTGAAGAGCGATGGGCTCTACCACATGCTCATCAAGAAAGAGGGTGGAAAGAGTGGTAAAAACTATTGAAATGGAATCAAAAATCAAAAAAATATAGAAAAATAAGTGGATTTATTGTTAAGTGCATAGCTGGATAGAATGTTTAGGGGTGATGCTTGTGTAGGTTTAGATAAGATAAAAAATATGTTATTGCGCGCGTACATTATACTAAAGAAGGAAAATTCGTATGCATGTCTCTCTATTCTATATGCTCCTAGTTAAATCTATCACAGGTGTATTTCCTAATTTGAAATGTAGTTTTTATGTAGTCCTTTAAAATAGGCAGAAATAGCTTCTAAAATGGACTTATTTGTTTATAGATGTTAAATTTTGGCTAAAATCTCAACTTTTTTACGAAAAGATTTGGTGGAATGAAAAATAGTTAGTACTTTTGCACTCGCTTTTGAGAAATCAAGCATTACTCAAAGCGATAAAGAAAGAGTTCTTTGAAAGATTTTACATAAACAGACAAGTAGTACAAGAAGCGGTTAACTTCTTAGAAATAAGAAAGTTGACTGGGTAAAAGAAA
>JAIJUV010000337.1 GCA_022732315.1 Prevotella sp.
CTTGAAGTATTTCAAGGCATACCGCCAAGGATTTTTCTTGCCGTGCCATAGTCGGAGGAAGTTAGTCTGAGGTACGAGGACTGTCTTTCTGCGACGACGGCTGAGTCTTATAGTGGATATTCATAAGGAGAGAAAAGCAAACGAATAAAAATACGTATTTTCTGAATTTAATTCAATAATGTTGCTTATGTAGCAATTATTTTCAGACATAACCAATGCTATCGAGAAAGAAGTTCAATCATACGACCTTCTACTCTCTTTTTGGTAAAGTCTTGTGGACTTTATTTCCTATGAACACATGCGGAAAGTCAATGCCCGTTTCTATGTCTGTAAAACTTGCCGTTAAATAGGTTTGCGGTAGCATGTTTATGCTTGACATGTTTGACAGAAGGTATGCAACATTATCGTTTTTTAACTTAAAGGTATGTTCGAAGGTACTATTTTCTCCTTTTAAGTCGAAAGACAACATGGTTCCATTTTGAGATATATGGTATGTTCCTTTCATAATTGGTATGTCATTATATTTAAACTGCATGTTATTATAGCTAAAAGCGTAACATATGCTATCCTCACTTGCAACCAATACGAATAAGCTATTTGACCTTATATTGAGGTGGTTTCCTTCCTCCTCTTCAAAGTTCAACGTAAGAAATGGGAGAATCACATTTACCTCAATGCTACATGACTCGTTCGTGATTCTATCTCGTACGAAGATGTGAGTAGTACCTATTTCCTTGCCGATAAGAGTGATTTTCTGTTTGTCATTCTGAGCTGTAGAAATGTCCACTTTGTCGTTACCTTCAACAACAAAGTTTCCGCTTCCGCCAGTTATTATGAGGTTTGTCGTATCACCCAAGGATACCTCTGCATAATTTTCTATAGTCAGAGGCTGATACTCATTTTCTTTATTGCTCTTACATGCAAAGAAGCATAACGCAACTAAGATAACACCTAATATACTATATATTTTCATAATTTTATAATATATGATAAAGAGGGAGCGTCTTGTATAACGCACCCTCTTAGCTGGTTGTTTTATTTCTTTCTTACATTAGGATAGAGTTTCAAATCCTGGTTGTAATGTCCGTTGAACGAAGTTTCAAAATCCAGATTGGTGGTGTTTCTATCCACCATATAGTACCCATCCTCGCTGCCGCTCCATCCAAAATTCGCATGGATGTATGTGTCGTTTTGCTTTACAATGATACGGGTGGTCGTTGTTCTTCTGCGGATTTGATAACCGTCAAGAATCCAGCAATGTCTTCCTCCGACACTAGAACTTCTTGTGCCCGCTTCATATGCTCCTGTAATAATTACGGGATACAATTTGTCAAGCGATTCTATAATTCGTCCCGCATCCATAGAATATCCAGCCCACTTTCTTCCGGAATCAAAAGTGATGCCAAGTCCGCTAAGGTAGCTTGAGGCATTGCTTATTTTTGCACCACCCACTCCATTATTCCATGTTGTTTGAATTCCGTGAGCAACATGGTAAAATAAATTTGAAATCTGTGTTTTTAAAGATTCATTTCCATAATTACTAATTTGCGAGGATGCCTTCAGTGCACTCCAATTAAGCGAAACACCATTGACAGTAGATAAACATTCGTAAAATGCAACTATCTGAGCAATAGCAACAGCGGTACATCCTACAGCGTTTTTCCCATAATATGGCCAATTTTGCATTTCGGATGCTGTTGTCTCGTCCATAAGATTGTTGTATGGCGCACACTGATTCCACTTTGTGGTGATAAGTGGTGTCACTTGCTTTAACAATGTGCCCTGAGGATCGGACGTAGCAACCGATCGAGTAATACCCTTTTGAACTTCGATACGGTCTTTTACCCCCTCAAAAGTAAAACTACTGGTTCCAATCTTTGCAGATATTTTAGCTTTAGCACTTGCTCGCAAAGAATCTATAACAACGTCTACAGCCTTCACTTTACTTATCAGCGAACGCTGAGCTTCTTTGAGCATCATAGCTGCACCTTTGTTGGTGAGGGTGTCATTGAGAGAGCCATGCTCAACATATGCTATGACTCCAGGGACTCTTTCGTCTCCAGAAACGATAGCATAACCAGCATCGTCACCTTCGTTTAGACTTACCTCATAGAGAGGAATCTGTTTTCCGTTGCTATAAGAGGAGAGGGAAAACTTCTTCACAATTGTCGGATTGGCAGCGATAGCTCTAGTGGAATTGCCTGTTGTAGAGAATTTGCTTACCATATCAACAATTTCATCTTGCGTCATCTCTAGTTGAGAATCTGGTACAATACTTGCATACTCTTGTTGTGTGAGGAGAATGGAACTTTTGGCATCGTTGGCGATGTTGTCGTCAATATCAGAGCAAGAACTCATCATTCCAGCCACACAAAGAGCAACGATAAAAATTTTTTCATTGTCATTGTTGTTTTAAAATTAACTAAAGTTTCGCAAGTGAAAATTCCCAAGCGTGATTTAACGTAATTTTGAAATAAAAAAGGCTCTGAAGTTTGTATATCTCACAGAAAATGAGTAT
>JAIJUV010000056.1 GCA_022732315.1 Prevotella sp.
TTTCCTCCTTTATGACATCTTTGCCATAAATGTCATTTAGGTAGCAAATGCCTATTTGGGCTGCTACCTCAGATGAGTTAATAAGCTCTTTTCCGAATCTTCTTAATGAAGAGTCTGAACAGAAAAGAGAATCTTTCTCCATACTAAAGCACATTTTTTCTTCACTTTCTTTTAAATGTACAATTTTAGAAATACTCTTTTCTGCTGGAGTGCGTCTCATATTTATATATAATCCGATAACAGTACCAGCTATTGCACCTAATAAGAAATAAAATCCTATTTTATATGTTACTTTTACCATATCTTTCCAGTCTTAAAATTCGACCATCATGTTTTTGAATATAGACTACTAATGAATCTTGCCCGACAACACTGATTTTCCAAACCTTTTTGCCTGTAGAAGTTATGTAATACCTTTTTATATCGCTATTTTCCTTTCCTGTATGTTTATACAAAACATTTGCTACAAAAATAGCAGTCTTTTCTGCAGAGGCAACATCTTTGGAATATATTTTCTCACGTCCATAAATAGCATTTTCTGATTCGTGATAATCTTGACGATACCCTGTTAATTCTTGATATTCCTTTAAGGATAATATTTTGTATAATGGAGATTTATCCTGTCTTTTACTATTGAAAGACAAGATAATAATCAACGAAATGATGAAACCCAATAAAAAACTAATAATTTTTTTCATTTTTATTTCATTATTACACTGGTGTCCCGAACTGGGGTTATATCTGCCCCGATTCCACCTGTCTCACTATTCTTTCCGTCAGTCTATCCACTCCGTTCGGATCGTACTTCTTGTTGAGGCTGGCACCGAAGAGGGCGGCGAAGGCCTGGTAGAAGCCGGCGCGGATAGGACCCAGGAAGGCTTGGATAAGATGATAGGAAGAAGAGTTGCATTCACGATACACCAGCTTGATGCAGAGCTTGCCCTGCGCATAGGTTAGCTTCTTCATTCTTGGTGTGTATCGCTGCTTGATGTCCTTCTCCACCAGTTTCATGTGGGCATCCTTCGCCTTCTTGTTAGGAAGTGTCTCCAGATAGTCGCCCGTCTCGATGATGATCTTTCTCACCTCCTTGGCTATCGGCAACACCTTCTTGATGTTATACACCAGTCGGTTGTAGGCCATCCTTTCCTTGGCGTTTTTGAACACAGGCTGTGGATAAACATACACGTTGTTCACCTGCACGTATTGAATGCTGTCTTTATCCAGCAGCACCTTTCCCACCTTCACCATCGGCTCGAAGGTAGGAGTATCCATATCCACCTCCCTGTCTTCAGGGTTGTCGCCATCGGTTTGCGCCATTGTCTGCAGGCTGATGCAGAAGAGCATCGCCAGCAGAAATAATATTTTCTGTTTCATGAAATCCATCTTAATTATCCATTTGTCTTATATATAATAAGGTGTAAGCCCCTCTATCTTGCTAATCACGCCGCAAAATTACAGATTATTTCTCATTTAGAGAAAGATTCTTTCCTTTTTCTTGCTCATTTTCAGAAAAACATTGTAACTTTGAGGAAATTTAATAATCGTTTGCCTATAGATGAAACATTGGCAGCCCATAACCCAATTCTTGTTGAAACTGTTTCTGGTAGGCAGTTCCCTGCTATTCCATGCCTTTTCGGGAAGCGCACAGTCGTGGCAGCAGCTACTTTCTGAACTTTCGGAAACCGAGGATTTCGAGCATACTTCCTGGGAAGACTACGAGGAAGATCTGGAAGAATGGGCGCAGCATCCGATAAACCTGAATGCGGCTACCCGCGAGGAGATGGAGCGTTTGCCCTTTCTTACCCCTTCGCAGGTGGAAGATATCCAGGCTTACGTTTATCGCTATGGCGGAATGAAAAGCATGACGGAACTCACCCTGATTCCGAGCATCAGCTGGTATCAGCGACAGCTGATGGAGCATTTCTTCTATGTAGATGCTGACCAGAAGAAGTCTGATTTCCCCAGTATCAGGAATATCATCAAATATGGAAAGCATGAGGCGATGGGCATGCTGAAGGTGCCTTTCTACGAAAGAAAGGGCGATGCCAATGGCTATATGGGCTATAAATACAAGCATTGGCTGCGCTATCAGTTCAGGTATGGTGACTATGTAAAGCTGGGCGTTGTGGGGTCGCAGGATGCGGGCGAACCCTTTGGCACCGGCAAGAACAACCTGGGCTATGATTTCTACTCCTTCTATCTGCAAGTAAAGAAACTGGGGCGCTGGAAGAACATCACCCTGGGCAGATACCGCCTGCATGAAGGCTTGGGACTGATACTCAACAACGATTTCAGCTTCGGCAAACTCTCGGTGCTTTCCTCCCTGGGAAGCGCCACCAACCGCATCCGGGTTCATTCCTCCCGATCTTCAGCCAACTATCTGCAGGGAGCAGCTGCCACCTATACCTTGTTGAAAGGTCTCGACCTGACCGCCTTCTTCTCTTATCGCAAGATAGATGCCACGCTCTCCGACCAGGGCGGCATCCAAACCATCCAGAAGACCGGACTGCATCGCACCCTGAAGGAAATCGCGAAGCAGAATATCGCCTCCAATACTCTGATGGGCGGAAACATCAACTATCGCAACCAGGGCTGGCATATCGGGGCAACAGGCTTCTATACCTCTTTCTCCCTTCCGCTTACGCCCGACCAGTCGCAGCTGTATAAGCGGTTTGCCCCTCAGGGCTATAACTTCTGGAATGCGAGTGTGGATTACGGCTACGTTTCCCACCGCTGGACCATTGCAGGCGAAACGGCGACGGGCAATTGTGGAGCCATCGCCACCCTCAATGCCGCCTCCTATCTCTTTTCCGACCATTTCTCTCTGCTTGCCTTGCAGCGGTTCTATTCCGCCCGCTATTACTCGCTTTTCAGCAACAGCTTTTCTGAGGGGAGCGATGTGCAGGATGAGAATGGAGCCTATCTGGGCTTTACGTGGGTTCCGGCTCATCGCTGGAGCATCACCGGCTATAGCGACTTTTCCTATTTCGTGTGGCCCAAGTATCATACCAAGCAAAGCACGCAATGCTGGGACCATCTGCTCAATATCCTCTATCAGCCCAATAAGAGATGGATTCTGGGCACCCGATTGCGCTATAAGGAGAAGGCGGGAACTGCCACTGGGCGATGGCGCCTTTATGCCACCTTTGCTGATGAAAACTGGAGTGCCAAGACGAGTGTGGATTATACGGTGAGCAAGGAGATGGGCGGGAAGTCAAGCCAAAAGGAGGCTGATGATGCGAACCCCAGCCAGGGATATCTGCTGAACGAGAACCTGAGTTATCGCTGGCATTGGCTGAGGCTATCAGGCAGTTTTTCTTATTTCCATACGCAGGATTTCAGCAGTCGCATCTATGTCTACGAACCCGGCCTGCTTTATCAGATGAGTTTCAGCAGCTTCTATGGCGAGGGCATCCGCTGTGCCCTGGTGGCCCGTTCAGAGATAGGCAAGCATCTGCTGGTTATCGCTAAATTGGGTTCTACCAATTATTTCGACCGGAGTCATATTTCCACCGGATTACAGGAGATAGCGGCCTCGCATCAGACGGATTTGGAGATACAGATGAAATGGAAGTGGTGAAGTTTCTGCGAATTCTGTATTCCTTGGCTATCTTCTTCAATGTCATCATCTGTCCAAAACGGTAGAATGGATTCTCTGCGATAGAACCATATTAGAATGGTATTTTGTTCATATACTTAAAGTCTTGATTCTCTACAAAATTATACCCAAAGGTATTATACCCTAGGGTATAATTTATGAAACTTTATGTTTTTATCTTCATCATTATCTCTTTTTCGAGTGTTATCAGCAATGAAATGGTGATATCATCAGAAACAGTAATCCCCCATCACGCAGCCAAAGCGTGATGGGGGATTAACTGGTTTAGGAGATTAAAGATGTTTTTATGCAGAAAGTGTAGATGTGCTTTATGCCGAGAGGGTAAGCTTCTGCCAGATTTCGGTGTCGCCACTTTTCAGCTTCTTGCAGAGACCACGCTTGGTCCAACGGCTTATCATCTTACGGATGGTTTCACGACTGGCTCCGTCGCCACGCTCACGGCTGGCATCGAAGAGGGTGAACTGCTCCGGGAGCTGGGCGAAGAGCAGGGTGTTACGGGATTTATAAACCGGGATGGCCTCGTTGAACTGCTGCTGCTTGTCGAGACGCAGACCAAACAGCTCCATCTGCATGGCGAGCACATAGTCGGCCACAGCCTTGGCAAAACGGATGCAGGCATCAGTCTCCTCATCGGTCTGCTCCAGAATGTGGAAGATGATGCCACAACGGAAGCCGATGACGGCGGAACGGCGACGATACACATCCATCACACGATCGGCATTTGCCAGGGCGAGCTGTCTCTTTGCTTCGAGCCATTGGCAGAACTCCTCGCACATACGGGGCAGCTCCATTACACCGTGACTACGCTCCAGTAGATTCACTGCCTTGAGGATGTTGTCCTGATCCTCCTCGGTATAGCCGTGGTGCTGGCTGAGGGGTGCGAAAGAGGTGTCGGGCATCTTGGCGAGCATCATGCGGGAAGAAGAACCATCCTCGATGTTGTCATCGGTGAAGAACTTCTGGAAGATATTCTGGGTGCAGCAGCCGGTGAAGTTGAGCTGGGCGTGGGTTACGCCGCTGGTGGCGGTGATGTAGTCCTGGCCCACCTCGCTCTGGTCGAACGCCTTACGGAAGTAGTCACCGAAGGTTTTCCACACGCTCTTCATCGAACCGAGCTCCTCGCTGAACATATACATGGTGTGGCCGTCGGCACAGAGCTGACGTCTCATCAAAGCCGACTTCGAGATTGTATCACCGATGTGACGGATGCAAGGTTTAGGGTCAATCACGCCCTTCTTGCCCTTGTTCTGCTGATACCAGGCTTCGTCCTCACGAGGAATCTCGTCGTCCTTATCCATCTTCTTCGCCCAGATGCTCTCGATTCTACGGCATACGCCCTTACCCGAAGCCTGCTCGCCGATGATGATAGACATGAGTGCCATCGGGGTCTCGCTTCCGTCGCAATACTTCGCCTTCACGCCGTCGGCGTAGGCTGCGGCAATGGGGAGGGCAGAGAAGAGGGCAGGCACACGTGCCTCAGGGGCTACGCCAGAGAGCGAGTCACGGAGTCCGAGAGGAAGCTGATCTACAGGAAAATCGTCAAGTGGTTGGGTACTAGCTTTAGCAGCCAAAAGATTCTCAGCATTTTTAAAAGTGAAATTAATCATATCTTTTAGTGTTTAAATTGTTAGTTTGCCGGACTATCCGGTAATCGGGGGCAAAAATACAACAATCTTTTGTAACCGCCAAATTTCGGCATGTGATAAGGCTCGAAATTCAGCAGCCATTTGGGGCAAATTGTGTTAAAAAATCTAACTCGCTCTAATTTGGACTTTGATTGAATATCAAGAAGTTGGGCGTTTGCCTACATAATATAGGTAACAATATGGAAACGAGCGGACTTCTGCTCGTTTCTGTATTTTGCAATATGCAAAGAACACCTCAATTCGGGGGCAAAGATACGATATTTTTCTAAATTTTCCATGATTTATAATAAAGAAAATATCAAAATTAAAACTTTTTGAGAAAAGTTAGTCAAGGTAGAGCTTTTGGTGAAAATCTCGCAAGATTATGCTTCTCCATATGTAACTAAAACATGTTTAATTGT
This sequence comes from Prevotella sp., assembly GCA_022732315.1. The sequence goes on from JAIJUV010000056.1 coordinate 5,667, forward strand.
TAAAAAGTTGTTCGATAGTGATTTTTACTTCTATAAAATAATAGATTTCAAAAATAAAATACTAACTTTGCTAGTAGCTTACATGAAATTAATATGTAACTTGAGTATTAAGTAATATTTTAAGATATTTACTGTATAAATAAGTTCCAACTTAAAACGTTTTAATTATGAAAGCAAAAGTGTATTTAAAAATGTTAGCTTGCTTAGTAGGATTATTGACATTCTATTCTTGCAACAATGATTTAGAGCAAGACAAGAACGCTTCTGTTGAAGCGCAACAAGTTCAAAACGGACAGGAGGTCTCTCTTCAAGAGAATGCTTATGCAGATTATCTTGAACTTATGAAATCATTAAATAGTTCGCCAACAAGAAGTATGTCCACAGCTGAAATCCCTGCTTATTATGGTGGATGCTATATAAATGATGATGGAAATCTTGTAGTCTTAGTAAAAAAGGGAGAAGGTGTATCTGTTCTAAAAACTAGAGCAGCATTATCTCGTTCAACTATTTATGAAAGTTGCCAATACTCTTATAAAGAGTTGCAGCAAGTGGTTGAGGATATTCGGCAAAAAGCACTTGAAGGCAATAACTTTCTATATCAAAATGTGACAATATATGGCATATCTGAAAAAGAAAATATAGTAGAAGTGGGGTTGCTTCATAAAAATTCATCTACAATCCAAGAATTCAAGAAAAAAATCTGCGATAGCAATAAAATCAAATTTGTAAATTGCGGAAAAATCATTCTTAATGACGGAATTGATTGTGCTGGTGAAATCAAGACAATTCGTGATGGCAAAACACACAATGCATCTATAGGGTATAGAGCTAAAGATAAAAATGGCAATATAGGCATTGTCACAGCAGGTCACTTTATAAAAGTTAATGATATTTTAAAAGATTCAGCCAACGTAGAAATTGGCAAGTGTTTATATTCAAAGGAAGAGTATTATGTTGACGCTGCATTTTGTTCAATAACATCAAAAAAACATGCTCCAACTAATAAAATCAAATTCATGAAAGATTTGCAAAAAGATACACTTTCTATAGCTTTGGCTCAACCGCCAAAAGGCTCTTGGATAAATATGGTTGGAATGGTCTCTAAAAGAAGTTCAGGAACTATATTTAATGCAAGCTATGACGTTCCTAACTCAGCACAAAAAACTATTTACAAGGATGTTATATTGGCAAAATATACTTCAAATAGTGGTGATAGCGGTGGTATTGTTTATGCCTTGACAAAAGCGACAAATACGAGATATACTGTTGGGATTAATTTAGGGAGTATCACATACAATGGTATCACTTATGGAGCGTGTATTAAGGCTTATTTAATAAATCAGACCTTCGGCTTAACAAGATATTAAATTATGAATAGATTGACATTGGGTTGTTTCGTCTTCATTTTACTAATATTGGGGACTACTTCTGTTTCCTCAAAAGAAGAATATAATATTAAAAATGAAAGTAAAACATACTTGAATGATTCTTTAAAAATCAGTGCAATTGTCCATGATAAAAAACCTTCATTTGTAACAATTACAATTGAAAATTATGGTAAAAAGCAGATTAGTATTGGCAAGGTTTATGGTTTACTTACATATATAAACAATAGATGGACATATTTGACAAAAGCAAAGAATAAATTTATAAAAATCAATCCAAAGAGCGCTAAGACTATAAGATACAGTCTTTGCATAGAAAAAATTAGAAATTCAGAAATTAGCTTTACTTATTCAGAAAATCGAAAGAACAGAATCAGATTAGATGTGTATAGCAACAATGAATTTATGGGGAAAATTGATTGCGATTTTGCAACGCCTTTTAATGCAGTATGGAGTAAACATGATGGGGTGATAATCGTGAAATACGACTAAAAATTATAATTATGAGGGTGTGTCATAACTCCATGACGTACCCTCATTTTTTGAGGCTAAAAATTCATTGACATTCTGCTACAATCTCTCAATTGTTCATGAATTATATTATGCTATTTTCATTGATAAGTAGATCCTATCTGTATGCTTGGCATTCGACATGCTATTTATAATGGTACGATTATATGTCATAATCCTGTAAACAGAATGAAAAAAGCCGCATCAATACCTGGTTGGGGCAAGATACGGCTTTATTGATAAAATGTGTATTGTCCACATTATAATGGAGCTTAAATGTCCAACATTCTAATGATGTACTTACCATCTTTCTTGATAAACATGAATGGGTTGAAATGCTTATCCTGTGCATTTATTCCATACCCCAAACATTTGTATTCAGCAGGAGCGACAGACGGAAGTGGATATTCCTTAGTCTTTCCGTTTTTCCTATTTACGATGACAAAGGAATATCTGTCTTTTTGGAAGTTGTCTGTCCTTGGCATGCCATGCTTTACAAGACAATAGATGTTCCTCTTGTCCATCTTTACTGTTGTGATGCACTTTGTGAAGTAAGAACTATACAGATTTCCATATTCATGCGTATAAAATTTTGTGGAGTCTGGTGCAATCATAGGAACTGTATCTGTGTCAAACACCATGTAAACCTTATATTTGTCAAGATGAAGGCTATCTGTCACATACAGTTTTCCTGTGTAACCATTTCCATACAAGAAAGTTTTTCCTTCATGTGCGAATACATTATTAAGATAATAATAGCCTGTTCTGCTATTTTCTTGAATACGCTCTAATTTGCCGTAATGTCCATCACACTTTCCGTCATTGATACGAAAAGAAGCTATTATTGGATTGAAGGTCTTATAAAAGCTGCCATTAAAAGGGTCTAAATCTTTCTGTCCTACAATATCCTCTTTCTCAAATCCATCCATAGGCCATGTCAACTTTTCGCTTCCTGTCCATAATTTGTTATTGAACAAGTCGAACACAAAGTGAAGATAGAAATACTTGGAATGTTCCAAATCGAAATCTGGTGAAATCATCTTGCCTGACGTATAATTGTTGATGTCTCGTATCAAGACAGCAGGGGCATTGTAAAAGCTAAAGTTCCATTCGTTGCCTACTTTTTCTCGAAGAATCTTTGGCAGGGAATAGGAAATTCCGATATGAGAAGAGTCCAACATATTTGCAGACAATGCTATGTAAAAGACTTGTCCTTGTTTTACTAAGTTTCTGAAATCCTTATCTGGCACGGAAACAAATTTCTTTTTCTCCGCTTCGTCTGCTTGGAAGAGTCGCTTGAATTTAAACAAACCATTTTCTTTATTAAACAGCATTATACCATTGTTCAGCATGTCGTTAAAAAAAAGGTGTCCATTCTCTATTTTGGGAATATCATATATTGATGATATTTCTACTCCATCTTTCGTGTTGACCTCGATGTCCGTTTGTTTCCATTTTGGCATAGGAACATTTATCATCGCAATCTGGTCTGCCACCTCTTTATATGAGTCTTTCTTATCCAATTCATACATGTGAGGAGCAATTCTCTTTTTACAAAGTACCAACTGCTTCACAAACTCTGCCCCTAAGACCGTATATTGTCCACCTGTGACGAACACGCCTTCTTCTGGAACTAATTTGAGTATATACAATCCGTACATTCCTTCAGAGTTGAAACTGAAGATGTTGCTATAAACTGATTTCGTATCATAAATGTAATAATCAGCCTTATAGTTGTTTTTAGAATTATACCAACTTGCTGTTTTAGAATCCCCATATGCAGTTATTAGTAATAACTTGTTGTTCGGATTATTGCGTTTCAGTTTATCATAAAATGCAGGAATTGCAGCTTCACATCTAAAACATTCAGCAGGACTATAAAGAATTGCAAAAATTGTATCTTCCTTAATGTTTGCTGAATGCAAATAATCAGACAGAAGCCCTTCAGTGTTAGGCTTCTGTCTGATTTGCAAGTCGTTCTGCTCCATTTCATTTATATAATCACGCCCCTGTGCAAATATGGTCGTGCAAAACATAAAGAAAAGGAGTGCTAAAATTTGCCTTATTTTCATTCTGCCACATTTGCCTTGAACGTTCCACCCAATTTCATTGTTTCAAGCTTAATATTTGCCTTTGTTTCTGACACGGAAGATGGAGCAAAGAAATTGTTTGTAAATAATGTGTTACCATCAGCATCCTTTACCTGCTGCATCACCAAAGTTTGGTCTTCAAATGACACCAAACTTGACTCTATGGTTCCGCACTTTCTGATAGTTGCTCCCTTGCAAGGATTGTTTGCGTTAGTTGAAGCCTTTGAACCATAGAAAGTAGATACAATCTTGTCTGGTGTAGATGTGCTAAGATCATCATCTGATACTGCTGAAGCCTTAATCTCATTTAAGTTTCCTGCAAATGCAGTACCACACACAATAGCGGCAATCATGCCCATGAAAAACTTCTTCATTTTTTTACTCCTTATGCAACCTCTACAATAATAGCACAGCTTGGTCGAGGTTTATTAAAGCCAAGTCATGTAAGTTTACAGGTGCAAAAGTAATAAAAAAAACTATTTCATCAAAATGTATCAATCAAAATGTTTTTGTTAATCAATGCAATGTGTTAATTTGACACATATAAAGCGTTATTTTTAACAAAGTGAAATATAACCAACATAATAAACGGTTTGTACTTACAAATTCGTATTTTGTATAACAAACATATACAAAACCATATAATAAGAGGTATGCATATTATATATATATGTCTACCCCTTATTATATAATTTAAGACATTAGTGTCCAATATAAATTGGACACGTTAATTAATTAAATAGTCCCTTAAAGAGGGAATAATCGAGTTCTTTGACATCGTTGAAAATAGTCTTATCAAATAGATCTCTTAGGTGGGTTTTGTCCGTCAATGAAATGCTTAGAATCTGCAAAACTTCATATGTTGAGCGTTTCAATTGCATATCATGGTGAACAATAGCCACGAGACAATAAGTGATAATGGCAACACTAATCTGTATGCGTACAGCATTCTCCGTTGTGCCCCAGAAGCTCTTTATCTTAAGATGCTGCTTTAGCCATTTGAAAAACAGCTCGACCAACCATCTTTTTTATATAGATTCACGACATCCAACGCAGAAAGATGCTTTGCATTCGTCAGAAAAGTAAACTCACGATCATCTTCTTCATCGTAGTATCGAATGAGTCTGAATGATTCAGGATACTTCGGCTGCAAAAGTACGGCTTTTTAGTTACAGTATCATTGCATCAACATCAAGAATCTATTACATTGTAAGAATGAAGAAAATAGGCATAGGCTCTTTTACTTTTTAAGCCTTTCTTTTATGTCGTTAGCTTCTTTGTTTAATTGTTTTGCAAGGCTATCCTTGTAAGCCCCAAAAGACTTGATTGAAATTAAAGTAATGAACTGAGCTTTGCGGAATCGTTAGCTCCGACTTGGTGCCCCGGTTTGTCCATCAGCATCAGCCGTATGGAGTCACCCGAGAAATCCTGCCAACGATAGTAGCCTTGCAGGTCAGTGGTCAAGGGAGCCACCTTGAACCAAAGTTCGCTTCCATCAACTCCGCCTGGCGTTTGGGCTGAGGTGCCAAGAGAGACACCCAACAACAATAACAAGGTGAGTTTTCTCATTTTGTAGTCAATTTGTAGATTTTAAGCTAAACACTATGCTAATAGACTCTGCCACAAGGGAGAGAATGACGAGAGGAAAAGGTCTGTCAAGAAAAGAAAAACAATAGTCGTTTTTTCATGAAGTCCCATAACTAATGTGGAAAGTCAATAGACAATACCACCCAAAAAACGACACAAAGATACAAAATTGACACGAAAATATTTATAAAATCTCATAAATATACTAAATATTATATTTTTTTTCTACACAAAAAGCTATTTTACAGAGAACTTTTCTTGTTTTATAAATATTTTATGTATTTTTGTAAAATTGAATTAGTATCTTATTGTAAAATTGTGGTATGAAAAAAATATTGATTATTATAGCGGTATTATTATTTTTACAAGCCAGTGCTCAAGGGTATCGCAGTTGTGAAGATAAGCAGTTGCTTGTATCAAAATTAAGCCATATCTGTAAATATCCTATAAAGCTTCAAGCCAGTAACCAAGAGGCAATTGTTGCTATTGAATATAAAACAGATAACAAGGGAAATGTTGTCAAAAGAAAAGTTGTGGATTGCAACAATAAAAAATTCAAGAGTGCAACATTGGAGGCTTTTGATAAAGTAAAGAATATCCGAATTAATAAACTTCAACAAACAGACACCATTTATTTTCAGTATAAAATACAAGGTTCACTGACCCCGATCCATCCTCTTACAGATGTTGAAATTATTGGTTATGGAAGTTATGACATACCTATATTGATGAAATAGTTTAAGTATTTTTATAAATAATCAAAGAGTCCTGGATATTTTTATAACATCCATGACTCTTTGGTTTAAAATATATAGAGTTTCAACTGCATCTTTTCAAGCTATACATTTTACTTTTTTGTAATAATTCTAGGGTCATATATTTCAGTAAAAGCCGCCTTGTTATTTTCGCCACCAAGAACAGGATCATAATATATGAATTTCCCCGCATCTGCATCAACTCCCAATAAAACAACGGCATGACTTCTATCGCTCCCCAATCTACAGCAAGCTATTTTACCATTGGCTATTTCGTTTATCAGGTAAGCTTGGCTATAAGGATATGTAGCCGTAAACCAATTGTTTAATGCAGCATCCCAATCAGACGTATTTAAGGCTATTCCTGTGATGTTGCCATTTCTGTCTCTTTGAACCTTGTCTCCGAAATATCTCACAATTTCATTCTTTGAGATGTTCTCGTTAAAATGATTTCCACAATATTGTATCGCACCGATAACACATTCTCCATTTAATACTTCTCGAGTTGCTCGTGTTGTATTGAAAAGAGACTGAATAGGCTTGTCTTTATACATTTCATAAAGACATTGCAACTTTTGTTCTGTCTGTTGCTCCATTGAAGTTTTGCTATACATCACTTCTTCTGGCGAATCATTTTGACAACTCACAACAGAAAATAGTAAGCATGCAAAAACTGTGATTTTTAATAATCTTTTAAGTTTCATATACACCATATTATGTTAATTACTAAATCTGCTCGCAAAAATATAACAAATCCTTGATAAAAATATATTTTATGCAAGATTTTTCTAAGGAAAAGCTAATTTTTAACACAATAATACGATATAAGTTATGTATATGTAAATATATTCTGATATTAATTCAAAAATGAAGTCCATTTTATTTTTTCAAGATATATAATTTAGAGTCTCTTGCTTTTGGCTCATTCCCAAACGAATCTATCAGAATAATACCGCTGTCATTCTTCACCTTATAAAATATGTTGTCACCACTTGACGGATGTTCAAGCATCAAAATACTGCCGTCAATTACTTTGAAGATGCCATTCAACACTTCACAACTATCCGATTCGTTCGCAGATTTCCGCTTCAAACGATAGGTGCCATCTGCATTTAGCGTGAGTATTGTTTCAACATTAGGAGGCAATACACCGCAATATGTTCCTGCAATGGAATCCAAGTCAACACTGTTTTCTAAGACTGCCGTATATTCTTCGACTTTAACAGGATCAATATCGGCATCATTTTGTTTCGTATTACATAAGATATAAGATGCAACAAGTGAGATAACCAAAACTGCTATAATTATCAATTTCCTCTTCATAGCTACCATAAAAGAAAAAGTGTCCGCAATGTCAAGCAAGTGGCATCACGGACACGAATGAATAGTTGAGAGTTTAATGAAAGTTAGTATGCTGAAACATTATTGATGCACGGACAAGCTCTTGCGCTGTCGTAGACAATGCGAATGCCGTTGGTCTTAATCTTGTCGAAACGAAGGATGCGCTTGTACCAAGATGGTCGTTGTCTGTTATTTCTGATTAATTTTCTTTTTAATTTCATTCGCCTCTTTAAATAGGCTATTAGCAATGCTATCTTTAATTGCTGCTATTTCTATCATTTCATAATGGTGGCGGACAGAATCCTCATAAGCAGTAACACGATTTCTCACATTCTCAATAACTTCTTTATTTGGGCATACGGAGAAGTTCTTTTCGATGTATCGGACATTTCGATCATCAGATGGAAGAACCATCTTCAATGCCCGATATTTCAAGTCTGCAATCTCCAAAGCTTGATGCTCTTGCCATTGGGTTAGATTGCCCCAAATGGAGATGACAAGAGATAGAGCCAAGCCTCCAATTAAAAGAAGAACATACTTTGAAGTTGGCTCGAAGCGATGAGTCACTACTTTCTTCAGAGGTGTGTTATCCATTGCGTGAAGTTTGTCCTGCACATTTTTTGATGTGGCATTCAGCTCTTGTTTCACCTGATTAATGGTATCAAACAAGAGTTTGCTTCGCTGTTCATCTTTGCTTGCTTCTTTC
>JAIJUV010000338.1 GCA_022732315.1 Prevotella sp.
ATGGGAGAATCACATTTACCTCAATGCTACATGACTCGTTCGTGATTTTATCTCGTACGAAGATGTTAGTAGTGCCTATTTCCTTGCCGATAAGAGTGATTTTCTGTTTGTCATTCTGATCTGTAGAAATGTCCACCTTGTCGTTTCCTTCAACAACAATGTTTCCACTTCCGCCATTTATTATGAGATTTGTCGTATCACCCAAGGATACCTCTGCGTAATTATCTATAGTCAGAGGCTGATATTCATACTCATTTTCTTTATTGCTATTACATGCAAAGAAGCATAATGCAACTAAGATAACACCTAATACACGATATATTTTCATAATCCTTAATTCCGCAACACTATTGTAAATTAAACCTTTTAAGAGCCTGATCAACAAAAAGTTGTCCGGGGCTTTGCTATGTCAGAATTCTCACTTATCTTAGTGTTGCGATAAGAAAACAAGCAAAACTCTGATATGACATGGCAAAGTTACAAATTAAATCTGAGAAACTCACTCTTTTTGGAGGAAAATTTTCGGGTCATGGAGCAATTTGACACCACATAGTCTTCTGTATTAACCCTTCTCATATCCCCTGCCTTCCCATCGCTTGGCGAAGGCAGCGGCAGCATTTTTCTGTTGTTTCTCTGTCATGTTCGTAAGTGAAGAGTGAAGAACGAAGAGTGAAGAATTCGTCGGCTACTCTTGCGTTGTCTCTTCCTGTTGGCAAAGGTAATAACTTTTTCTTAAAACGCCAAGAGCGACAGCCAAAAATGTATCGGCTGCCGCTCTATTATTTGCTTTTGACATTTGCTTGCTCAATTAATCTTTTTTCTTTTTCCTCACTAAATGCCTTTATCTCATCAGCAAGGACTTTCTGTAATTTCTCTTTCGGTACTATCAGCTGATAGTCTGCCACTCCGATAGGTTTTCCCATATCTTCAAGTGCAAGTTCTACCTCTATAGCGTGGCTTCATCATTCAGCCCCTTACTCAACAGCAGCAGATTGTGCGACCACGGCAAAAGTGCAACGCTCCGTAGCACTTTTGTATCATACCCTGCGTAACGTTTATAAAATTTCATCATATTCCAAAGTTGATGTGGTGAAACATCCATTATTTATAGTCTTTGCAATCTTAACACTACAATAAACGTGCGCCAATGCTATAACAACCGTTAAAAAATAAGTCTTATTTCGAAATTTCATCCGTTTTTTATTCTTTTGTTCCCATTTTAGCGATATTTTTCGTATATTCGCATTCGCAATCGGGAAACCGACAACGCAAAAAATAAAAAATGAATGCAAAAACAAATATCTTATGGCAAAGATTATTGTAAGAAACCAAACGAAAAAAACACTAACAAAAGATGGTGTTGATTACATCTGCATTACCGATATAGCAAGGCAGAAGAATCCCATTGAATCCAAAGATGTGGTAAAGAATTGGTTGCGTTCCAAAAACACCTTGGAGTACTTAGGACTTTGAGAGCAGTTGAACAACCCTAATTTTAAAGGGGGCGAATTCGACCCCCTTTTGAAAGAAGCGGGCTCGAATGCTTTTACGATGAGTCCGACTCGATGGGTGGAACTAACCTATGCTGTAGTATTATTAAATTTTATCAACTATGAATAGTAAGAATTTATACTTTACAATCTTCTCTTTAATCCTTTTAGGATTTATCTCTTCTTGTGCAGAGAATAGTAATAAGTGTAGGCCTTCTTATGCAAGCAACATAGAACAACTTAATGAAAAGTTATATGATTCTTATGCAAATGTTGCAGTAAGGAAAAACAACACAACATCTGATGACATAATAACACCAGAATATTTTGGAGGCTCATATGTCAAGGCAAATAAACTTATTGTCATGGTCAAAAATGGAAGTCCAAAAGGAATAGAAGATATAAAGAAAAGACTAGGCACAGATTCAAATGTGACATTTGTATCTTGTACTTATTCTCTTCAAGAATTAAAAGAATTAAACGCTAAATTGAAAGTATCTTTTGCCAAGAAAGCTGCATTGCGAGACGAAATTGGGTGGGTTGCTGTTGGTATCAGACCTATTCAAAATAGAATTGTCGTATATTTGAATAATGCTTCTAATAAAAATATCTCTAAATTCAAGAATGAAATTTGCAATTCAGATAAAATAATTTTTGATCAGTTGGAAATAGAGCCAATTGAAATACAGAAAGATACAGCAAAAGACGAAAAAGTAGGAAGTCCCTCATAAAAATGTATGGATAACTCGAAAAGTCCCTCATAAAAGTGTGTTAATCTTCTAAAAAGTCCCTCATATAAATGTGATAGATTTTGCTATTTCATTGTTTTTCAGTCTTTTGCGGCAAGAATACAATAATAATACCATGAGTATATGAAGGGATGGTATAGCTTCGCAACCTTTTTGATGGCTTTTTTGTCTAACTCAAGTTTCGCAAGTGAGCTCCACACGCCCTGAAAGGGCAGAAGCTCCTAGCCCAGGGCAGCGCCCTGGGTAATCATGGACGCAAGTTTGTCGCC
>JAIJUV010000057.1 GCA_022732315.1 Prevotella sp.
TTCTTCTGATATGCGCGACATCGAGAACGCTGCCAACGAGGGTAACGAGAAGGCTCAGCTGGCTCTCCGCATGTACGAGTATCGCATCAAGAAGTACATCGGTGCTTACACAGCAGCTATGGGTGGCGTTGACGCAATCGTATTTACTGCTGGTGTGGGTGAGAACCAGACCGACCTGCGCGAGGATTCTTGCAAGAACCTGGAGTATCTCGGTATCAAGATCAATAAGGAAGTGAACGACAAGGTTCGTGGCGAGGAAGCTATCATCTCTACCGACGACAGTAAGGTGAAGGTAGTAGTAGTTCCTACCGACGAGGAGATCGTTATCGCTCGCGATACAATGGAGTTGGTTGCTAAGAAGTAAATCCAGCACAAAGATATAATATAATAAGGTGAAGACTAAAACAAATGTGATAGGTCTTCACCTTTTTAATTTTTTGAGAATTTTGAGAATGATGAAAACAAAGATTGTAACTTTCGGAGAAATATTGCTTAGAATATCTAAGCCTGGTTATCAACGTTTATTCCAAGGTCACCGTATGTTTGGCAACTATGGTGGCAGCGAGGCGAATGCGGCCATCTCTTTGGCTTATTTGGGCGATAACGTGGAGTATGTTACCCGCTTGCCGTATGGCGAGATGGGACAGGCTGCGTTGATGCACCTCAGAGAGTATGGTCTGAATGTTTCTCATGTGGTGCGTGGTGGCGACCGTCTTGGAACTTATTATTTCGAGGAGGCTGTGGCAATGCGCAATTCTCGCGTGGTTTATGACCGCAAGAATTCTTCTTTCTATACCTTGAAGCGAGGCATGGTGAAATGGAATCAGGTATTGGCAGATGCAGCCGTATTCCATTGCTCGGGCATCACCTGTGCCATCAGCCGTGATGCCATGGAATCTACCATGGATGCCATCAAGCTGGCTGTTGCCGACGGCTTGACCATTGCCTGCGATATCAACTATCGCAAGAATCTCTGGGGATATGGCCTGGAACCTCACGATGTGCTTTTCCAGATGATGCAGTATAGCGACATTATCTTCGGTGACCAGAACGAGTGGGAGGTGGCCAGTGGTGTGCCTCACATTCCTTTTGAGGCTTTGGATGAGAACTATGAGATTGATAAGGAGGCTTATCTGGCGTATTTCCGCAAGATGCACCATCTCTTCCCTAAGTGTAAGAAGATGGTGATGGCGGTGAGAAATCAGATAGCCAGCAGTCATCACACCTTGAGTGGTCTGCTCTATGATGCAGTGGAAGACCAGCTCTATACAACAAGAATATACGATATAGAGCCGATAGTGGATCCGATGGGTGTAGGCGATGCTTTCGTAGCAGCCTATATTCATGCACATCAGAAGTGGGGTGATAAGAATCAGTATTGCCTGGACTTCTCGCTCTCGGCTAGTGCCATCAAGAATACGATACCAGGTGACCAGAATTTGGTAAGTGAAGAAGAAATCATCAATAACATGACTTCTTCGGGTGGACGCATTCAGAGATAAAAGCTTTGTTGATAGTTAATAGTTTATAGTTAATAGTTTATAGTTTATAGCAGGAACCGCTTTAAGCAAGATTGCCCTATAAACTATTAACTATCAACTATAAATTATATTTAAGGTTGGCTTTCGCCTTCCACATATTCTTCCATAAACATGTGCTCGCCATCGAATACGGCATAGGTGAATTGCCATATCCAGTCGCCCAGAATCATCAGGCGGGTCTTCTTGCTCAGCATCAGATCCAGTTCAATGTGGCGATGGCCGAACATGAAGTAATCCACATCCTTGTGTCCCTGCATGTACTGCTTGGCAAAGCGAACCAGGAATTCCTTCTTCTCGCCCATGTAAGGCTCTTCCTTGCCATCGGCACGCTTCAGGCGGCTATGCTTCGCCCAGTTCAGTCCCAAAGCTAATCCCCAGCGAGGGTGAATGGTATTCAAGAGGTGCTGGCAGGTGCGGTTGTGGAACATAGCCTTCAGAAACTTGAACTTCTTGTCGGGATCGCCCAGTCCGTCACCATGGGCAAGGAAAAATACCTTGTCGTAAATCTCAATGGTCTGCGGTCTGTGGTGCACAATCATTCCACACTCTTCTTCCAGGTAGCCGTAAGTCCATAAGTCGTGGTTTCCGGTGAAGAAATGTACTTCCACTCCCATATCAGTCAACTCAGAGATTTTTCCCAGGAAACGGGTGTATCCTTTTGGAACAACATTCTTGTATTCGTTCCAGAAGTCAAACATGTCGCCCAGCAGATAGATGGCTGCAGCCTTGTTCTTGATGCTGTCGAGAAAGCGGACGAGGCGGCGCTCCTGCATGCGGGCATGCGGAATGGCTAATGAGCCAAGATGCGCATCAGAGAGGAAATATACATTTTTCATAAGCAATTCTTTTTAAGTGAAGAGTGAAGAATGATGAAATCAACGGCTTCGTCTTTATTCGAAGCCGAGTTCTACGCGAGCTTCCTCGCTCATCATACTCTGGTCCCAGGCTGGTTCGAATACGAGGTTTACATTGGCTGATTTCACGCCTTCCACGCTATCCACCTTGCTGCGCACGTCTTCCAGGATGAAGTCGGCGGCAGGGCACGATGGGGCTGTGAAGGTCATATCCAGCTCTACGGTGGCATCGTCCTTCACGTCAATCTTGTAAATCATACCCAGGTCCCAGATGTTCACGGGAATCTCAGGGTCGTAAACGGTTTTGAGAACATCAACGATTCTTTCTTCTATCTTTGTCTTTTCTTCTTGTGTCATAATTTATATTGTTTTCTGCAAAGGTAACAATAATTATAGACAATGCAAAATAAATGGAGAATTATTTTTCCTGTTTGCGCACAAAGACATGAAAAATACCTGGATTTACAACTTTCCCTTGTCGTGATAGGAATAGAAACTGCCATCGGTGATGATGACATGGTCCATGAAAAAGAGGCGCATGATTTCGCAGGCCTTCTGTATCTGTAGGGTGAGCTGGTCGTCTGCCTTGCTGGGCAGCGGACTATGACTGGGGTGATTGTGACAAAAGGCTATGATGGTGGCATTGTTGAGTACGGCTTCCTTGATGAGCAGGCGGATGTCGACGGCGGTTTCCGTGATGCCGCCATGCGAGAGACAACTTGCCTTGATAAGCTTGAAGTTCTGGTTCATCATGAGAACCCATGCTTCCTCTGTGTCGAGGTCCTGCATCTTGGGGAGCATGTAGTTGTAGATGGCGAGAGAAGAGCCTAAATCGGGGCGGCTGCCCAGCTTGTCGAGGGCACGACGCTTCCCCAGCTCACAGGCAGCAAGGATGGTGATGGCCTTGGCGGGCCCCATTCCCTTGTAGCGTGTGAGTTCCTTGATGCTCATCTTGCCGAGTGAATTGAGATTGTTGTCGCAATCGCTCATGATATGTTTCATCAGGTCTACGGCACTCTCGTCCTGAGAGCCGGAACCGATCAGTATGGCTAGCAGTTCGGCATTGGATAGTGCTGATGCTCCCAGTCGCTCCAGTTTTTCACGAGGCTTGTCTTCCTCTGCCCATTGCGAAATAGAAAGCTTCTCACTCATAATGGATTATTTATAGAATGTCTTGTTGTATGCGCTGAATTCGCTTTGCCCCAGCACGCATCTCTTCCACCAAGCCGAGAGGAATCCGCAGCCATATCCCATGAGTTGGGTGAAGGCGGCACGGATGCTCAGCAAGCCAATCTTGATGCTGTGGTTCTCCTTGCTGCTGTCGATGAACAGCGCAATGGTGTAGAGAATGATGAAGAACAGGCCGATGCAGCCCAATGCTGCCATCGCATTGCCCAGGATAGGGAATACGTGTTTGGTGCCCAGCATGTAAGGGAGGAATCCGAAGAAGAGCAGCAGGAACGTACCTATCACGCCCACGGTGAAGACCATCGGCAAGAGATGCACGAGCTTGAGACTCTCGGGATATTTCTTGTAAAGGTTGATGCGGGCGATACCGCTGTTGTAGACCTGTCGCCAGAACTTGCTGAAGTCGGTGCGGCGCTTATGCCATACCCATGCTTCAGGGAACAGACGGCAACGGCAGCCTGTCTTGAAGATACGGATAGAGAAATCGATGTCCTCACCGAAACGCATGTTGGAAAAGCCATTCAACTTGAGATAAACATCCCTGCGGATGCCCATGTTGAATGAACGAGGATAGAACTTATCCATCTTCTTCTTTCCGCCACGGATACCACCGGTGGTGAAGAAAGAAGTCATGGAATAAGAAATGGCTTTCTGAGTGTCTGTAAATGATGAGTGTGCCTTGTCTGGGCCGCCGAATGCATCGGCAGGCTCGCGGCTCAACTCATCACTTACAGCCTTCAGATAGCCTTCTGGCAAGACCACGTCGCTATCGAGTATCAGCAGATACTCGCCCTTGGCACGCTCGGCACCATAGTTGCGACTCTGGCCTGGACCAGAGTTCTCCTTATAGTAATAATGTATATCCATCAAGTGCTCGTATCGCTTGCACACTTCCTCGCAAGGAGTCTGCGAGCCATCCTCTACGATGACCACTTCGAAGTCCTTTTCCGTTTGATGGGTAAGGCTCTCTAAAAGTTCGTCCACTTCGTCGGGACGGTTGAAAACTGGTACTATGATGGAATATCTCATTATTCTTACTATTAAGGGTTAGTTTTACTCAATAAGAGCGTAATGTTCTTGTTGAAAAACGGATTACTCGCTTACACGACCGAGGTAGCTGCCATCGCGGGTGTCAACCTGGATAGTCTCGCCCTCGTTAACGAACAGAGGAACACGAACCTCAGCACCAGTCTCGAGAGTAGCTGGCTTAGTAGCGTTGGTAGCAGTGTTGCCCTTTACACCTGGCTCAGAGTGAGTGATCTTCAAAGTAGTCTTCGCTGGCATCTCGGCCAAGAGAATAGTACCATCAGTTGTATCAGTAACCACCTCAACAACGTCACCCTCCTTCATGTACTGACCGCCAGTAACGTTCTCCTTAGCGATAGGCACCTGCTCGAAGGTCTCCTGGTTCATGAAGATGCAACCAGTAGCGTCCTCATAGAGGTACTGATAAGGGCGGCGCTCAACGCGAACATCCTCCAATTTGAAACCTACCTGGAATGTACGCTCCAACACGCGACCATCGGCAACATTCTTCAATTTAGTGTTCATTACAGTGTTACCTTTACCTGGCTTTCTGTGCTGAAAGTCGATGCAAACCCATACTTTGCCATCCATGCGGATGCAAGTTCCAATCTTAATTTCCTGTGAATTAATCATTTCTTGTTTATCTTGAATGTTATTATAATAATCTTCAATTCGGGTGCAAAGTTACGGCAAAAACATGAAAAAACAAAGGGAAAATCGAAAAAAACATAAATATTTAAGCTAAATTTGGTAGTTTTCTTGGTTATTTCAGAAAATATGCGTAATTTTGCAGCCCAAAAAGGGCTTATTTTGCACTTTTGCGAAGAATATTAATTAAAAATAAATAAGAAAAAATGAAAAGAACATTTCAGCCTCACAATCGTCGTCGCGTGAACAAGCATGGTTTCCGTGAGCGTATGGCAACAAAGAATGGTCGTCGCGTATTGGCTTCTCGCCGTGCTCATGGCCGTAAGAAGTTAACAGTATCTGACGAGCACCACGGAAAGTAATTTCCGGTAGGAAAATTCGTCGGTGGACGATGACATTAAAAGCAGCAAAGAGAGATTCTTTGCTGCTTTTTGTCTTTTTATGCCTTTTTATGAGGTAATGAAACGCAAAAACTTGGCGTTTTATTTTGTATTGTCTTCGATTATTCCTATCTTTGCACCAAAAATTAAAGTATGACTTCATCTGAGTTTATAAATAAGTTTAAGAGTAAGTATCTTTGGGGAAATCTCGGCGCCATGGTTCTGGTGCTCGTGTTGCTCTGTGTTGGTGTCAAGTTTGGCATCGATATCTATACCCATCATGGTGAGGCCATCCGTGTGCCTGACATCAGATACAAGAATATTGATGATGCCACCCACATCCTCGATGATGCGGGGCTGGAAATCGTGGTTACGGATACGGGATACGTGAGATCCTTGCCTGCCGACTGCATCCTCGAGCAGAGTCCTGCCTTCGGCGAACTGGTGAAATCGGGACATATCATCTATGTCACCATCAATTCCGACCATTCGCCTCGTATCACCATTCCGGATGTCATAGACAACAGTTCCTTGAGAGAGGCGATGGCTAAGCTCACTGCTATGGGATTCAAACTGGGACCTCCGCAATACATTCCTGGTGAAGAAGACTGGGTGTATGGCATCCTGGTAAAGGGTAGGCATGTGGTAGCTGGCGACAAGGTTTCCATCGACGACATGCTCATCATACAGGTAGGTAATGGACAGCGTGACGCTTCCGACTCCATCGACGAGATAGATCCGGTATATCACGGCGAAGATGACGTGATGGAAGGCGAGGGGGATGAAACCACGGGTGATGTGGACAACTTTGAGGTGGTTCCTGGTACGGAACCTACTGAACCGGCTCCTTCGCATGAACACCAGCCGAACGAAGTGGTGGAGTGAGCTAATGAATAATTGATAATTAATAATTGATAGTTAAGAGTGGAAATTCTGAATTATATATATTATAGTAATAAGGTATATGCTCCTGTAGAGGATGACTTCGGGTTTGATGATGCAAGAGATATGGAGGAACTTGATGACGATCTCCAGATGGAGGAAGGCGGAGTTGCACAGGCTGGCGATGGAGGCGACGACCTCTATGAGCATTGGAAAGTGCAGGTAGATGCCAACCAGGATCCGGTTCGTATAGACAAGTATCTGGCGGACAAGATGGCTTATCAGAGCCGCAACCGCATTCAGCAGGCTGCCGATGCCGGATTTATCCACGTGAACGGCAAACCCGTGAAGAGCAATTACAAGGTGCGCCCTAACGACGTCGTTACGCTGATGCTCGACCGGCCTCGCCATGAGACCAGTATCAAGCCTGAGAAAATCGATATCAATGTGGTTTATGAAGACGACCAGCTGATGGTGGTTAACAAAGAGGCTGGCATGGTGGTTCATCCGGGAGCCGGTAACTTCCATGGCACCTTGATTCAGGCTGTGGCGTGGCATCTGAGAGATATGCCTGAGTTTGATGCCAACGACCCTGAGGTGGGCTTGGTTCATCGCATAGACAAGGACACCAGTGGCTTGCTCGTGGTGGCAAAGACTCCAACGGCAAAGACGGCTTTGGGAAAGCAGTTCTTCAACAAGACTACCCACCGCAGCTACAATGCCCTGGTTTGGGGAAACATCGTGGAAGATGAGGGACGCATCGAAGGCAATATCGGTCGTGACCCTAAGAATCGTCTCCGCATGAAGGTGTTCGACCCGGATAGCGGCATCGGTAAGAGTGCTGTGACCCATTATAAGGTGTTGGAGCGCTTCGGTTACACCACTTTGGTGCAGTGCATCCTGGAAACAGGCCGTACCCATCAGATTCGTGCCCACATGAAGCAGATAGGTCATCCGCTCTTCATGGACGAGACCTATGGTGGAGCCGAAATCCTGAGAGGTCAGCGAAGCAGCAGTTACAAGGCGTTTATCCAGAACTGCTTCAAGCTCTGTCCACGTCAGGCACTTCATGCCAAGACACTCGGCTTTGTTCATCCAACAACCAAGGAGCAGATGGACTTCGACAGCGAGTGGCCTGAAGATTTCAGTAAGTTAATAGAAAAGTGGCGCGGCTTCATCGCAGGCACCACACAAGATACATTCAAAAATATTTAGTGATTATGGAAAATAGCAAGAGAACGATAGCCATCGTATGTGGTGGTGATTCTTCTGAGCACGACGTATCATTGCGCTCAGGTCAGGGTTTGTATTCTTTCTTCGACAAGGAGCGTTATGATATCTATCTCGTCGATGTGAAGGGCACTGATTGGCACGTGGCCTTGGATAATGGTGAGACTATTGAGATTGACAAGAACGACTTCTCGTTTGTAAAAGACGGCAAGCATGTTTACTTTGATTATGCTTATATCACCATCCACGGACAGCCTGGTGAAAACGGCGTGATGCAGGGCTACTTCGACCTCATCCATCTGCCATATTCTACCAGCGGCGTGCTGGTAGAGGCATTGACCTTTGATAAGTATGTGCTCAACAACTATCTCCGTGGCTTCGGAATCAACGTGGCTGACAGTATCTTGCTTCGTCGTGGTGAGGAGTATGATGAGGATGCCATTGCCGAGCGCATCGGTATGCCTTGTTTCGTGAAGCCAGCAGCCGACGGCAGCAGCTTTGGTGTGAGCAAGGTGAAGAATGCCGACCAGTTGGCTCCAGCCCTTCGTGTGGCTTTCATGGAGAGCAACGAGGTGATGATTGAAGGCTTCCTTGATGGTACCGAGATTTCTCAGGGTATCTACAAGACAACCGAGAAGACAGTAGTGTTGCCAGCTACCGAGGTGGTAACCAGCAACGAGTTCTTCGACTATGATGCCAAGTATAATGGTCAGGTGCAGGAAATCACTCCAGCCCGTCTCTCTCCTGAGACTGCAGAAGAGGTGGCAAAGACCACATCTCGCATCTACGACATCCTTCATGCCAACGGTATCATCCGTATCGATTACATCATCTCTAAGGATAAGGATGGCAAGGACAAGGTGAATATGCTGGAGATTAATACCACTCCAGGTATGACCGTTACTAGCTTCATTCCTCAGCAGGTGCGTGCCGCAGGTCTTGATATCAAGGACGTGCTCAGCGACATCGTGGAGAATCAGTTCTAGAATTTATAAATCACATATATGGTTCTGCGACTTTCTCGCAGAGCCATATATTAAAAGGTATATATTATGAAGATCCCTCAAGAATTTGATACCATTCGCCCTTGGGAGCCAGAAGACCTTCCAGAGGTGTTCGACCGTTTGCTTTCAAACGATCAGTTCAAGCAAGTACTTGCTTATCTTTATCCACAAGTTCCTTTCGAGATGATTGCCCAGAAGTTGAAGGCTTGCAAGACCAACCTCGACTTCCAGTTGGCTTTCGCCTACGATTTTGTCCATGGCATCCTGAAGAAGGCAGCAACGGGTTGTGAGATGGATTGCACAGCCATCGATAATACCCGCAACTATTCCTTCATCAGTAACCATCGTGATATTGTGCTCGATTCAGCTATCCTCGATGTAATGCTTATCGATAATGGCTTCAAGACCACCTGCGAGATTGCTATTGGAGATAACCTCCTGTCGCTTCCTTGGGTCAAGGACCTGGTTCGTGTCAACAAGGCGTTTATCGTGGAGCGTGCCTTGAGTATGCGCCAGATGCTCGTGTCGAGCAAGCGTCTTTCCGATTACATGCATTTCGCCATCAAGGAGAAGAATGAGAATATCTGGATTGCCCAGCGAGAGGGTAGAGCCAAGGATAGCAACGACCGCACCCAGAAGAGTATTCTGCAGATGATGTCGATGGGTGGAGAAGGCAGTATCATCGAGCGCTTGAAGCAGCTGCATCTTGTACCTCTGTCTATCAGTTATGAGTACGACCCATGTGATTTCCTGAAGGCAAAGGAGTTCCAGCAGAAGCGCGATAATGCAGACTGGAAGAAGGGACCTATGGATGATTTGGTAAGCATGCAGACCGGTATCTTCGGCTATAAGGGTCATGTGCATTATCATGCAGCTCCATGTCTTGATGAGTATCTCGATTCTCTGGATCCTGATACACCTAAGCAGGAACTGTATAATAAGGTGGCAGCCTATATAGATGAACAGATATTCAAGAACTACCGCCTCTATCCGGGCAACTATGTTGCCCTAGATCTTCTGGAGGGTTCTGATGCGCATCAGGCAGAATATACTGCGGAAGAAAAAGCTAATTTTGAAAGATATATGGAGAGTCAGCTTGCAAAAATTGACCTTCCTGATAAGGATGAAGCATATTTGAAGGAGCGATTCTTAACCATGTATGCCAATCCGGCACGTAATTATTTGGCTGTAAATAAATAAAGTATGGATAAACAAAAAAGTCCGAGCCTTCATAGGCCCGGACTTTTTTTGTTTATCTGAATTGTTCTGCTTCCTGTTTCAGTGCCTGTTCGATGCCAATGGTATTGAAAGGTACAGGACCTCGGCTCAATTCCGGGATGTTGAAACTCTTCAGGCAGTCGTCGTAAAAGGTCGGCTCCTTTTGTGGGAGTACAAATGGCTTGTGGGCCTTGCCTTGCCGGTCGATATAGCAGAAATAAGGTTTGCCGTAGATGTCATCGTCCCGTTTGCTGATGAAGACAAACCATCTACCGGTATGTGACCAGCAGTGATAGGTGTCGCTCTTCTTGCTGTTCACAATGTTGAGGCTGTCGGTCTTGCCTGTCTGTAAATCCAGCATATAGAGGTCTGACTCTGTGTGCCAGGCTGGGAAGGTACCGTAATCCAGGACCGTGAAGAGACAGAATCTGCCGTCAGGACTGAGCTTAGGATGACATACGGAACGGGATGAGTAGAGGGTGTCTATTCTTTCTCCAAATCTGCCATTTCCCTCATTGAAGGGAATGCGCACCAAGGCATATTTCAGATTTTTCAGATTCTTGTCGGACAGTTCCTTCTTGTTGGCTGCACAGTAGTAGATGTATTTGCCGTTGGGCGAAAAGGTGGGAAAAGTCTCCAGACGGCTACTGTCGCTTGCCAGTGGTGATGAGATGATGTGGTTGTCGTTGAGGTCGGCCACATATATGCTGCTTGCCGTATCATATACTTCCAGTCGCTTGTCGGTATTGATATTGAAATCTCTCACCATTGTATTGGTTGAATAGGTGAGATATCTGCCCGAAGGATTGAAACTGTAATATATTCCAGGTGAAGCCATGCCCTTGCCTTGCAGGTTGAGTTTTCTCAGTTTGCCGTTGCGGTTGAGTATGGTACCTCCATTTTCTCCTCTTAGATAGATGATGCTGAGATTCGCGTCCTGGTTGCCATACGCATACGTGTTCATCTTGAGATTTTTAATCAAGGTGTAATCGGCGATTATCTTTTCATCCCAGTTCTCTATACAGCGTTGTTTTGTTTTGGTCTTACTCCATACATCATAGGTTGGTTCTATGAGCTGATAGGTAAGATACGAGTCGATGCTGTCGCTCACCACTTGCCAGGTAAAAGGTCTGAAGGCTGTCCATTTTCCTTCATCGCTCTTGGAATATATCTGCACCTTGATGTTCTTGCCAGCTGCCTTCGCCAGGAAATATTTCCACTCTTTTAAGTCGAACTTCAGATTTTGGCTATTGCTGGTAGCCGTCAGGGTATTATCTGCATCATCTTCATCTGCTCCTTCTATGGTGAGTATGGTCTCTATGTTGCAGAGATGCTTGTTTCGAATCTCGAAGTTGAGCGGTGCGATGTTCACGGGAATGGTAACATCGGCATAGTCGGGATACATATTGGGCAGATGGTTCACCTGCTCCGCATTCTCGTGAGTTTGGGCACATGAGGCGAACAGAAGGAGTCCTGCCAGGGTGCTATTTAGAATGTTCTTGTGTTTCATCTTACTTGCTTTATAAACTGGTTGTTGTTGTCTTACTGCTCAAGTCTGATGTTCTTGCGCTTGTCGAGATACGTCTGCAGTATGGCTTTCTCTTCTGCACTGGCGTTTTTGCCGAGAGAAGCGAAAATGCGGTCGGCCCATCTTTTCCAGACGAATGTCTTTTGAAGAATACGAAGATATTTGCGGGTGGCTGCATAATTTCCTCTCACCAGATTGATTTCTGCAAGTCGCTTCACCATGCGGATGTTGCGGCAGTTGGGGGAATATATGTTTCCCAGCATGGCTGCCCGTTCGCAGAAGGTCATATCGTCTAGAGCCCAGTATAGTTCATTCAGTGCATGGATGGTGAGCAGGGAAGGGTTGGCTTCCAATGTCTCAAAGGTACCGATGTCTTTGTTGGGGTACTTATTTAAGGAAGCAGGCTGACTGCGAAATTGTGCCATGATGAGGTCATGGTAAAACTTCATGTACTGGTTCGGGTTCTTATCCTTTTCTACCATGTTGATTACCCGGTTGTAGTTGCCAAAGTAGTATTCACAATCCACAGCGAGTGTCCTTTCCTGGTCTAATTGTGGTTTTACCAATTTGCCTATACCCGGATACGTATAGATGGTTTGGAAATCACAGAAGTAAAGGCGTTTGTTGAGCATGAGCAGGAAGAAGGTAATCACCAGGGCGGTCAGGCAATAGTAGGTGCCTGCTTTCATGATGTTCATGAGGTTGCCTATGAAGACCAGTGCGCCGTAAATCCATACGCCGTATCCGAAGAACCAATGACATACGAAAATTGATATGGTGATACTGAATGTTGAGATCCAGATCGGAAGTCCCATGCGATGCAATGTAGGATTATTTTCGTCCATCTTTTCTATCTTGTTGATCAACTTTCTGGTGCTGACAAGTATTGTGGTGCTGATACAGAATACGCTGGCACCACCGGCTATTGCCAGAATGCTGCTCAGGCGGTAGTCGTAGTCAAAGCTGAAGCATACCAGCAGCGTCATCACGACGAATGCCGCAAGGTTGGGTAGCCATGTACCCTTGATATCTGCCTTTCTTACCGCACATTTGATGTTATGCCCGGCGAGAAGGATGCAGAGGGTAAGAATGGTTGCCCCCATAAAGCGATAGAGATAGAACTGTGTGAGAAAATCACCAGCCATACATGCCAGCCAACCTGGTTTTTCCAGATAGGTGGTAAGATAATCCCATGATGCCAGGAACAGCTGGTTCTGCTCCTGGTAATACAGATGATAGGGATAGCAGAATTGGAAGAAAGCAAAACATGCTATTGCCCCAAGCATATATATGATGAATATGCAAAAGCTTTTTAGATTACTATTCATAATTTGATAAGTTTGGTTATTGCAAAGGTAGAAAAAAAATATAAGATTAGATAATAAAAATGCAGAAATTTGCTTGTAGGGGGCAAATTTCTGCATTTTTATTATCTTTCTGCGATACATTCCATCTCAATCAGCCATCCTGGTCTGCAGACTTTGGCTTCTACGATGATGCGGGGTGTCTGCGGATAAAACTGTTGCATCATTCTATCTACCGTATGATAGTCGGAAATATCTCGCAGGTAGATGATGAAATATTGGATATCGTTCATGGTGGCATCGCCATCTTTCAGTAAGGCTCCTACGTTCTCCAGCAGCCTGCCGGTCTGTCTCACAATATCTTCTTCATAAACTACGTTTCCCAGTTTGTCGATGCTCGCCGTGCCTGAGATGAAGTATTGCTGCTTGAAATGCTGGCTTCCATCAGAATTGCTGCAATGCGTTGGCAGCGTAACCCGGGTTCCCCTTTCGAAGGCTACGCCATATTCATGGGTAGGGTTCAGATGTTCCAGTGCCAGGAGATACTTCTTGTCTTCTTCCTTGATGCCGGGGAAGGTGAGGAAATCGATGGCTACTGCTGCATGGCGAACGGGAGTGGCTCCTCCGATGCCGGTGCTGGCGATGTAGTGGGTGTCGGCAGTTAATCCTTCCTTGTCGAAAATGTCGTTGCGTGCTTCCACTACGCCCTGGTAGTTCACGTCGATGTTGGTAACGTATATCCAGGTACGCACAAGATTGCGTTCCATCGTCATATCCGTATCTGCAATGATTTGCAGATATTTGTTGAAAAGAAGGTTGGTCTGCTCGTATGAATCCTTCCCCTTTGCTTCTTCCTCCGTCAGGCGAAGACTGTGGAATAGGAGTGGTGTCTCATCGTCCGTGGTCTTGACCAGAAGTGAAATCTTGCTGCCGCAGAGGGGTGTTTGCTCTACGATGGTGAGGTGTATATCTTTCAGATACTCTTGATAGAGAAGAGAGTCCTGGAAATCCTGAATCTGATTTTGGGAGTCGCTGAGAAATACCTTGCAATATTGCAAAGTGCGATGCTCCTGTTTCTCAATATCGAGATAATTACCTAGTTTTAATGTAGGAAAGTACGTATTTTTTATAAGTGATTGAGAATGAGATAAGTTTTTATCTCATAAAAAGAAGAGGTTACGAATTAGAAATAAACAGAATGTAGCATCC
>JAIJUV010000339.1 GCA_022732315.1 Prevotella sp.
GCTACGGCTATCATTGGTAGAGAAGATATTGCCAAGATGCTTAAGGATGAGACTCCTCTCCTCGAAGTATATTATGCCCAGCATATAGCTGATAGCATGGGGTGCAGCCAGCAGCAGAAAGATGTCATCATCTCCAAATCCCTTCTTAGGATGTTGGAAAGACTAGCCATTCCACTCAATAGTTATGGGCTTGACTTGACTGAACATGGCATCAGTTCTGAAGTTGTCAGGGAAAAAGTATTGGCAGAACACCGAAAGTACCTGTCTTTGCAGAACAAGGATATTACAGCTAGTATCAAGACAGCTCCGCAGGATATGAACGATGGGGAGAAGCTTCTTCGCCATATATTGGAGCCTTATAAGGGCAAATTGGTATTGCTGGATGTCTGGGGAACCTGGTGTGCCCCTTGCAAGATGGCTCTTGCCAATTCGAAGGAAGAGTTTGAACGGCTGGCACCATACGATGTGGTATATCTATACATGGCAAACAACAGTCCGGAAGAGTCATGGAAAAATATCATCAAACTGAATAATCTGGTTGGCGACAATATCGCCCACTACAATTTGCCAGCGGCTCAGCAGAGTGCCATTGAGAACTATCTCAACATTCGCTCCTTCCCATCCTATCGCCTCTTCGACAAGGAAGGAAATCTGGTAGATGTAAAAGTGAATGCCTGGCAGCTTGACAATCTGGAGAAAATCATCAAGGAGCTAAGTAAATAAAGAAAAAGATGGCCTCGCAAAATGCGGGGGCATCTTTTCTGTAATCAAGGATTATCTATCAATAGAGCATGCCAAACATCCATAACGGAATGATGTTGCCATAGCCCGTTTCTATATCGTCTTTTACCACATATCCATTCTCTATGTTCTGCAGCTGATTTTGCTTTTTCTTCTTTCCGCCAACCTCGAATGTATATTTCCCGTTAATCAGAAAATCTGATATAGGAGATACTGTTACAGGCATGAGTGAGCGTGTCTGATTGAAGAAGAAAGTTTCTCTAACAGTTCCTATTTCAACACTCTTACCGGCAAGGGTATAGATGAGTGTTGGATTATCTAGATAGATCTTATCCACTTTACCTAGTCCTTGAATACCACCAGTTGAAGTGCGGAGCTGTCCTATAAGACCTGCTTTCTCCAAGTAGGCGCAAAGGTCGGCTATATTGTTTCTTGAAACTTCAAGTTGACCTCCTATCTGGCTCATGTTAGGTTTGAATGGTGCACTTTGAGCGATGATGGCAAGTAGTCTTTTGAGCTTTCTTGCAGTTGAAACCGTAAGGTCTGCATATTGTGGAATATCGGTTTCTATCGTTGCATTGACTACTTGCTGAATATACATTCTGATGTCGCCATCAGAAAAAGGATAATATCCTCGTTGCAGATAGTCAGCGAAATGTTCTAGGGGCAAGAAACCATTAGGTATATCGACTTCCTGTTGCATGAGCTGGTCTAAAGTACATACAGGAAAATGGATTCCATGAAAGAGTTCCAGATATTCACGATACGAGAGCCCTTGAATCTCGTACATAAGTGCACGACGGCTCAGATCAAATGCCCCCTTTGCTATGTCGAGAACAGATGACCCTGTAAACATTACATGGAGTTCTGAATGATAATCATATATCAGTTTCAGCTCCCTTGCCCAATCCTTGTATTTATGGATTTCATCAATGAAAAGATACTTTCCTCCCATCTTAGCAAATGAATCCGCCAGTTCGGTGAGTCTGTGACTGGCAAAATAAAAATCTTCTGCCTGTACATAGAGAGAGTCTTTTCTTGGTAGTTGTTCTTTGATATGCTGAAGCACCAAAGTTGTTTTACCAACACCTCTTGGTCCCATTAATCCAATCATACGAGCATCCCAATTGATGCGGTCATACATATAGCGATGAAACGTAGTACTCGTTTCTCTCAGCAATTTATCGAATGTTGCTTGTAATTGTTCCATATAATGGCTGTTATATTGTTCTTTATGGGTGCAAATATACAAATTAAATACGAAATTGCACTGAGCATAGTGCATTTTTTAACGAAAATTGCACTCTACTCAGTGCAATTAATCCTCCTTTACACACACATAAAGTAATGGCATAAAAAAAAAGGTCTGAAAAAGAAAAAACTGTTAAAAATCACGTATTAGGTTAATAATCAGTGACTTTCTTTTTTCAGTATTCTTTTTCTACTCCTATATTTCATAAAAGAGATTTTAAGTCTCCGTATAATTATAGATAAAAAATAGATATATTTTTGGAATTAAAATTCCCTTTAAGTTATTGGATACACAGTTGAATACATAATAAATCCCGAAATTGCTTGGTGGTTTCGGGATTTTTGCTTATCTTTGCCAACGTAAATAGTAAATAGTTGATAATATGGCAACGAAGTTATATCCAATAGGCATGCAGACCTTCTCTGAGATTCGAGAGGAGGACTTTCTCTATGTAGATAAGACGGAGTACATCTATCGTATGACTCATACGAGTGGAAAGTATTTCTTCTTGA
>JAIJUV010000340.1 GCA_022732315.1 Prevotella sp.
GCCTTCTCCACCCAAAAGGGAGGGGCAGGCAAGACAACACTAACTGTGTTGATGGCAAGTTACCTTTATTATGTCAGAGGTTACGATGTCGTGGTGGTTGACTGTGATTTTCCACAGTTCAGCATCAAGGACATGAGAGAGCGTGACATGCAGAACATCGAGAGTAATGAGTATCTGTTGAGACAGACGCATGAGATGATGAGAAGAACAGGCAAGCCTGCCTATCCAATCGTGGAGAGCCGTCCCGACGAGGCTGTGGAAACAGTAAAGCCTTTCTTGGAAATGGACACACCGCCGGACTTCATCTTCTTTGACCTCGCAGGAACGATTGACAACCTCGGTGTCATAGAGACCATTGCCACAATGGACTACATCTTTTGCCCGATTACAGCAGACAATGTTGTGTTGAGAAGTTCCATCATGTTCGCCAGCCAGTTGAACGATATGTTCATCAGCGTCGGCAAGACAAATATCAAGGAACTGAATATGCTTTGGAACATGGTTGATGCAAGAGAGAAAACAAATCTCTATGAGAAAGCTGGTCGTGTGATGGACGGATTGGGATTGTCTGTGTTGAATACCTACATCCCAGACAGTAAGCGTTTCCGAAAGGAATGTGCAGAGGATGGTAACAAGGTTGTCTTTCGCTCTACGATTCTACCTCCCGACAAGCAACTGATAAAGGGCAGCAACATAGAGAAATTGGCTGACGAATTATTATCCATTATCAAGAAGTAATGTGTATGGCAAAGAATCTCAAAGTAACAATTGACTCGGAAGAGTTCAGAAACTCATTCCGACCACACATGCCACCAAGCAGGGCTTCAACGGAAGAACCTATACAGAAGGAGGCACTAAAGAGCGAGGTAAGTAAACAAAAAGAAGCAATGCCTTCCAAGGGTACTTCATCTCTCATGGATGAATACCAAGAAAGGTATATTCGCAGGTCTGAGAATCCGGCTCGTTCTGGCAAGATGACATACATCCGAAAAGAGTATCATGAAACCATCATGCGCCTCGTGTCTGTAATAAACCGTGAGGATATGTCCTTGTCGGGCTATATAGACCATGTGCTGACAGAACATTTCCAAAAGTATGGGGAGGTTATCAAAGAAGTGTATAAGAAAAATAACAAGGATATAATCATGTGGTAATATGGAAATAATGTTGTTGACGATTGTGCTCCTGTATTTTGTGTGGAGTATAGCAGTCTTGGTATTTGATGCCGACATCTGGCTTAGAAACAAGTTGAGAATAGAAAAGACTAATGTGGCATCTAAGGAAAGTCCGCCTATTCCTGCTGAGGACTTCATTGTCAGACACACCTATACTGTCTCACCGAAAAAAGTCCCAAGCGAACCTGTGCAAATTAAACAGGAGGATGAAGGTGAAACAATAAGGGAAAATGAGGTTACATTCGAGGAAGACCAATCTTCGGTGAAGTCCGCTCGTATTCCTGACAATAAATTGGATGAAGTTTTCACAGATACACGTATTGAGGATGTTGACGTGAAATACGATGAATCAGAGGAAGAGCCTGTTGTTGAACAAGCAAGTGGCAATAGCTTTGAGGAGATAGACAAGGCTGTAGAAACGGCAAGCAAGCCGAATGCCACAAACGAAGAATGTTCTCATGCTGGCAAGGTGTTTATTGAAATGGAAGGCAATGAACTTTTCAACATGATAGCGGAACGTTCCAAGCAGATCAAACGCAGAATGAATGCGTTGATGGAATTGCACATGTCGAGCGTTTCCACTGTCAAGCCAACATCAGAAAAAGCAACAAAGGCTATCAAAAAGAAGAAACTTGTTGTTCCTGAAGACTTCAAGGATTTCAATATTAGAGATTTTGTATAACAATTAAAACGTAAGAATTACAATGAAAAAAAGAAACAGTGTTAAAAGACAAATTCCTTCGATAGATGACAAGGAGTTGTATGAGATTTACATGCGAAATCATGATGAGTGCAAGAAGAAAATTCATAAGCATATTGACGCTTGTCTTGATGAAGCTTTTCCAAACAGTTCTTCATACAAAGAGAATGATTTGGAGGGGGATGTAACATTTGGGAATTTCGAGATGGGACGGTTTGAACCAATTGATAGAACGGAGAAAAACCGTAGCGAGCAGTATGTAGATAAGTTCATGGTAGATGCAGACTTTACTGTAAGACCAAGAAAACAAATCTATATCAGAGAAGAGACCCATGAGCGCATTATGAAGCTTGTGAATGTCGTTGGCAAGGGACAGGTTTCCATGTCAAGTTACATTGATAACATCATCAACGAGCACTTCAACGTATATGATGCAGAAATTAAAACTGCATTTGAGGAAGGTATAAAGACATATGGCCTCTAACTATAATTTTAATGTACGACTGCAATGAAAAAGAAAGACTACGGCTAAAATCTCAGCTCGCCACTGAATCCACAAGTCGGCATCATGCCGCATGAGTAAACAAAAGTATCAACCGCCAGAC
>JAIJUV010000058.1 GCA_022732315.1 Prevotella sp.
TGCGTCATCGCCAGATAGCGATCCTTGTCGGGCTCTGAACTGACGAAATAGAGTACGGCTGGGGGACCCTGCATTCCGAAGAATCCTCCCATCAGTCCGCTCAATGTTCCTGCCGTAACCTGCACGGGTAGCGTAGTCTTTACCTTGATGCGCTTGCTGAAGAAGGTGAAGTAGATGCTCACGATGATCAGCGTAATGCCTAGCAATATGTTCAGTATGTGATATTCCATCCGCTTGAGCACGAAGATGGCTCCGATGGAAATGATGATGAAGGTGAACAGAATGGGCAGCAACCGCCTCCAGGTGATGTACTTGTATTTCTGAATGACGATGATCAGGGAGGTTGTCATCGCCAGGATGCCTGAGAGGGTTGTTGCCTCACCGTAAGAGGGCATGATGGAGGGGAGCATCGTCATGATGAAGATGCCAAAACCGAAGCCAGTGGTGCGTTGCACAAAACTGGCTCCGATGCTCAACAGGAAGAGTTCTACTACTATCTGATCCATTTTCTAGTACTATTTATCTGAGCTTTCTGATAACTCTTGCAGGATTTCCCACAGCCATGGAGTCATCAGGAATATCCTTGACCACTACGCTGCCGGCACCGATTACGCAGCGGTTGCCGATGGTTACTCCAGGGCAGACGATGACTCCTGCGCCCAGCCAGCAATCCTCGCCAATGGTGATGGGGAAGCCTGTTTCTACTGGCTTGCGGCGTTCCATATAGTTGATGGGGTGGTTAGGGGTTACCAGCTGGCAGTTCGGACCTATCAGGGTGCGGTCGCCGATGGTAATCAGGGCTTCATCGAGCATCGTGGCACCATAGTTGATGAATACATTCTCACCCACCTTGATGCCGTGACCATGGTCGCAGTGAAAGGGTGGACAGATGGTGGCTGAAGCTGGAATGCCAGGAATCAGTTCTTCGATAATGGTTCGATAGTCTTCATCAAACAGGGTTAGCGTCTGCAGGCGGCAGCAGAGACGGTTGGCGTGCTCTATGCTTTTCATACCTTCCTTGTTGCTGAAATCATAAAGCTCGCTGTTTCTCATTTTTTCAAATTCTGTCATCTTTGTTCTCTATTGATGGATGTAATCCAGAATCTGTTCTGCATGAATCTTGGTCTTGATCTCCTTTGGAGTGAAGATTTTCTCAATAATGCCTTCTTCGTTGACAAGATAGGTGGTGCGGAGGATTCCGATGGTCTTTCTGCCGCAGGTTACCTTCTCGCCCCAGCAGCCGAGTTCCTGCAAAAGAGTGGTCTCGGTATCGGCAATAAGAGGAAACTGCAGACCCTTGGCTTCAGAAAACTTCTTCTGCAGTGCCTGCTTGTCCTTGCTCACGCCGATAATCTCGTAACCGGCTGCTGCCAGTTCCTCCTTATGAGCCTGCAGGGAGCAGGCTTCGGCAGTGCATCCGCTGGTGTTAGCCTTCGGATAACTGTAGAGCACGAGCTTGCGACCATGGTAGTCGCTTGCCTTGATTTCACGTCCTTCCTGGTCAATGCCAAGAATCTCTGGTATTTTATCTCCTACATTCATAATTATATATTATTTAAAAGTTATACTATTCTTCAATCTATTATTTCTTCCTTTTCACCCCTCTTACTGCCTCGCTTTCCAATGGATTCTCGGGCCAGAAGTGCTTGGGGTAGCGGCGCTTCAGCTCCTTGCGCACCTCGAAATAGGTGGATTGCCAGAAGCTGGCGAGATCCTGCGTAAGCTGAACGGGCTTGAAACCCGGAGAGAGCAGCTCCAGCAGCAGTGGCTGCCTGCCATCATCAACAGCTGGCGTCTGAGTCATTCCGAAGCATTCCTGCAGACGGACACTAAGGATGGGTGCCTCGGCTCCCTGACGATAGTCGATGCGGATATGACTGCCCGATGGAACCACGATGTGGGTGGGTGCGAGGCGGTCTATTTCCTGCTGCTGCTCGTATGGAATCTGTGCCCAGAGTATTTCCGGGAGATTGAGCTTCCTGAGTTCAGCGGTGCTCGTCTTGAGCTTTCCGCCCTGGTCCAGATAGAAGGGTAACCATTCGTAGGCTGTTTCCATCAGGTGCGTGGTGGACAGATCGGGCAACTCCATTTCCGGGTGCCACGCTCTTACCTGCGCCACCCTCCGCTGCAACCGCTGAACGTCTTCGTTCCAATCCAGCATGCTGAGTCCTTCCTTCCGGATGGCGGTGCAGAGAATATGGATAATCTGCTGTTTGTCGGCATCCTGGAGCGGTTTGCTATCCACCACAAGGGTTCCGATGCGTCGCTCTCTCTGCATCCTGATTATTCCCGCCTTACTGTCCCACGAGACGTTGTCGAACTCATGGGTAGGGAGGTCGATGATGTTTACGGGAGCCGAGAGAAACACCTTGCCTGCCTTTCCCGAAGATGGAAGCGGGGTGGAAGCATTCGTGCCCAGCGGCTGAGCAGATACATTGAGCGAGGCGATGGCGAGCCATTGCTGCGCCGACATTGCATCGCTTGAATCGATGAAGAGCGTCTTGCCGTTCGACATTCTGAAATGGCCGATGTTATCGATTGCCATGGCGATGCGCTCAGGATAGGCTAGGGCAATCAGTCTGCCCACCTCTTCTGCATCCACCGGATCATTGTCTTCCTTCACCTTGAGCATCCTGCGGTATTCCTGGGCTATCTGGGCGATGCGAGCCCATCTGCCCAGACTGTTTTTCTGTCGCTGCGAACGGAGGATGGAGAGGCGCAGCGACATGTCTGAATCCTCAGAGTCACTCATCGGGTCTTTCTCTTCCAGCAGGGCGGCAACGTCGCAGGCTAGAGCTTTGAGCGCAGAAGATTCTGTACTCATCATCATCTTGGCGATGCGCGGATGACAAGGCAATGTTGCCATCTTCCTGCCCAATGGGGTGATGCTGCCATCCGCTTCTATCGCTTCAAGTGATAGAAGCAATTCCTTGGCATTGAGAAGGTTACTGCTTGATGGTGGGGTAAGCCAGAGCAGCGACTGGGGATTGTTCTCGCCAAAGGCTGCAATATCGAGTACCATTGACGTAAGGTCGGCTTCCTCTATTTCCGGTCGGCGCTGGTCTTCCATCAGATGCTCCGAGGTCTGAGTCCACAATCGGTAACAGATTCCTTCAGCCACACGTCCGGCTCGTCCTCTTCTTTGGGTGGCCATATCCTTGCTGATGGTTACGGTTTCCAGGTGGCTCAATCCCGTACGGGCGTCGTAAACCAGTTTTCTGCAAAGTCCGGAATCCACCACGATCCTCACGCCTTCGATGGTAAGCGAGGTTTCGGCAATAGGTGTGGCGAGCACAATTTTCCTTTCTCCCTCTTTCGAAGGGGCGATGGCGAGGCGCTGCTTCTCGGGTGGAAGATTGCCGTAGAGCGGATAAACCTGCGGAACGGTAAGTTCAGCTGAAGCCCTGCTGAGGCTTGCATCCAATATCTCCTTGCATTTCAGAATCTCCGACTGTCCTGGAAGGAAAGCCAGAATATCGCCCTCGTGCTTATCTGCAGCCTTGAGGATGGTAGCTGCCATCTCTTTATATATGTCGTATCGCACAATGTCGGTCTCAGAATAAATGGTTTCTACTGGGAACATTCGGCCTTCGCTCTCTATCAGGGGAGCTTGTAATGCCTCGCAGATGGCAGAAGCATCGATGGTAGCCGACATGATGATAATCTTCAGATCGGGTCGGATGATTTCCTGTGCCTGTCGGGTGAGGGCAAGCGCCAGGTCGGAGTTGATGCTTCGCTCATGAAACTCATCAAAGATGACGGCGCTCACTCCTTCGAGCGTGGCATCATGGATGAGCATTCGGGTAAGTATTCCCTCGGTGAGTACCTCGATGCGGGTTTCTGAGGAAACCTTGTTCTCGAAGCGTACCCGGTAACCTACGGTCTTGCCCACGGGTTCGCCCAGGATGCTTGCCATCCGCTCTGCTATCTGTCGGGCGGCAAGTCGGCGCGGTTCCAGCATCAGAATCTTTCCTTGTGGGGTGGCTTCGAGGAGGGTGAGTGGAAGCACGGTGGATTTTCCGGCTCCCGGCGGAGCGGTGACAACAAGGTTTGCCGACTCCTTCAGGGTGCTGTTGATGGCGTCGGCTATCTGGAAGGCTGGCAGATGACCTGCCTGCTGTTTGATTCTATCGTAATTCATACTGCAAAGATACAAATATTTGTATTGATACTGCAAAGATACGCATTATTTTTGTGATACACAAATTTTCAGACCATCTTCTCTTTCAGCCGGTACCATTTTACGAAAGCGAAGTAGCCGGCTAGGATGGCAACATAGAGAATGGCTAGCTGGAGCAGGGAAAGATGCACATGCTCGATGCTTGCCCCCGGCAACATACTCGTCAGCCGGAAGGCGGTGTTGATGAATTGGGTGATGGAGGTGAGAACGTTTATCACCAACTGCATTAATCCTTCTGTGGGTGAGGCTAGGAAAGAGATGTAGGTAAGGGGTGAAAGGATGAAAAGCAGGACGCAGAGATAGAGAATGAGGGTGGCTGCCGGGATGGCGATGAAACTGGTAATCAGGGAGTAACAGGAAATGCGGCCGAAATAGAAGACGATGAGGGGCAGGGTGCCAATCTGGGCAGCCAGGGAAACACAGAAAAGACCCCATATTGCGCGGATGATGTTGCTGTGGGATGAGAGGAGACAGAAGAAGAGGGGATAGAACAGAAGAATGGAACCCACGGCAAGAAAGGACATCTGGAAACCGATGTCGAAGATGTTGAACGGGTTGACCAGCACCATGATGATGTAGGCCAATGCCAGCGTGTTGAGCGTTGGGTCGGGGCGCAAGGAGAGCAATACCATACTGTAGATGCTGAGCATGGTGGCTGCCCTGACGGCACTGGCTGGGAATCCGATAAAGATGACGTATGCCCAAACGATGGTGGTGGATAGGATGATGGTTAGCTTAGACCGGCGTTTGCCGCCTAGCAGCAGGATAATGAGTTGGAAGATGATGCCGATGTGCAAACCGCTAACTGCCAATATGTGGCTTGTTCCGGATATGGAATAGGCTTCCTTGGTCTCCTGGCTGAGTGCCGACTTGTCGCCCATTGCCATGGCTGCGATGACGGCGAAATCCTGTTCCCCGATATGCAGGGTGTGGAGTCGTTGTTCCGCCTGCAGCCTGAAGTCTTGGGCTTTCAGGATGGTGCGTTCAAAGGAGGAGAGTGATTGGTAGGCTTTTATCTGAACGGGAGCATTGAGCTGATTGATGTGATGGGCGGTAATGCAACCGCCGAGGCAGAAGATGCAAAGATAGAGGTTGAGGCATTGATAGTGGATGAGCTTGTCGGTGGTGCGGCTCGACGGGTTGTGTCGGCGGATGAGTTGGGTCATCATATAGCAGCAGGCTGCGAAGCTCCAGGGGAGGATGGAGAAGGTGAGCCATTGGCGCATGCTGAGGTAATCATAGCTATATTTAGCCGTGATGATACCTACCGTCAGTACGAGGCTGAAGGACATGAGTGGGGTGAAATGTTGCTTTTTGATTCTGTCCATAGTTACCGATTTTGCTGGAAAGCCGATGGAATGAGATGGCTGATTCCATGGTTTATGTAAAAGCCCGATAAAAGGTTGGTGATAGTCCAACGCTCTTATCGGGCTTATCCTATTGTATATAGTGTTTATCCTATATATATAATAATGTGTAAATCTACAGCAGATGCTGCAGATGAGTTATCTAATCATTATTTGCCGAATCCGAAGATACGCTTGATGAATTTCTTCACCGCGTTCTCGTTCTTCTGTGGGTTTACCACAGGAGCATACTTGCGGTTGCCGGAGCCCTCGGTGTTCTGCTGCTTCTGCTGGGAAGTGCCCTGCTTTTTCTGGGCTACGCCTCTGCCACGGCCATTGCTGCCTGGGCGGACATTGTTCTCTGCACCTGGACGCTGGTTGCCATTAGGCTGCTGGTTGCCGTTCTCATCATAGCGGCGCTTGTTGTTGTTGCGGCGCTTGTTGTTACGGTTCTGCTGCTCGCCATTCTGTGGAGCAGCCTGCAGGTTGTTCTGTGGCTTGGCTCCCTTAGGGGCATTCTGCTGTTTGGCATCCTTTGGAGCATTTGGCTGCTCGCCATTCTCGCTGTTGTTGCGGGGATTCTTCTCCTTTCGGTCGTTTGGTTTGTTTGGCTTGCGCTTGTGTGAAGTCTGGTCACGGTCTTTCTGGCGACGGTTCTTGGCGCTAGTCTTGGTCTTACCCTCGCTGTTGGCATTGTTGCCTTCGTTGCCATTTTTGCCATTCTCACCATTGTTCTTATTCTCGGCGTTCTTCTTGTTGCGGTTTTCTCCGTTCTTGCCACGGCCCTTTCCGCCTTGCTTTCCGCCCTTTCCA
Organism: Prevotella sp.; assembly: GCA_022732315.1. Next base: position 6,340 of record JAIJUV010000058.1, read on the forward strand.
CCACGGCCGTTGTTCTTCTTAGGCTTGTTGAGCTTGATGTATTCAGGACCTTCTCCGCAACCTTCCGGCAATGGCATCTTCTCTACCACTTTTTCCAGGAACTTCTCAATCTGCTGGAACCAGTACTGGTCTTCCTCGTTTACGAAGGTGATGGCTCTGCCGTCACGGTTGGCACGGGCTGTACGACCGATGCGGTGAACATAATCCTCTGTATCGTGAGGAACATCGTAGTTGATAACCATCTCGATGTCATCGATGTCGATTCCACGAGCCACGATATCGGTAGCCACGAGTACATCATATTGTCCGCTCTTAAACTTGAACATCACGTCGTCGCGCTCTGCCTGCTCCAGGTCGGAGTGCATCGCACCGCAGTTGATGCCTATCTGCTGAAGGGCTGCAGCCAACTGCTTCACCTTCATCTTGCTGCCGCTGAACACGATGACACGCTTCATGTCGCCAGCTTTGAAGATTTCCTTGATGATGGTCATCTTCTGGGTTTCATAGCATACGTAAGCCTCCTGCTTGATCTTCTCGGCTGGTTTGCTTACGGCGAGCTTAATCTCTACAGGGTCCTTGAGCAAGGTCTTAGCCAGTTCCTCAATCTTCTCTGGCATGGTGGCAGAGAACATGATGGTCTGGCAGGTCTTAGGCAACTTGCTTGCGATGGTATTGATGTCCTCAGAGAAACCCATGTCGAGCATGCGGTCGGCCTCATCAAGGATGAAGAAGCTCACCTTGCTCAAATCCACGTTACCCAGAGAAATGTGGGTGATGAGGCGGCCAGGGGTAGCGATAACTACATCCGCACCCATGCGGAGGCTCTTCAATTCCTGGTCGTAGCGGTTGCCGTCGTTGCCGCCATATACTGCCACGCTGCTCACATCTTGCAGATAGTAGCCGAAGCCCTGCATTGCCTGGTCTATCTGCTGAGCCAACTCGCGGGTTGGTGACATGATGACGCAGTTGATGGCATCTTTTGGATAACCGCCATCGTCGAGCTTGCTCAAAACTGGGAGCAGGTAGGCTGCAGTCTTACCGGTACCGGTCTGTGCAACGCCTAACACGTCGTGACCTTCCAATATCTCTGGTATACATTTTTCCTGTACGGGGGTGCAAGTGTCGAATCGCATGTCGTATAATGCGTCGAGCACGTTGTCGTTTAAATCTAATTCGTCGAAATACATTTCTATAAAATTTTTAATTTATAGTTTATAGCTTATAGCAGCAGTGCCCCTATAAACTATAAACTCTTAATTCTTAATTGATAATTACCTCGGAGCCTTGCGGTAGCAGAAGTAAGCCACGAAGGCAAAGATGATGTTTGGCATCCATGCCGCCAATGCCGGAGGAAAGTTTGCCTGGATGGCGAAGGTGGCTGAAACGGTCTGCAGCATGATGTAGCCGAAACTCAGTGCCAGACCGATGCCCAGTGCCATTCCCATTCCTCCCTTTCGCTTGCGGGATGAGAGCGAAACACCGATGATGGTGAGGATGAAGGAAGCAAACGAGGAGGCGATGCGCTTGTAGTACTCCACCTGATACTGTACCACATTGCCTGAACCACGGTTGATCTGCTTGGAGATATAATCCTTCAGTTCCGGACTGGTGAAGGTCTCCTGCTGTCCCTTGGAGTAAACCAGATCGGTAGGCTCCATCATGATGAGCGTATCCTTCTGTGCTCCACTCGTGATGTGTTCCTTCATACCCTTCAGCTGGCGCACCTTCCAGCTGCTCAGCTTCCAGTGGTACTTGCTGTCGGAGATGGTATCATACTGAATCTCCATAGCCGTAAGGTGACTCACCAGTTTCTTGTCCTGGAACTTGTCCAGGCAGAAGCCATAGCCTCTCTTCACGTTGTTGTCGTAGTGCTGGATGTAGGCGATGACACCTTTATCTACCTGCAGCTGCACATTCTCGGCAGAGGTGTTCTTCTTCTTGTTCTTATACATGTTCTCGAAGTTCTGTCGAACCACGGTGCCATGCGGGATGACGTAGGCGGAGAGCGCATAGCTCAGGGCTGAAAGCATCACGCAGGTGATGAGATAAGGACGCAGAAGTCGCTTGAACGAAACGCCCGATGCCATGATGGCAATGATTTCTGAGTTGCCTGCCAGCTTGGAGGTGAAGAGAATGACAGCCACGAACACGAACAACGCACTGAAGAGATTGGCGAAGTAGGGAACGAAGTTGGCGTAATAGTCGAAGATGATGGCCCGGGTCGGCGCATGATACTCCGTAAATTTCGCCAGGTTCTCGTTGAAGTCGAACACGATGGCAATGGTAATAATCAAGGCTATCGAGAAGAAGTAGTAACCTACGAACTTCTTGATGATATACCAGTCCAGTCGCTTGATGTATCTCAGTGGGTTGAGATACCTGAGCACCTTGAGGAAACGCAGTTTGTGCCCTATCCATCCCAGCACCTTGGCGATGCGGTGGAGGATGGGAACCAGCCAACCGAAGCGATGGGCAATGGCTCTGCCCATCTTCAGTCGTCTGCGATGTTTTCTGATGTATTTAAAATCTTTCATCATTTAAAGTAAAATATGTATAGGAGCATCCCATAAAGCTCAATGCTCAAAGCTCAAAGTCCAAAACTAGATTCGTCTGCCCAGCTGGTCGATGATGGAGCGTTTCCACTCCACAAAGTCGCCCTGCTCTATGTGATGGCGGGCATCGGTGACGAGTCGCAGGTAGAACGAGAGGTTGTGGATGCTGGCTATCTGCATCGCCAGGAGTTCCTGTGCCTTGAACAGGTGGTGCAGGTAGGCCTTGGTGGTCATGCGGTCGATGTCGCATCCGTCTGGGTCCACCGGACTGAAGTCCATCTCCCATTTCTTGTTGCGCATGTTCATCGTACCATTATAGGTGAAGAGCATCGCATTGCGGCCGTTACGGGTTGGCATGACGCAGTCAAACATATCCACACCACGCTCGATGGCTTCCAGAATATTCTGAGGAGTACCCACACCCATCAGGTAGCGAGGCTTGTCCTTTGGCAGAATCTCGTTCACCACCTCAATCATCTCATACATCACCTCGGTAGGTTCTCCCACGGCAAGACCGCCGATGGCATTTCCGTCTGCGCCCTTGTCGGCGATGAACTTGGCTGCCTCGCGGCGCAATTCAGGGAAGGTGCAGCCCTGAACGATAGGAAAGAGACTCTGCTGGTAGCCGTAGAGCGGTTCCGTCTCGTTGAAGCGCTTGAAGCAGCGGTCCAGCCAGCGCTGGGTGAGCTCCAGACTCTTTTTGGCGTACTGGAAATCGCTCTGTCCAGGAGGACACTCATCGAATGCCATCATGATGTCGGCACCGATGATGCGCTCGGTATCCATCACGTTCTCGGGGGTGAAGAAGTGCTTGCTGCCGTCGATGTGTGACCGGAACTCGCATCCCTCTTCTCTGAGCTTGCGGATGCCAGTGAGCGAGAATACCTGGAATCCGCCGCTGTCGGTGAGGATAGGGCGGTCCCAGCCGTTAAACTTATGCAGTCCTCCTGCCGCCTTGATGACGTCGAGTCCCGGACGCAGGTAGAGGTGGTAGGTGTTGCCCAGGATAATCTGGGCTTTCACCTGTTGGCGCAACTCCTCGAAGTGGACGCCCTTCACGCTTCCCACGGTGCCTACTGGCATGAAGATAGGTGTCTTAATCTGTCCGTGGTCGGTGGTGATGATGCCAGTACGTGCATCGCTGGCCTTATCTGTTACTTGTAGTTCAAATTTCATTTTCTTTATTTTTCTTCTTTTTTGTCGTTATCTGGAATGGTGAAGTTGATAGGGTGCTCCACTTTCTCGTCGGTGAGTGCGAACTCCCATACATCTGCCACGTCTTCTACATAGTGGAAGCTTACGCCCTTGAGATACTTTTCCGGAATGTCGAGAATGTCCTTCTCGTTATCCTTGCAAATCACGATGTCGGTGATGCCGGCACGCTTGGCTGCCAGAATCTTCTCCTTGATGCCACCCACTGGGAGCACTTTGCCTCGAAGGGTTATCTCGCCCGTCATGGCGGTGTTCTTGCGCACCTTGCGCTGGGTGATGGCCGAGGCGATGCTGGTGGCGATGGTGATTCCTGCCGATGGACCGTCCTTCGGTGTGGCTCCTTCCGGCACATGGATGTGGAGATTCCAGTTTTCAAAGATGCGATAGTCTACGCCGAGCAGGTCGATATGCGCCTTGATGTACTCCAGGGCGATGACGGCAGACTCCTTCATCACGTCGCCGAGATTTCCGGTCAGGGTCAGCTTGCCTTGCCTGCCCTTGCTGAGGGAGGTCTCGATGAAGAGGATTTCTCCGCCCACGGAAGTCCATGCCAGTCCGGTTACTACTCCCGCATAACTGTTGCCCTGGTAGATATCACGGTTGAAGGGTGCCGTGCCAAGAATATCTTTCAGTTCGGCTGGGGTGATGGCAGGCTTTTCCAGTTCCTTGGATGATGCGAGCTTGTAGGCCATCTTGCGCAGTCCCTTGTTAATCTGTTTCTTCAACTGGCGCACGCCGCTTTCTCGGGTGTAGTGCTCGATGATGTTCTCGATGGCTGCCTTGCTGAAGGTCACCTTCGGGGTGAACGTGTCGAGACCCGTATTCTCCAACTCCTTCGGAATCAGGTGGCGCTTGGCTATTTCTATCTTCTCTTCGGTGATGTAGCCGCCTACTTCTATCAGCTCCATGCGGTCGAGCAATGGGCGCGGGATGGAACTGATGTCATTGGCAGTGGCGATGAAGAGAACCTTCGAGAGGTCGTAATCCACATCCAGATAGTTGTCGTGGAAGGCTACATTCTGCTCTGGGTCGAGTACTTCGAGCAGTGCCGATGCCGGGTCGCCATGATAGTTATTGCTTGATACCTTGTCTATCTCGTCGAGAATGAATACTGGGTTGCTGCTTCCCGCTTTCTGGATGTTCTTGATGATACGTCCTGGCATTGCACCGATGTAGGTGCGGCGATGACCGCGAATCTCCGACTCATCGTGCAGACCGCCGAGCGACATGCGTACATACTTGCGGTTCATGGCCTTGGCTATGCTTCTTCCCAAACTGGTCTTTCCTACTCCCGGAGGACCGTAGAGACAAAGGATAGGACTCTGCGTTCCGTTTTTCAGCGTTCTAACTGCCAGATATTCCAGGATGCGCTCCTTCACTTTCTCCATGCCGTAGTGGTCCTGGTTGAGAATCTTCTTGGCGTGGGTCAGGCTCAGGTTGTCTATGGTGTATTCGTTCCAAGGCAAATCTACCAGCGTCTGCAGATAGTTGATCTGAATAGGATAATCGGGGCTTTGCGGATAGATGTTGTCAAGCTTGGCCATCTCCTTCTTGAAAACCGCCTGGGTTGCTCCGTTCCATACTTTGTGCTGGGCCTTTTCGAGCAGTTCCTTCTTCTCCGGACTTCCTTCCCCTTCTCCCAGTTCAGTCTTGATTTGCTTAATCTGCTGTTTCAGGAAGTATTCCTTCTGCTGTTCTTCCATCTCGTATTGAGTCTTTCTCCTGATTTCTGATTGCAGGTAGAGCAGTTTCAGCTCCTTTTGCAAAGCCTTCATTGCTACTATAATACGGTCGGGGAGGAACTCTTCCTCCAGCATCTTGATTCTGTCTTCTACAGAAAAAGACAAGGAGTTGCAGAGAAAGTTGCACTTGACGAAGATGTTGGAAATCTCATTGATGGCATAGACCGCCTCGTCTGGGATGTTTTCGTTATTCTTGATGAATTTGATTGACTCCTCGAAGAAGGTCTTGGTCAGGGTCTTGAACATCGGCTCCTTGGCCAATTTCTCTGAAGGCCAGAGTTCCGGTTGGCTCTCCACGTCGGCCATGTGGTAGGGGTGGGATTCTACGATGCTTTTCAGCTTGCATCTTCCCAGACCCTGTACGATGACGGTCTTCTGGTGCTCCTCGTTGGGCATGTTGATGACTTTCACCAGTTTTGCGAAAGTTCCCTGTTCGTAGAGATCTTCTGCTGCAGGATCTTCGGTGTCTTCTTGCTTCTGACAGAAGATACAGAATATTGTTTCTGGATTCTGCTCCAGCATGTTTACCAGTTCCTGACTCTTTTTTCTGCCCACCACGATAGGGGTCAGCACAGCTGGGAAAACTACCAGGTCGCGTGTGCAGAGGGTAGGATAGATGCCTGCTTCTCTTTGTTGAATCAGCACGGATGCATCACCTTCGAAGTCGGCAATCATCTGGATTCGTGTATTTGAATTATCGTTCATATTTGTTAAATAAACACTTTTTGGGGGTGTAAATTTGATGAATATACTTTTTTAGTTTGCAAAGTTAGTGATTTTTGGTGAAAAACCCATCTGTTTTTCCAAAAAACTCCTCTTTATTATATTTTATTTTTAATAGAGGAGGGTAAATGTAATAAAATGCTTAAATTTGCGTTATGATTTTAAGTAAAAAAGTTAGGATAAATGGCAGGATTTAAGTTTAAGCAATTTGAAATTCACCAAGACCGTTGTGCCATGAAGGTGGGTACGGATGGTGTGCTGCTGGGGGCATGGGCTCCTGGCGGCAAGCGTATATTGGATATTGGTTCGGGCACAGGACTCATCTCGCTGATGATGGCGCAGCGCTGCCAGGAGGCTCAGGTGATAGGTGTTGACCTGGATGCTGAGGCTTGTGATGAGGCTCGTGAGAATGTGGCGGCTAGTCCCTTCGCCGACAGGGTGAGCATAGCGTGCTGCCGCTTGCAGGATTATGAATCGGCGGAGAAGTTTGATGCCATCGTAAGTAATCCTCCCTTCTTCTTGAATAGTCTGAAAAATCCAGACAGTAAAAGGTCTATGGCCCGCCATGCTGACAGCTTGCCGTTTAGGGATCTTTTCCTAGGGGTAAAACGCTTGCTTTCTGAAGAGGGCGTGTTCTCGGCAATAGTACCATCTGAAGTGCTGGATGCCTTTACGTCAGAAGCCTATCTGCTAGGCTTTTGCCTTGTTCGCCAATGTGGGGTTAAAACGGTGGGACGGAAGCAGCCTAAGCGCTTTATGCTGACCTTTGCCAGACATAGAACGGTGGAGATGGAAAATGCGATTGAGGTAATGATGGATTCTGACGGGAACCGATCGGAATGGTATGCGAAAATTACTGAGGAATTTTATGTAAGTTAATTTTGATGGTAAGCTAATCTTGATAAGAAGATAGATGATAGTAGCTTTATATCAAAGATGTTGTTTTTGAATAAAAAGACTGATAAAAAAAGCAAAAAATAGCAGATTTGAGCTTTTATTTTGAGTTTCAAGTGGTTGTGGCAGTCGTTGGCTTTAAGTGGCATTCGTGAGGAAATGCGAAAATGGCGGATTTGAGAAGTGGAAACGCTTTCAAGTCATTACCTCAAAGAAACGCCCTAATAAGCATATTTAACGGCTTCGGTTCCTACTTCTCAATTCTGCACAGGTTGTGAATTTGCCATGCAACTCTCATGATTTAATTTTGCACCAAACAAAAAGCAAGGAATTATGAGAAGTACATTCAAGACAGTCTTCTATGTAAACGGAAGCAAGGAGAGAAACGGAATTGTCCCTATCATGGGACGTGTG
>JAIJUV010000341.1 GCA_022732315.1 Prevotella sp.
TCATCAACTAATTAATAATATATAAACTTAAAATAAAACGATTATGAAGAAATTCTTTACTCTTATCGCAGCCGTAGCTTTGGCTGCTAGTGTTAATGCACAGGGAACTTATGCCGTGCAGGAAGGTGATAAAGTGAATGCTGGTGATAAGATTACATCAGTAGAAAATATCACTTTGACTTATATGGAAAATACTGGTACTGTTTTTGCAGATGGTAAGGCTACCGACAACTGGGCAGATGCAGATTTTACAGCTTACGTATGTGGTAAGAACAATGGTAAGTTGGTTAAAGGAGCAGAGCCAACTGGTTGCGTTTATAAGTTCGAGACAGCAAAGGCTGGTTCTGTAACTGTAGGTATTCAGTTGGGTGGTACCAAGGGCTTCCATATCCTGGATGCAGAATTTGCTGAGGTAGCTCCTGCTTCTTACAATTTGCCAAGTGCCAAGGATGGTGAATCTCAGAAATTCACACTGAATGAGAAGAATGAGAACATTATTGCCGCAAAGTCTAATGGTATAGTAACCTTAAACGTTGCTGCTGGTGGTACATACTATGTGCTTGCTGCAGGTACAAAGCTGGGTTTCTATGGCTTTAAGTATACGATAGGTACGGGCACTGGCATTTCTTCAGTAAACGCTGCTGCAGCCAAGAAGAATGGTAAGACCTACAACATGGCTGGTCAGGAGGTTTCTTCTTCTGCCAAGGGTATTGTTATCAAGAACGGTAAGAAGTATGTAAAGTAACAGAACGTATTAACTTATAAAACAAAAAGGGCATTCTCAAACGAGGGGATGCCCTTTTGTTTTATAAGAAGTTTTGTTTTATTCCTTTATTACCTTATCCACTACGGTCTTTCCGTTCTGAAACAGCATCTTGCGGATGTTGATTCCTTTTTGAGGAGCAGAAAGGAGGGTGCCGTTGAGGCTGTAATACTTTACTTCGGCTAATTCACTGGGATTGGAGGTGATGATCTGCGAGATGCCTGTAGGATTCTTACATGCAGGATAGTATTCATCTACCTTGCTCTCTGCATCAGCATTGCCTTGCTTCATGATGTCCTCAACCAGCGAATTGGCGTAAACCTCAAGGTTGGTGTAGTAACCTTTGCTGTCAAGCGAGTAGGTGAGGGCATCTGAGGCATCGTTTGGATCTAAGCCGTTGGCTGTCTCCCATGCATCTGGGATTCCGTCATTATCGGTGTCGAAGTCGGCAGGACGAGAGCCTTTTCCGAAGTTTGCCTCGGTGTAGCCGTTTACATCTGATACCTTGTCGATGATGCCAGGCGATTTGGTGATGCTTCCCTTGTACTTGGCAGTACCAGTCTTTGCCTCTTCCATGTAGCGTGCATCAATCTCATCGCGGTAGAGCGAGGCTCCGCTGTATGCCAGTACCTTACTGAAGGCTTCGGCAGCTGAGTGGGTAGTAACATTTCCTGTTGGAGCAGGAGCATCCATCTTGATTTTGACACAAGACTTGCCGCTGATGGTGGTATGAGCTACAGCGTCGCCATAGAAGTTCTTGGCATCTGGACTGTAGTATTCTCCGTTCTGGCTTGGAATGCCTTTGTCGTAGCTGATACCTTTCCAATCCTTGTTTTGGGTAACAGAACCCTTGGTGGTTTCGGTGGTGTTGCCGTTGATGAAGTAGCGGCTGGTCATGTCGAAGAACTCAGGATGATTCTTGTCGGAATTATTGCTGGTAGATAAGGTAACCAGAGTGATGCGGTCTTGGCTGCCACGTTCCTTGCCGGTGCTTACATCTACCTTGAGACCGTTCTGAGTTGTTTCTTTAAGTCCCTGGCTTGGACCAGCCTTGTAGTAATTGTTCACGATATTGATCTGTCCACCGCCTGGACCTCCGTAGCAGGTACCTTGCGCATTGTACATCACGCAGTTGCGGAAGTCTACGTTTTCAGCCTGCACGGTATTCTTCCACTTATAGGTAGCGTAATCCTTGTTGCTGGTGTAGCCTGTCCATCCGTATCTTGCACCATTAAAACGTGGACCGCGGTTCATGAGATGACCTACGAAGTTGTGGTGGAAGCTGGCGAGCTTACCGCCCCAGATGCCTCCATAACCATGTGCTCCCTTAGAGTGACCCGGATTGGTGAGACTCTCGGCAACGGTACACCACTGCATGGTGAAATTGTTGTTGTCGTAGAACGAAGCCACCTCGTCGATGCTCCAGCTGAAGGAACAGTGGTCGAAGATGATGCCAGTCTTGTTGCGCTGCCAGGTAGCATCCGCACCATCATTGATGTTCTTCTCCTGTCCTCGGCGTATGCGGAGGAAACGGATGATGTTGTTACTGCCCGGTTGAACGGTGTAATATCTGAGGGTGATGCCCGGAGATGGGGCTGTCTGTCCGAGGATGGTGATGTTGTCTGCTATCTTGAGATCAGACTTCAGGGCGATGACGCCAGCCACATCGAAGATGATGATTCTTTTGCCCGACTTGACAGCCTCTCTGAAAGA
>JAIJUV010000342.1 GCA_022732315.1 Prevotella sp.
ACGTGCATTGAACTTCTGGCAGAACAGCCCAATGAAGAACTGGAGCCTCCACGTAGAGTATAATGGTGGTATTACCAAGAACTACCCTATCAACAATGCCTGGCTCTTCGGTGTGGAGTATTTCATGCACGACAAGAGTTTCAAGAACACCTTGACACTCCAGGCACTCTACAAGACTATCCGCAAGACCGACCAGAACGTGCCAATGCAGTTTACTGCTGTTTGGGGATGCAAAGACATCTTTGGATTAAAGGGATTGAACTTTAGCGGTTTCGCAGATTTCTGGTGGGAGGACCACAGTTCTTTCCTGGATAAGGATGGCGACCCGAAGCTCGACAAGGATGGCAACATCGATTACAAAGCTGAGCACACCGTCTTCACTACTGAGCCACAGCTCTGGTACAATGTAGGTCAGCACTTCGGCTGCGAGAACCTGAGCGTAGGTAGCGAGGTAGAAATCAGCCACAACTTCGGCAGCAATGCCGGCTGGATGGTTCGCCCTTGCCTCGGTGTAAAGTGGGACTTCTAATTACGAATTTCTTAGCTGCGGAAAATTTTCAAAATGAATTTTTGAAAATTTTCCGCACTAATTTTTAACCACTTTATTTTCTGTTTTTCAACAACTTACGTTACTTTTTTACAGTCAATCCGCCATCAGAAATTCCTCCGATTCCGCCTTTTTTCTTATTGTACTGACGGGTTACACCGCTCAAGTTAACTCCGCCAACACCCTCGGATGTAGCGTTTACACTTTGGCAGTCAACTTTGGCTTTCACGCTGCCCACGCCGTCGTTCTTGATTATCAGACTGCCGCCCTTAAACATTCCCAGATTAACAGAGCCTACGCCCTCATTATCCAGTTTCACACTTCCCATCTCAACCTTAGAGATTTTCACCGAGCCTACGCCTTCGTTATCAATGTTCATATCATCTCCAGCCACATCATCGATATTTACCGAGCCAACACCCTCGTTGGTTACCTCCAGTTTGTTGGCAAGAATCTTCCCAATCTTGACAGAGCCTACACCCTCGTTATCGATTTTCAGGCGGTCGCTATTAATCGTCTTGGCATAGAATGAACCCACGCCTTCCTGTGCAATCTTCACCAGGTCAGGACTGGTGATATAAATCTTGAGTCTATTCTTTTCAGAGTTACACGCGGCAGGCACTTTAACCTTTCCGTTGAGTCCGATCTTCACCTCGCCGTCACGATAAACCACCTTGAGTTTCTCCTTGAGCTTCTGTACGAACTCAGCATCCTTGATGGCAGAGTAATCCAATCGAACGCTGCATTCATCGCCATTGTTCTGGGTATAATAAACGCTGGCAATCACATCCACGTCGATCGCCTTGAAAGGCTTCTCGGTCAAATCATCCTGCGTAAAGTTGAGACTTCCCTTCATTTCACTGGCTGAAGATCCCATACTGCAAGAACTCAAGCCCATTGGGGCAAAGAACAAAGCGGCAGTCACCGCCCAAATACCAAATTTCTTCATACTCATATCTAATTTTATGTTTCTAAATACGTGATATACCGAATACCTTTTTGTTTCGGAAATCTGATGGTTAGACGTAAGAAGATACATAAAGGTTGCAAGACAAGAGAAAAAATGCAGAAAAAAAAAGTGCAACAGAAAGCTATTCTCACTGGAACAGTCTCCTGTTCTTACTGAAATAGCCTTCGTTAGTCACTGAAATAATATTCGTTGACTATTGAAGTAAGCCTCACTCCAATTCCAAGCAAACAATACACCATAACATCAAGGTATTCAAGGAAAAGGCACAAATTCTACAAGGCGTTCCAATAGATTTATTTTTCTCTATCCCCAATGCAAAAAATTGCCTAAAAATTTGGAAGTTACAAATTTTCAGCGTATCTTTGCAGAAGATTGTACGGCGCTCGGCAATTCGAAAGCAGCTTTCATTGCACTCACTGACATAATCTTTGCAAAAGTATTAATTTAAATGGATCGCGTATGAAACAGGTAGAAGAAAGATACATCAAAGCCGAGATAGCCAAGTTCACTCCGCAGGAAATGAGGGAGTACGAAACCAGCAAGATGGCATATCGCGACATCAAGAATTCCGTAGACACCGCCAAGCGTGAAGGTATAGCCGAAGGCATGGAAAAAAGAAGTCTTGAGATTGCCAGAAAGATGCTGGCAAAGGGCATAGATGAAGCGACGGTAAAGGAAATAACCGGGCTGTCGGCGGAACATATACTGCAGCTAAAAGCAGAAATATAGATTACTTACTGAACTTTCGCATGTGGTTCAAGTACGGGCTGAAGGCCCAAAAGCTCCTAGAAGCAGCACGCCCTGAAAGGGCAGAAGCTCCTAGCCCAGGGCAGCGCCCTGGGTACAACACCAATCAGCAAGGCGCCCTGTAAGGGCAAAAGCTTTGTTATTACCTGGTACTTGAAAGCTTTTGCCCTTACAGGGCGCCTTGCTGATTGGTGTTGTACCC
>JAIJUV010000343.1 GCA_022732315.1 Prevotella sp.
CTACAAGCCTGAGCTTGTCATCAACCTCGCTTTGCCTTACCAGGACCTCACCATCATGGATGCCTGTCTGGCTTGCGGATGCAACTACATGGATACCGCTAACTATGAGCCTAAGGACGAGGCTCACTTCGAGTACTCTTGGCAGTGGGCTTACAAGGATAAGTTCGAGCAGGCAGGTCTGTGCGCTATCCTCGGTTGCGGTTTCGACCCAGGTGTATCCGGCATCTTCACCGCATACGCTGCCAAGCATCACTTCGATGAAATCGAGGTGCTCGACATCGTGGATTGCAACGCCGGAAACCATCACAAGGCTTTCGCTACCAACTTCAACCCTGAAATCAATATCCGCGAGATTACCCAAAAGGGACTCTGGTATAAGGATGGCGAATGGATTGAAACCGATCCATTGTCAATCCACAAGCCGCTCACCTACCCTAACATCGGCCCTCGCGAGAGCTATCTGATGCACCACGAGGAGCTGGAGAGCCTGGTGAAGAACTACCCTACCATCAAGGAGGCACGCTTCTGGATGACCTTCGGTCAGCAGTATCTCACTTACCTTGATTGCATCCAGAACCTCGGCATGAGCCGCATCGACGAAATCGAGTACGAGGCTCCATTGGCAGACGGTTCCGGCAAGACAGCCAAGGTGAAAATCGTTCCATTGCAGTTCCTCAAGGCCGTATTGCCTAATCCACAGGATCTCGGCGAGAACTATGATGGCGAAACATCCATCGGTTGCCGCATCCGTGGTAAGAAGGATGGCAAGGAGCGCACCTACTACGTTTACAACAACTGCAAGCACCAGGAGGCTTACAACGAAACCGGCATGCAGGGCGTAAGCTACACCACTGGTGTGCCAGCCATGATTGGTGCCATGATGTTCCTCAAGGGCATCTGGAAGAAGCCAGGCGTTTGGAACGTAGAGGAGTTCGACCCAGATCCATTCATGGAGCAGCTCAACAAGCAGGGATTGCCATGGCACGAGGTGTTTGATGGTGACTTGGAAATTGATTAATTTTAAACTTTTAATTCAATTAAAATATGCAGGAAGGAAATTTGAATCCTAACGAGGGTAAGCTGAAGGCACTTCAGGCAGCCATGGCGAAGATTGAGAAAGACTTCGGCAAGGGCTCCATCATGAAGCTCGGTGATGAACACATCGAGAACATCGAAGTGATTCCTACAGGCAGTATCGCCCTCGACAATGCACTCGGCGTAGGCGGCTATCCTAAGGGACGCATCATCGAGATTTATGGTCCTGAGTCTTCCGGTAAGACCACTTTGGCCATCCATGCCATTGCTGAGGCGCAGAAGGCGGGCGGTATCGCTGCCTTTATCGATGCCGAGCATGCATTCGACCGCTTCTATGCTGCCAAATTGGGCGTAGATGTGGATAACTTGTGGATTTCGCAGCCAGACAACGGCGAGCAGGCTTTGCAGATTGCTGACCAGCTGATCAGTTCTGCAGCCGTAGATATCGTGGTAATCGACTCTGTGGCTGCCCTTACTCCTAAGAAGGAGATTGAGGGCGACATGGGTGATAATGTGGTAGGTCTTCAGGCACGACTGATGAGCCAGGCTTTGCGCAAGCTCACCTCTACCATCAGCAAGACCAACACCACCTGTATCTTCATCAACCAGTTGCGCGAGAAGATTGGTGTGATGTTCGGCAATCCAGAGACCACTACCGGTGGTAACGCCCTGAAGTTCTACGCATCCGTACGCCTGGATATCCGCAAGGCCACAGCCATCAAGGATGGCGAAGAGGTGGTTGGTAACCTGGTGCGCGTAAAGGTGGTGAAGAACAAGGTGGCTCCTCCATTCCGCAAGGCAGAGTTCGACATCATGTTTGGCGAGGGTATCAGCCGTGCCGGCGAGGTATTCGGCTTGGCAGTAGCCAACGGCATCATCGACAAGAGCGGAAGCTGGTATAGCTATGCCGGTTCTAAGTTGGGTCAGGGTGCTGATGCCTGCAAGGCATTGCTCAAGGATAACCCAGAGCTTCTCGATGAATTGGAGACTAAGGTTCGCGAGGCACTTGCTGCCAAGGACCAGAAGTAAATTCAGATTCAGAAGTAAATTCAGATAAGGTAGATTACACCTTATTATATATAAAGGAATCAAGATATGGGGGAATGCGACATTTTATCGCCCTTCTGTCTTGATTCCTTTTGTTTTGTCAGTACTTATCTGACAGCTTGTCAGCTATGCCAATTCCAAAATCCCTTGGCACATGCTTTGTTATATGGGAAAGCGTGAACGCTGAATAAAGGAAGTTCCCGAGAGATGCATATCTTCGGCAGACTTCTCAGTAACCAGCGATTCATGAGATAAATAACAATAATATTAATAACGAAAAAATAAAAAAAAGATATAATCATGGGAAAAGTAATTGGAATTGACTTGGGTACCACAAACAGTTGTGTTGCCGTTTTCGAAGGTAGCGAACCAGTTGTAATCGC
>JAIJUV010000344.1 GCA_022732315.1 Prevotella sp.
TCTCGATTTGGGTTTCATCAACTGGAGCAACAATATGAAGGCTGTGAACAGAGCTGAGAACTTCGAGTTCAATGGCTTCCATGATACTGCGGTAAGAGAAAACAGCGGTTCTACCATCGATGACAAGTTGGATGATTACGGCGACCAGATTACCGACTTCATCAACCTGAAGGATTTGGGCGACCAGGGTAGCCGTACTACCGCTCTGACTGCTACGCTCAACTTTGGTGCAGAGTACAGTTTGCCAGCATACGACAAGTTGTCCTTCGGTTTGCTGAGCAGCACCCGCATCAATGGTGATTATACCTGGAGCGAGGGTAGACTCAGTGCCAACTGGAAACCATTGAAGTGGTTGGATGGTGGTGTCAACTTTGCAGTCAGCAGTTTTGCTACAAGTATGGGTTATGTTCTGAATATCCATCCAAAGGGTTACAACTTCTTCATCGGTATGGATCACATCTTGGGCAAGACCAGCAAAGAGTTCATTCCTCTCAGTTCCAATGCCAGCATCGCATTGGGTATGAGCGTTACCTGGTAACAGATAATTGTAGGTTTGAGAAGTAGAAAAATATGATAATAGGAGGTAAACACCAATGATTAGTGTTTACCTCCTATTTATTTTATATACAGAATAAAGTATTTGATACATGTGATAAAGTAGAATTCTGCTTTTTTGCTTACCTTTGCATCCACAAATAACAATTTAATCAACTAATAATTAATTTAAATCATAAAATGACTAGATACAGAATGATTTTATCCCTGCTTTTGGCTGGCATGGGAACTGTAGCAACAGCACAGAACATCAACTTGCCAATCATCCAGACCAAGTACACAGCCGATCCTGCACCTTATGTGCACAACGATACGGTTTATCTCTATACCACACACGATGAGGATGGGGCTGAGGGGTTCCTGATGAAAGACTGGCTGCTCTATACCTCAACGGATATGGTAAACTGGCAAGACCGCGGTGCCGTGGCTTCATTGAAAGACTTCAAGTGGTTCAAGGGCGAGAATGGTGCCTGGGCAGAGCAGGTCATCGAGCGCAATGGCAAATGGTATATGTATTGCCCAATCCACGGTCATGGCATCGGAGTGCTGGTAGCTGATAATCCATGCGGACCGTTTAAGGATCCTCTCGGAAAGCCTTTGGCATGGGAGGGCGACTGGTTCGACATTGACCCAACTATATGGATAGATGATGATAACCAGGCTTACATGTATTGGGGCAACCCCGTGTTGAAGGCAGTGAAACTGAACGAGGACATGATTTCTTATTCTGATTCCATCATGCACTTTCCGAAGATTCAGGATTATCAGGAAGGTCCTTGGTTCTGGAAGCGCAATGGCAATTATTATCTGGCCTATGCTTCTACCTGCTGTCCTGAGGGCATCGGTTATGCGATGAGCAAGAATCCGCTCGGACCATGGGAATATAAGGGACATATCATGAACCATACGCCTCGTACTCGTGGCAATCATCCGGGCATCATCGACTACAAGGGCAAGAGTTATTGCTTCGGTTTGAATTACGACATCTTCCGTTTGAAGACGGGGCGTCATGCCGAGCAGCGTTCTGTTTCTGCTGCCGAAATGACTTACAATCCTGACGGAACCATCCAGGAGTTGCCATACTTCCAGGACTGCAAGTTGGAGCAGATAGAATGGTTCAACCCTTATCGCCAGGTGGAGGCTGAGACGATGGCTTGGGGCTATGGATTGAAGACGCAGCCTAAGAATGAATGGGCGCAGAAGAATAAATGGAATCAGATAGTAACTGATATTGATGAGAATGAGTATATCCTCGTGAAGGGTGTTGACTTCAAGAAAGGTGCAAGTAAGTTTGAGGTTTCAGCCTCCTGCCACATGTTGGGTGGCAGCATTGAAATCCGTCTTGATGGGGTCAACGGCCAGTGCATCGGCAAGGTGGACATCAGCAACACCAAGGATGAATACAAAACCTTCTCTACCCAGGTGAAGAAAATAAAGGGTGTTCATGATCTCTACTTCGTCTTCAAGGGTGGTGACATCCAGAAACAGAACCTCTTCTTCCTGGACTGGTGGAAGTTTGGGGAGTAAAAGTTTCGCTCAATAATTATCATTTGTAGTTTTATGAAACGATTAAGTATTTTGGTTAATATAGAGTTTGATAAGAGAGTGCCTTTATTGGTGCTTCTCTTGTCTTATTGTTTTGTCTCGTTTGCCCAGAATATGCGGGAAACTTTCTCTTCTCCCAATGGAAAGATAGAATGGAAGGCTGAAGGCGAGATAAATAAGGTGAAGGCTTTTGATGTAGCTTATCGCGATGCCAGTAAAGGAAGCAAGGAATGCCAGGTGCTTCATATTACCGGTTATGGTTTGACTACCGGCGATGGTGGAGGAAGGAATCTAGTCTTGAAAAACATTTCCAAACCCAAGTATATTTCGGAGCATTATCAGATGCTCATGGGAAAGAAGAGTG
>JAIJUV010000345.1 GCA_022732315.1 Prevotella sp.
CGTTAGTATAAACAAAAGTATTAAGATAACAATGACTCACAATTTGTTAAAAGGCAAGCGTGGCATCATCTTCGGTGCACTCAATGAGGAATCAATCGCTTGGAAAGTAGCTGTAAAGGCTGCTGAAGAGGGTGCTACTATCGCACTTAGTAATACAGCTATGGCTTTGCGTATGGGTACGCTGGATAAGCTCGCTGAACAGATCAACGCTCCTATCATCGCAGCTGATGCGACTAGCGTTGAAGACTTGGAAAAGGTATTCACTGAGGCTCAGGAGAAACTCGGTGGCAAGATCGACTTCGTTCTCCACTCTGTAGCCATGAGCCCTAACGTTCGTAAGCATCGTACATACGATGACCTCGACTACAACTTCCTGAACAAGACATTGGATATCTCTGCTATCTCTTTCCACAAGATGTTGCAGGTTGCCAAGAAGTTGGATGCCATCAACGAGTGGGGTTCTGTAGTAGCCCTCACATACGTAGCATCTCAGCGTACATTCTTCGGCTATAACGATATGGCTGATGCCAAGAGCATGCTCGAGAGCATCGCACGTAGCTTCGGTTACATCTATGGCCGTGAGAAGCACGTCCGCATCAATACCATCTCTCAGAGCCCTACAGCTACAACAGCAGGTAAGGGTATCAAGGACATTGAGAACATGATGGACTTCGCCGACAAGATGTCTCCACTCGGAAACGCTGTGGCTGAGGATTGCGCTAACTACTGCGTGATGATGTTCTCTGATTTCACCCGCAAGGTGACTATGCAGAACCTCTTCCACGATGGTGGTTTCTCATCAATGGGTATGAGCCTCCGTGCCATGAACCAGTATGCCAAGGACTTGGCTCCTTACGAGGATGAGAACGGCAAGGTTATCTACGGATAATCCCGTTTACATCATCCATCAAAACCATATAAGAGGGTGTGTCATAAGTCCATGACACACCCTCTAATATTTTTTCCCTTAAGGCTAATTATTTTTTCCCTTAAGGCTAATTATTTTTTCCCTTAAGGCTAAATATAAATGCATTCTTATACCCGCTAAATTATATTCCGCCCCCTTAGAAAGCAAATTGCACAAGAAGAGGCAGATGGTCGCTATATCCTCCCAGGTATCGAGGTCCCAGATAAGTACGATAAGGCTTCTTGCCACCATACTTCTCATCATCCTCCAACAGAAAGGGCAGGTCGCCTATCTGGCATTTCTGTTTGGCTGCAGCCATGGAAGGACTGCACATGATCTGATCCAGACTTCTCCACTCTCCATGCCAACGATACGTTGCCTTAGCCCCATGAGTTCCCCGAGCATCATGGGATATATTAATAAGGTGATGCTGATAGAGACGCTTCAAGGCGGGTGAATCAGCATAATCATTGAAATCGCCTGCCACTATAATCTTTGCATCCCGTGATTCGGCATAAATGGAATCCACAGCAGCAGCCAACCGGTCTGCCACATGCAGACGATAAGGACGGGAAGCCAGCTCACCACCCCTACGGCTCGGCGCATGAACCACTAAGACATGCAAGGTATCGCCCGTGATAATCAATCCCGAAACATAGAGAATATCTCTCGTAGGACGGGTATCGGGCAGGGGCTTGATGCGGATGGAATGGGAATGAAGCAGGGCAAAGGAAGCGGGCTGATACAGCAAGGCTAAATCAATGCCACGCTCATCGGGCGAAGAAGTCATCACATACTCATAGCCTGCGTTACGGAGTAAAGACCGCCGGGTGAGGTCAAACATCACACTATCGTTCTCCACCTCACACATCGCCACGAAATCGGGGATAGGATTAGACTGCGCCACAATCTCCTGCCCCAGGTGATTCAACTTTGCCCAATAGCGGTAAGGCGTCCACCTATAGCTGCCATCTGGCAGGAACTCCAAGTCATTTTTAAGCGAATCATGCCTCGTATCAAAGAGGTTTTCGCAGTTTAATTCCATAAAAGTGAGGAAACTTGATAAGATGAGGGTTAAAAACATAGCTAATTATTTTGTATTGTCAATGATTTGATGTATCTTTGCAGTCAGTTTGCGAAGGTCCCATAGTTTAATGGATAGAACGGAGGTTTCCTAAACCTTTGATCCGAGTTCGATTCTCGGTGGGATCACGCAAAAATAAAAGGTCGCTCCTGTTTAATCAGGAAGCGACCTTTTATCGTTTTATAGTCTCTATTATCTATTTCCATCCAGCTTCCACTGGATAGAAATAGGATAATTTTCTTATTTTACTTTACTTCAGCTACGGCTGCCTCCTCAGCTGGCTCCTCCTTGATCTTGCGACCCAGAACGATGTAAGCCATTGGAGATGCAATGAAGATAGATGACAATGTACCGAATACAACACCCAGAATCATTGCGAATGAGAAGCTGCGGATGCTGTCACCACCGAGGATGAAGATACAGAGCAACACGAGCAATGTAGATGTAGATGTATTGATGGTACGAGCC
>JAIJUV010000346.1 GCA_022732315.1 Prevotella sp.
CCTTGTCTGTGCCACTTAAAGCCAACGGCTGCCACAACCACTTGAAACTCAAAATAAAAGCATCATTCTGCTATTTTTTGCTTTTTTAGGCGTTATTTTCAGATAAAATATGCTCTTCAAATTGGTGCCGTGTCTTCGCAGGAATCTTCGCTTATAGTGAAGGGAAGCGAGGAGGCTGATGGTATGCAGATAGACTTGCTGATAGAAAGGGCTGATGGTGCGGTGAATGTTTGCGAGATGAAATTCTATAAGGCTCCCTATGTAGTGACCAAGGGCTATGCTCAGGTGTTGGATAGCCGCTTGCAGGCTTTGGAAGAAAAGAATCCAGCCAAGACATTCCTCCTTACGTATGTGGGAAATTCTGAGTTGGTGAGTAATGAATACTCAGATATATTCAAGGTATCAGTAACACTTGATGATTTGTTTGTTTAACCTTACGTTTCCCCAATTTCTGGGGAATAATTCCCCACTTGTTCCCCAGTTTCCCCACTTTTGTTTGATGAGTGAAAAATGATAAGTGGCAGAAAATCAGTATAATAACATGTTTCGCCAGTTTTTGGCATGCATGTTGCAACAATACATAGCGTGTTTGAATTAGATAAATTCGTTTCTCAACATAATGACAATGCATTTTGCAGTGCGTATACATTGAAATAGGTAAGAGTAAAAATAGTTTTCATCAGGTAAAAGTTTATATTTAGGTTTATCATTTGCATTTTATTGCATATCTTGAAAAATAGATGTAATTTTAGGTTCGGTTAATGAAAAGAGAAGTCTGCGAGCAGTGATGCTGGCAGACTTTTTTATTTCTTGTCACGCAGATATCGCAGATAATTGCACAAATTACTCATTGCATAAAGTGGAATTACATCTACATGACGAATGGCAGATAGTTTTTGCGATGTTTTCTTGCGGGGCTCGAAAAATTATCGTACTTTTGCTGCGTGATGAAAAGATATAATATATGATGAAAAGATATAACAGTATATTCATGGCGCTTGTGGCGCTAGCTTTGTTTGCCTGCCAGGGCAGAAAGACGGCATCTGGTGATGGGGACGGGGGTGATACGTTGAAGATGAAGTATGCCCGGTTGCTGACCATCGTAAGGCATGGTGAGGGGACTTATGATGAAGTGATGATAGCCAACCCCTGGAAGGCTGGCACCCTGCTGCATCGCTATATCCTCGTGCCGAAGGGCAAGGAGGGGGATGAGACCGTGGCGCAGCTTGCCAGGCGCAGGGCATCGGGCGTAAGATGCACCACGGATACCGTGCGCACCCCCGTAGAAAGCAGTGCCGTATTCATGGCTCCGCATTGCCAGCTGATGTATGAGTTGGGCGTGGGGAATGCCATCCGTGGCGTATGCGATCTGGATTATATCAATATTCCCGATATCAGGAAGCGCGTATCATCATCCTCTATCGTGGATTGCGGTTCCAGTATGGCGCCCGACTTTGAGCGCATCATCGCCCTGAAGCCCGAGGCAATCCTTGTATCTCCTTTCGAGAACAGTGGCGGATACGGTAAGCTCGATAAGCTTCGCATCCCGCTGATAGAGGCTGCCGACTATATGGAGACATCGCCATTGGGCAGGGCAGAGTGGATGAAATTCTATGGCATGCTCTTTGGCAGCCGTCAGGCAGATTCGCTCTTTGCCGGGATAGAAAAGGAATATCAGTCGCTGAAGTCGGTGGCAGGGAAACTGCCCGAAGGTCTTTCGGTATTAACCGAGCGCAAGACGGGTGGGGTATGGTATGTGCCGGGCGGCAGGAGCACGATAGCCCTTCTTCTGAAGGATGCCCATGCCCGCTATGTTTTTGCAGATGATGATCACAGCGGAAGTCTGGCGATGAGTCCGGAGCAGATTCTGGCGAAGGGTAGGGAGATTGATGTCTGGGCATTCAAGTATTTCGGCGGTGCTCCCTTGGGCAAGGCCCAACTGCTTCAGGAGTATGAAGGCTACAAGGCATTGTCTGCCTTTCAGCGTGGCAGTATCTATGAGGTAGATACCTCCCGAGTTCCCTATTTTGAGCTGACGAGTTTCCATCCCGAGCTGCTGCTCCGTGAGTTCATCCTCCTTTCTCATCCCGCCACGGATGCCCGGTATGCCCGGAACGGGGAGTTGAGGAAGCTGGGAACACTCCGGTTCTATCAGCCTTTGTAGGGGGGATTGAGCATGTTTGCATGTTTCTTTATCGTTAATAATGCATAAATATTGGGGTCTGTATGCGTTTTTTAATGTATTGCACCTTATCTTTGCTTATCGGAAATCATCCATAACCTAAAGTAATAGAAATAGAAAATGGCAAAGAGCAAAAAAGACTTTACATTACTTCTCATTGCGCTCTTTTGCAGTTCTTTGGCTCATGCACAAAAGCAAGTTCCTGCAGAACGGAAAGATTCCATTGACAATGGAAGTAATATTATAAAGATAGTTGGAAATCATTCCAACAAGGG
>JAIJUV010000347.1 GCA_022732315.1 Prevotella sp.
CTCTCTACGGCTGGACCGAAACCGAACTGGATGCCTGGGTAAAGCTCCTGCAGAGCCTCAGCCAACAAGTGGGCAGATGTATGCCAGAATGTGTGCTTACCCTGCTCATCCTCAAACTTGTAGAGTTCTACGTTAGCATCCTCATTGATAGGACGGTTCAACTCTACTGTCTCACCATTAACACCGCAAGATACAACGTTGCGAGCGAGAGCCGGTGAGATGCTCTCGGCGATTTGTAAGCCAGTTACGCCCTGCTCATACTCACGAACAGATCCGTCTGGGAATGTGATTTTTACCATAACAACTTAGTATTTTTATTAAATCGTGTGCAAAAGTACTATTTCTTTTTGTAACGAGCGAATATTTTTGCATAAAAAATGCATTTATTTTCAAATCTCCACTAAATGGCGACAGTTTTGCGGTTACACCTTATTATATATATAGGATTTCTGGAAAAACGCAGGATTGGAAGGAACCGGCAGGATTTGCTATCGAATGATAACAAAATGTTAAAACATGGCATATTTTTCGGGGAAACACTTGGTCATATCGAATATTTTCTGTATATTTGCACTCGATTAAGTGACAAAAAGTAAATATTGATAAATAAAATGGCAACACCCAAGATTCTCATCATCTATACAGGAGGTACCATCGGCATGGGAAAGGATCCCGTGACAGGCGTACTGGAGCCTCTCGACTTCAACCACCTCGTCTCTTCCATGCCAGAATTCAAACTGATTCAGGCGGAAATCGACGTGAGAAAGTTTGACCCTCCTATCGACTCCAGCGACATGGACCCGATGAGATGGGCAGAAATAGTCAGCATCATCGCCAAGAACTATGATGACTACGACGGCTTCGTTATCCTGCACGGCACGGATACGATGGCTTACACTTCATCAGCCCTGAGCTTCATGCTAGAGAATCTGACCAAGCCGGTGATTCTGACTGGAAGCCAGCTGCCTATTGGCGAACTGCGCACCGACGGCAAGGAGAACCTGATGACAGCCATTGAGATTGCTTCGGCAAAGGATGAGGAGGGACATCCGATGGTGCCGGAGGTATGCATCTTCTTCAACGGCAAACTGATTCGCGGCAACCGTGCCATCAAGATCAATGCCGAGGGATTTCATGCCTTCGAATCGTTTAACCATCCGCACCTCTGCGATGTGGGCATCAACTTCCAGTATCACAGGCACCATATCCTCACGCCAGACTACGACAAGCCGATGGTTCCCCATCTGAAGCTCGACCCGAACGTGATTGTGTTCAGTCTCTTTCCGGGCATTCAGGACAACATCGTGCGCCACGTGTTGGAATCACCCGACTTGCGAGGCATCGTGATGCGTACCTTCGGTTCGGGCAATGCGCCTCATGCGCCATGGATTATGCGCCTGCTTGACGAGGCAGCTCATCGCGGCGTGAACATTGTGAACATCAGCCAGTGTCTTACGGGCTGCGTGGAGATGGAACGCTACGGAGCGGGATTCCAGCTGAAGACCGCCCACGTGATCAGCGGCTACGACTCTACGGTGGAGGCGATGGTTACGAAGCTGATGTATCTGCAGGGCAGATATGAGGACAACTGCAAGGTGAGAGAGATGCTCAAGCAATCGCTTGCAGGTGAAATTACGATTTAAATTACATGATAAATATATTTAAAACCTTGTAAGTTTCTACCAGCGGATAGAAACGAAGGTTTATAAGAGCACTTACCCGTGATGGGCAGGTGCCTTTTTTTTTATATTTATACACTTTTTATTCACTTTATATTTAAAAATAATTAAAAAAGACAGTATTTTTCTACACTCACTTGCTTTATATCATTTTTTTGCGTAACTTTGCATCGGAAATTTAAGAAATAAAGATGTAGTATAGTCAATCCAAATATTCACAATCAACAAAACCAACAATTATGCAGATCAACAACGCTAAGAAGTACGGTGAGTTCGTAGAGATTACTGCTCCCGTAGAAAGAACAGCATCTGAAGAGTTTCCAAACGTTTTAGGCGGAGAAATCTGGTACAATTAGTATTGAATTCCATCGGAACCAGAGAAAACAGATGTAACAAGCGTCAGATATAACCAAAAACTAACAAAATGGAGAAATCTGATGCATTGAGAAGAAATGAAGAGCGAGATCAAGGAATCATCAAAATCTATCTCTTGCAGAAATCGTATTCTCGCAGTTAGATAAGTTTTCCTTAATTTCATGACCAACCTCTTAATCTCAAAATGATGAAGGCTCAATCCTCGAAGTATCGGGAATTGAGCCTTTATTGTATTTGTACCCCCCACGGAGATTAAAGTCAATGTCCCACGGAGATTAAAGTTAATGTCCCACAGATTTCACCAGGACAGACGCATTAAATATTTTATTCGTTAACATCTGTGTTATACTGTTATAACTTATTGAATATTAACATTATATATTTGTATATATGAAATATTT
>JAIJUV010000348.1 GCA_022732315.1 Prevotella sp.
CCATAGCCGATAATCTTGACATCTACTTTTGAATGGATTAAAGTTGGTGAACCTTGTATCTTGTATTGGAAGTAGATTGTATCTATTTTCTCTGTTGTGTCTATTTTAAGAGTTTTAACTTCGTCGAATATATCCAATGTTATCTTTTTGAATTTTTTGTTGTCGCAAGCAACCACTTTTTTTTTAACAATATATCCTCGTTGGTCCGTCTTGTATTCAACAGCAACGTATGCTTCCAAATTATTTTTTTGAAACTCAATAGGATATTTACACTTTTTTTCCAATTCGTTTATGAACAACTCTCTATTTATATAGCCAGGATTACCTGAACTTACTTGGCGTACACCAAATAGTTGCGGAGATGTTTCCATAAGAGACACATTTGTATTGGAGTTGCACGAACCAAGCACTACCAATAATGTCAATAATATAATACCCAATAATTCTTTCATCTTATTTATTTTATATCGCAGTCTTTCGTTTAAACGTATCTTATAAATAGTAACATTTTTCTAATCGAGAGGCTTGTTCTGCTCTATACGAGTATTCTTAACGGCTTGCTCCAAGCGGTAAACGTGTAAAGCTTCATCCACGTCTCTTTCAAATGCGTCACGTTTCGGAGTACCAACTTTTCCAAAGTGCTTATCAAGCACATCATCCAATGGAGTAAGATTCATCTGTTCCATATATTTATAATTTATATACGAAGATAAGTAAAATGCTTCATACTAAGCTAAATAGTAAGATTAGATATATAAGGAATAGCATTAAAGCGTCCCTGCAGATAAGCCTTCTCCATATCAAGCGTGTCCCGGAAATCCTTGAAATCAAACAGAGAATACAAATCACTGCTTCCATCCTCTCGCTTGTTCACGAAATACACCTGATCCCTTCGCTGGAAATCGGTGTTCAGCAAATGGGTGTTATGAGTGGTGTAGATGAGCTGAGCATGGTCGCTATGATTGAACATACCTATCACAAATTCCACAAGCTGGGTATGGAGGCTGCTATCTATCTCATCGACAAGGAGCATCTTTCCTTCATGGATAATACCAATCATCCTCACCATCATCCGGAACAAAGTCTTGGTTCCCTCCGACTCTTCCGTCTCGAAATCAAACGCAACGGAAGGGTTGGTACGATGAAACGTCGTGATGGCATTGTTCTGAATTTTGAAGTCAATGATGTCGCTATCTGCCGTTCTCAACACCTCCAGCATCTGCTCCTTTCGTTCCTTGAACAAATTATCCAGAGAATCAATGTTAGCCACCTGATAATCAAGCACGATGTCATTACAGAAGAACAGGAAAATCTTTTGGGCTATTTCCCTGTCCATCTGACTGGCACGAGAAATATAGAGTGTCTTCTTCGATGTATTGTCAGCTACATCGAAAGGACGCTTGATGACAGTCTTAAACTCATAGATGTCTTTCTTCTCAGTTCCTCTACTTTCATCACGGCTGAATACCAGCGACTTGCGACCATTCGGATAATAGTACAAAGTCTCGGTGATGATTTCATCATGCATAAAGGAGAAGGAATACTCATACTCTACTCCATTCAGCAGGAAACGGATGTAGAAAGAGCTTGGCTTGTTGGCATAATCCTCAAACTTGAAAGGTGAAATGGCAAACCTGGTGTCAACATTATAATTATGTGATGAACGAACCATGTTCACACAAGCTCTGATGGCTTTAATCACATTGCTTTTACCCGAAGCGTTGGCTCCAAATAAGGCAACGCTCTTCAACATCTGTTCTCCATCCACAGAAAACAGATTACCTTCAAGCTCCCTTGCCTTCTTTGTCTGAATCTTGGCAGCCTGCAAGTCCAAAGTCACCTCGTCTCGAAACGAGAACATATTGCTTAAACGTATCTCTAAAACCATTTTAACCTCGATATTTGTAATTTGATTGCAAATATAAGAAATAAAACTTGTTTTTATATTCATCAGACGTTATTTTTATTATTATTTAGCACAACAAAGAGCAGGATGCTCCTTCAAGCACGCACAGACATCTAAAACTACCACCACCAGAGCAAGAAGTTCTGATGGTGGAAATCTTATTTTTCCCAATCAATAAACCAATGAATAGTTCACATTGAAATAGGAATCTGAAATCTTCATGGTTGTAATAACCATGGATTTGTCCTGGTTGGTGAAGCAGTACTGCAGGCTGGCTTCATCGGCTGAAACAAAATAGTAAACCTCTACCGATTTTTAACCACTCTTCAACTTTCACATTTCTCACTCTTATTCAAATATTTACAAAAATATAACTAAATCATTTTGTTATGAAAGATTATATTATCTAAACAAAAGACGCAAAAGAAAAGAAATAGTTTTTCGCAGAATTATGAGCAGAAAGTGGCTCTCGGAGCTATGAAAATGTACCTCCGATGGCACTTTTCACCCCTACAGAAGGGTAAAAAGAGAGGGGCAAAGGAAGGTT
>JAIJUV010000349.1 GCA_022732315.1 Prevotella sp.
CAAGTCCTGGAACAGCAAGAAGATCAAAGTCAGACAATGCAACGAAAGTAAGGACATGAAGGAAAGAATGAAAAGATGGTTAGCGGTAGCGGTTCCTCTATTGATGGGATTGTCGCTATTTACGGCAGTGGCATATGGTGCCTATTTGTTGGGCGGAGTGTATGCAGCTGTCGGATATATCGGGTTCAATGTTATGGTGGGAGTCCGGCTGTTTCGAGAAATAACCAGAGCACCCATGATGGATGATTGACATTTGGAAATAATCAGATACTTGAAGGTTCCACATCTTGGTCGATTAAAAACGAATAAAAAAGTATTTGAGCTATGATTAAATGTAACGTAAGTGTGTGCGGAACCGTCAGCAAGGCTGCAGTGGTTCGTAATGGGAAGGACGGAATGCCTTTTACGACATATTCTATAGATGTAGTGGTGCCAGCCAAGAGTGGTATCAACAAGACCGTGATTATCAGTTGCATCATGGATGGTGACGATTCGGAAGGCATTGTCGTGGGCAACCGCATTGAGTTGAAAGGTGTATTGACCTTCAAGAAGAAAGATGACAACCTGTATTTCAACTTGAAAGGATCGGAAGTGAACCTGTCGCCTGTATCGGAATGCAAGGATGGCATCGTGGGCGACATGGAGTTCAAGGGCAAGGTCGGTAAGGACATAGTTATGAAGAAGGACAAAAATGGGAAGGCTTTCCTGATGTTTTCGGCTTTCAGTGCAGAGAAGATCGGAGAAGAATTTGCCTTTACATGGGTGCGCTTTGTCCGTTTCTCGGAAGAAAAGGAAGAATGGCTGCAGTCGAAAGCCGCCATCGAGGCAAAGGGCGAGTTGGAAATCTCGGCATATAACGACAGACTCAACCTGGGCTGTAAGGTGGCGGAGTTGAGTCAGTGGGAAAAGAAACCGTATAATCCTAACAATTAGCAAGTATGGCATATTACAATAAGAGTCCACAGAATAATGGCGATGGAAAAAATGCTGAGGACAGAGCCTTGGACACCTTCGCAAACATGATGATAGAGAAGATTGAGTCGTTGGGAAGCAAGGACGGATGGCAAAAGCCTTGGTTTACGGAAGGTACATTGAGCTGGCCGAAGAACCTGTCTGGCAGGGAGTATAACGGCATGAATGCCTTGCTGCTCACCATGCTCTGCGAGAAGAAAGGCTACGAGTTGCCAGTGTTTTGCACCTTTAACCGTGCAGTGGGTTTGAACTATCAGACGGACAAGCAAGGTAACAAGAAGCAGATGACGGATGCTAATGGCGAGCCGTTGCCCAAGGTCTGCATCAACAAGGGAGAGAAGAGTTTTCCGGTGATGCTGACGAGTTTCACCATTGTACACAAGGAGACAAAAGAAAAGATACCCTATGACGACTACAAGCGAATGAGTGCTGAGGAGCAGAAGGAGTATAATGTCTATCCGAAGTTGAATGTGTACCAGGTGTTCAATGTGGCACAGACCAATCTGAAGGAGGCAAGACCTGAATTGTATGCCAAGTTGGAAGCGGAGAACAAGCCCCAAAAGGCATTGGTGAAGGAAGGTGACATGTATTCGTTTCCTGCTGTTGACCAGATGTTCAAGGAGCAGAGATGGATTTGCCCCATCAACATCGAGCACCAGGACAATGCGTTCTACTCCATTTCCTGCAACCAGATAACCATTCCTGAGAAGTCACAGTTCAAGGATGGTGAGTCGTGGTATGGAACAGCGTTTCATGAGATGGTTCACTCGACAGGAGCGGAAGATCAGTTGAACCGCCTTAAACCGCAGTCGGGCTTCGGTTCCGATGAATATGCACGTGAGGAACTTGTTGCAGAGTTGGGCAGTGCGTTGGTGTGCCAGAAGTATGGCATGACCAAGAATTTGAAAGAGGACAGTGCCGCCTATCTGAAATCGTGGCTTGGCAGTCTGAAAGAGTCGCCAAGTTTCATCAAGACCACCTTGATGGATGTGAAAAAGGCAACGTCTATTCTCACGCAGAGAATTGACGAGGTGGCATTGGAAATGAAGGAGCTGCAGAGTGAGGATGTATCGGTTTCGAAAAAAGATAAAGAAGAAAAGGACATGAAGCAATCTGCATCATCAAATGATAATGAGCAGACTGAAGTAGAAGAGGAAAAAGTCGCACGGTCTGCGTTCCGTCGGTAACGAGTCAATCTGTGGTAAACATGCAAAAATCCAAGATGCGCACATATATAATAATGTGTAAGCATCTTGGATTTTTTGTTTTGGAAGTTTTATTCTTCCTTCTCATCATCTTCTTCGGGTGATAGCCATTTCTGCCAATCTTCCTCATCGATGGTGAGGTCGTTCATTTCCCAATCGTATGCGAGTTCAGGCATAGGGTCACGAGAGTAAGGGAAATGGATGGTATAGCCAATTTGCCCATAGGAGACATGGAGCGGAGTGACGCAAAGGTCTCTGCCGAAATAGCTT
>JAIJUV010000059.1 GCA_022732315.1 Prevotella sp.
ATTTGGGCCTCAGCCCCTCTTCCTCGCTCCGATGGAAGACGTAACGGATATTGGCTTTCGCATGCTCTGCAAGCGATTCGGAGCTGCCATGGTTTATACTGAGTTCGTATCGGCAGAAGCCTTGGTGCGAAGCATCAAGAGCACAGTCAGCAAGCTTACGATAAGCGATGAGGAGCGCCCTGTGGGCATTCAGATTTACGGCAGAACCACCGAGGATATGGTGGAAGCTGCCAAGATTGTGGAACAAGCGAAGCCGGATGTGATTGATATTAACTTCGGTTGCCCGGTGAAAAAGGTTGCCGGAAAGGGTGCGGGAGCCGGAATGCTCCGGAATATTCCGCTGATGCTGGATATTACAAGAGAGGTGGTGAAGGCGGTAAACGTGCCCGTAACCGTGAAAACCCGACTGGGTTGGGATTGCGAGAACCTCATCATCACCGAGCTTGCCGAGCAGTTGCAGGATTGCGGAATACAGGCGCTCACCATCCACGGCAGAACCCGAAGCCAGATGTACACGGGAGAAGCCGACTGGAGCCTCATCGGCGAGGTGAAGAACAATCCCCGCATCCATATTCCGATTATCGGCAACGGCGATATTACGACCCCAGAGGAAGCCAAGCTTGCTTTTGAGCGTTACGGCGTAGATGCGGTGATGATTGGCAGAGCCACCTTCGGAAGACCATGGATTTTCAAGGAAATACGTGATTATCTGGATAATACGGGTGCAGCCCCACTCACCGTAGATGAGAAGATTGATCTCCTGGAGGAGCAGCTTCGCATCAACGTGGAGCGCATCGACGAGTACAGAGGCATTCTCCACACCCGTCGCCACCTTGCCGCCTCCCCTATCTTCAAAGGCATTCCTGATTTCCGCCAGACGAGAATCGCCATGCTGAGAGCCACTACCGTGGAGGAATTGAAAGAGATATTGAAAGAATGCCGAGAGAGAATCAAGGCGATAGAATAAGCATAAAGGGAGACTCCAAGCTTCAACATTGGAATCTCCCTTTTAATATTGTTTGTTTAGCACTATACATTGTAAAGACTTAGCCCCTACAGCTGTTATTCGCAAGGTCTGATATAAAAATGAACATTTGAAGGTTCAGGAAGGCCTATTTGATTAGGATACTCTTTCCATTCGATTTTTTCCACCATAAAACTAACTATCGAACCTTTTTTAAGAGAGTGAGGCCATGCATTCTCGTCAAACCAGCATGAAGACATTGACAAGACAAGAGTCTCCCAGTCATTAAATTTATCAAGACTAAAACCATTCTCTATTCGAAAATACACCTTAGCTTCATCAATAGAACTTACCTCTGCAACCACTTTTTCTTGTGTTTGCCAAACATAGCTTTTATCTATAACCTCAGCTAATTCATCTTCGTCCTTATGGCATCCAGTTAATGCAAATATGCCAAAGACAACCATTATTATGAATAATATTTTCTTATACATAGCTTTTATTTTTAACCAACATTCTAAAATTAACTGCCAACCTGTAACAAAGTTAACAGGTTAACAGTTAACAGCTGTATTTTCTATACTTTCCCAAGGATGAGAGGGGGATGACTCCTCACATTCTGAGGGGGCTTTACTTCTTCAATATCGAAGCACCTTCGAGCAGGGCGAGCGCCTTGTTCTCGTTCTCCTCCATGATTTCACGCTCCCCAGGGCCCTTGTCGTTGATGCCGCAGAGGTGCAGGATGCCGTGGATGATGACACGGTGAAGCTCATCATCGTAGGTCTTGCCAAACTGCTCGGCATTGGTGCGGACGGTATCGAGCGAAATCACGATGTCGCCGTTAATCACATCATCCTCATCATAATCGAAGGTGATGACATCGGTATAGTAATCATGACCCAGATACTCGTTGTTCACTTCGAGAATCTTCTCGTCATCTACAAACATATAGCCTATCTCTCCCACCTTGCGGCCATGAGAGGCAGCTACCTTGCGAATCCAGGCACTGGTGTCGCGCTTCTTGATTTTCGGCATTTTCACGCCATCTACATTGTATGTTATCATACGCTTCTTCCTCCTATTTTTATTTTATTTTTGGTAAAAAATCATCTACTTCTCTTCCGAAGAACCTCAGTTCCCTGACCAGCGTTGAGCTGATGCTGCTGTATCTTGGGTCGGAAAACAGCAGGATGGTTTCTACGCCGCCCAACTGCCTGTTGATATCCGCCTGCTCACGCTCGTACTCGAAATCCTTGGCAGAACGGACACCGCGAACCAGGAACTTGGCTCCCAGGCGATGCGCCAGGTCGATGGTGAGGTCATCGTAGGCAACCACCTCCAGGCGGTAGCCCTTGGATGCATCCTCCGCATCTACCAGCTCTGCACATTCCTTCGGGAAAACCTTTCTGATATCTTCTACACGCTTCGAGATTTCCTCGCTGGCGTGCTTCAGCTTGCTCATCGCCACTGCAATCACGAGCTTGTCGAACATGGGCAAGGCACGCTCGGCGATGTTCTGATGTCCTATCGTAAATGGGTCGAATGTACCCGTAAATATTCCTATCTTCATATTTTTCTTCACTCTTCACTCTTCGTTCTTCACTCAAACAGGTCGCCCTGCATGATGTTGCTTCCATACGGATTCCTGCCCAGATGCTCATAGGCAAGCTTGGTGGCCATTCTGCCTCGTGGCGTGCGCTTGATGAAGCCTTCCATAATGAGGAATGGCTCGTAAACCTCCTCTACGGTGCCGCCATCTTCGCCGATAGCCGTGGCAATGGTGCTTACGCCCACCGGACCTCCACGGAACTTGTCGATGATGGTGGTGAGTATCTTGTTGTCTATCTCGTCCAAGCCATACTGGTCGATGTTCAGCGCCTTGAGCGCCACCTGGGCAATCTCGAAGGTGATGGTTCCGTTGCCCTTCACCTGAGCGAAATCCCTGACTCTTCTGAGCAGCGAGTTGGCAATACGAGGGGTTCCGCGAGAGCGGCGGGAGATTTCTACTGCCGCCTCATCTTCTATAGGCACATTCAGGAGCATCGCACTTCGCTTGATAATCTTCTGAAGCGTCTCAGGGTCGTAGTATTCCAGATGCAGATTGATGCCGAAACGGGCACGGAGCGGAGCTGTGAGAAGTCCGCTGCGAGTGGTGGCTCCCACGAGGGTAAACGGATTCAGATCTATCTGGATGCTGCGTGCCGAAGGACCCTTGTCTATCATGATGTCGATGCGGTAATCCTCCATCGCCGAATAGAGATACTCCTCTACCACTGGCGAGAGGCGGTGAATCTCATCGATGAAAAGCACGTCGTTAGGCTCCAGGGAGGTAAGGATACCTGCCAGGTCGCCCGGCTTATCGAGCACAGGGCCTGATGTAATCTTGAAGCCCACGCCCAGTTCGTTGGCGATGATGTTACTCAATGTGGTCTTACCCAATCCCGGAGGACCGTGCAAGAGGGTATGGTCGAGCGGTTCGCCACGATACTTGGCAGCCTCTACGAAGACTTCGAGATTATCCACCACGCCATTCTGTCCGCTGAAGTCGGAGAACTTCAGTGGGCGCAGTGCTTTCTCGAATTCCTTTTCGGCAGGCGAAACCGTCTGTTGTCTTATATCAAAATCTTCGTTCATTCTATGACTATTATCGATAATATGGTGCAAAGTTACACATTTGTTGCGGAATTAAAGAAGAAAAGCCTAATTATTTTGCTTGTATTTTTGCTTGTGATTTTGCACAATCCAAAAAGATTCGTGCAGAATTGCAAGCGTTATCTATTAAAAATGTTATAATTTATCATTTTCTTGGCAAATAATTTGTTTATTCGATAGAAAAGATGTACTTTTGTACTCGATATTGAAAGAGAGGAAAGGAAAGAGAGGAAAGAAAGAGAGACAATAAATAACAATAAAAGAGAGGAACAGAAAGAAACAGAGAGAAATATTGAGAATAGAAAAAATATAGAGAAATATCAGGATTTTTTAAAAGAATAGAATTATGCTTAGATTTTTTCAAGGGCTCAGCCGTTGGCTGGCCAATTACACATCTATTTTTGTAATAGGTGTAGCAGTATTTACATTCTTCTTCCCACATACCTTCGACTGGGTGCGCGGAACTACCCAAACCGTGATTCTCGGTATCATCATGCTCACCATGGGCTTGACCCTGACCACCAACGACTTCAAGATTCTGGCTCAGCGCCCGCTGGATGTGTTCATCGGTGCCTGTGCCCAGTTCATCATCATGCCGGGCGTGGCTTATACCCTGGTGCATGTGTGGCATCTTGACCCAGCCCTGTCGCTCGGCATCCTGCTGGTGGGTTGCTGCCCGGGCGGTGTTTCGAGCAACATCATGAGTTATCTGTGTCATGGCGACGTGGCTTTTTCTGTGGGAATGACCTGTGCCTCTACGATTCTTGCGCCAGTGATGACTCCGCTGCTGATGAAGATTACGGCTGGCGAGATTATCCATGTAGATGCTGTGGGAATGTTCATCAATATTCTGATAGTCACGATTATTCCTGTGGCCATCGGCTGCGCCTTGAATTATATCTATGGCAAGAAGGATTGCTTCCCTACCATTCAGAGTCTGATGCCGGGCATCAGCGTAACGTGTCTGGCAATCATCGTGGGAGGCGTGATTTCTACGGTTCACGATGATTTGGTGGCTCGTGGCTTATCGCTTTTCCTCTGGACTTTTGCCGTGGTTTTCTGCCACAACACGCTGGGTTATCTTCTGGGCTGGCTTGCCGGAAAACTGGCGGGCTTCAATACTGCCAAGAAGCGTACCATCAGTATTGAGGTGGGAATGCAGAATGCCGGTCTTGCTACGGTTCTTGCTGGCAATTTCTTCGCTGCCCAGCCTCTCGCCGTATTGCCTTGCGCCATCAGTTGTGCCTGGCACAGTATTTCGGGCACCATCCTTGCAGGAATCTATCTGAAATGGGATCGCATGCATGAGAAGAAGTAAATGAATCCGGAAAGGATTCATGACTTCTTACAGAAGCAAATATTGAGCAGCACGCCCTGAAAGGGCAAAAGCTCCTAGCCCAGGGCACCGCCCTGGGTAAACATACAACCAACAAAACGCCCTGTAAGGGCAAAAGCTTCGTATCAGAAAGCTTTTGCCCTTACAGGGCGACTTCGTTATATCCCCATTATACCCAGGGCGGTGCCCTGGGCTAGGAGCTTCTGCCCTTTCAGGGCGTATTGCTTAAAGCTTACCGCTAGGCAGGGTACGGGTTAACAGGTTAACAGTTAACAGCCGTTTTTTCTATAGTTACACGAGAAAAGCACTTGAATTCTTCACTCTTCGTTCTTCACTCTTCACTTAACCTGCCCTACTTCCCTGTAGTCAGCAGCTTCACGGCACGCTGAACTATCTCGTTGGTCTCGTTCCAAACCTGGAAGTATTGGCTCATATCCCAAATATCTCTTGCCACAAGTGCCTTCAGCTGCACGGCGAGGTATTTCTTCGTTTGAACCAATTCAGCCTCATCCTTCGGCTCTATCTTCTCCTTCTTACCCTCGGCGATAATCGCATCGATGAGCGAAGAAGGAACCTCGTAAGTTGCCAGGAACTTATTGAAATCCTTATACTGATTCTTCAAATCCTTGCGATGCGCATCGATGAACTTCAGGCTCTGGTTGATGACGATGCTCTTGGCTGCCAACTGGCGATGCATCTTGGTGTATTTCGTTGTGTCCAACGGCACGAAGTAATCGGGCATGATTCCGCCGCCACCATAAACCACACGATGCTTGCGCAATGTGTAATACTTCAAGCTGTCAGAAAGATGGATGCTGTCCTGGTTGGTGAACTCGCCGTGCTTGTATCGCTTGTCGAGATCCATCGCATAATCCAGTCTATCACCTTTTTTATATGGCTTCTGAATGCATCTGCCGCTAGGCGTATAATAATGGGCGATGGTGAGGCGAATCTCGCTGCCATCATCGAAGGTGAGCGGACGCTGCACCAATCCCTTGCCGAAGGTTCTGCGACCAACCACTACGCCACGGTCCTGATCCTGGATGGCTCCGGAAACAATCTCAGCGGCAGAAGCAGTAAACTCGTTGGTGAGCACCACCACCTTGCCCTTGCGCCATCTGCCGTTCGCCTGCGCCTTGTACTCCTGGCGTGGAGCCGCACGACCGCTGGTATAAACGATGAGATCTCCCTTTTCCAGGAACTCGTTGGCTATCTGAGCCGCCGTCTGAAGATAGCCGCCACCATTATCCTCCAGGTCGAAAATCAAGTCTTTCATACCCTTCTTCTTCAGCGAATCCATCGCCATGGTCACTTCCTTATGGCTGGTTAATCCGAAGCTTCCCAATCGGATGTAGCCGATGCCCGGACGAATCATGTAAGCCGCATCCATCGTGGTTACCGGAATTTTGTCGCGCTTCACCTTGAAGGTGAGCTTATCCTTGATGCCACGGCGCACGATGGTAAGATTCACCGTGGTTCCCTTAGGACCGCGGAGGCGCTTCATGATTTCCTCCTTGCTCATCTTCACGCCCGAAATGGCGGTATCGTTTACGGCAACGATGCGGTCGCCGGCAATGATGCCCACCTTCTCAGATGGTCCGTTGGTAACCGGCTGGATAACGAGCAGGGAGTCATCTACCATATTAAACTGAACGCCGATGCCGTCGAAACTTCCGTTCAGCGGTTCGTTCATCGCCTTGGTTTCCTTGGCAGTGGTGTAGGAAGAATGAGGGTCGAGCTTTTCGAGCATGCCTCTGATGGCATCCTCCACGAGCTTGCTCTCATCCACACTATCCACATAGAGGTTGGTGATGGCGATTTCTGCCCTACCCAACTTCTCTATCGGGCTATTCTTGCCCATCTTAATGCGCAGCTGGGCATTGGCAGAAGTTACTGCCAGGAATGCCAGGAACGCTATAAATAGATATTTCTTCATTTACTTTGAACTTATTGTTTAGAAAAGAGAGTATCCTTCAAGAGTTAACAGGTTAACAGTTAACAGCGTTTTTTTCAATGGTTACACCTTGAAAGCACTTGAATTCTTCACTCTTCGTTCTTCACTCTTCACTTAATCTAGCGGTGCTGAGTCTTCCTCCGGAATATCCTCTTCAATCACCAGGTTGTCGATGATGAAGTTCTGACGTTCCATCGTATTCTTACCCATGTAGTACTCCAGGAGCTTCTGCACCTGGTCGGTTTTGTGCAGCGTTACCTGCTCCAATCGCATATCCGGACCGATGAAATGGGCAAACTCTTCTGGCGAAATCTCTCCCAAGCCCTTGAATCGGGTGATTTCCGGGTCAGGACCCAGCGCCTTGATGGCCTGCTGGCGCTCCTCATCGCTGTAGCAGTAATGCGTAATGAAATCGCCCTTCTTCTCCTTAGGTCCCAGCTTGGCATCGGCATCCGCTATCGCCTGCTTGTTCTTGATTTTGGTTCGCTTGTTGCGCACTCGGAACAATGGAGTCTGAAGCACATACACGTGGCCCTTCTTGATGAGGTCAGGGAAGAACTGCAGGAAGAAGGTGATGATGAGCAGGCGGATGTGCATTCCATCTACATCGGCATCGGTAGCCACAATCACCTTATTATATCTCAATCCGTCCAATCCGTCCTCGATATCCAGGGCTGCCTGCAGCAGGTTGAACTCCTCGTTCTCGTAAACCACCTTCTTGGTCAGGCCATAGCAGTTTAACGGCTTGCCTCGCAGCGAGAATACCGCCTGGGTGTTCACGTCGCGGCTCTTGGTGATGCTTCCGCTGGCAGAATCACCCTCAGTGATGAAGATGGAACTTGCCTCCTTCAGCTCGTTCTTGGCATCGCTGAAGTGGATGCGGCAATCGCGCAGCTTGCGGTTGTGGAGGTTCGCCTTCTTGGCACGCTCACGCGCCAGTTTGGTAACGCCCGCCATCGCCTTGCGCTCACGCTCACTCTCCTTGATCTTGTTCTCCAGAATCTCAGCCACGTCCTTGTGGATATGCAGATAGTTATCCACCTCCTTCTTCAGGAAATCGCCCACATACTTGTTGATGGTTTCGCCGCCATTC
This sequence comes from Prevotella sp., assembly GCA_022732315.1. The sequence goes on from JAIJUV010000059.1 coordinate 8,000, forward strand.
GGAGTCATCGTGGTGCTACCCAACTTAATCTTCGTCTGACTCTCGAACACCGGTTCCTCTACGTTCAGGGCGATGGCAGCCACCAATCCGTTTCTGATGTCGCCATACTCATACTTGCCAAAGAACTCCTTGATGGTCTTGGCTATATGCTCCTTAAAGGCACTCTGATGGGTTCCGCCCTGGGTGGTGTGCTGGCCGTTTACGAAGGAATAGTATTCCTCGCCATACTGGTTGGTATGGGTAAAGGCTATCTCGATGTCTTCGCCCTTCATGTGGATAATCTCATAGAGGCCCTCGTTGGTCATATTATCCGTAAGGAGATCCTTCAAACCGTGACGGCTGAGGATGCGGCGGCCATTGTGCATGATGGTAAGACCGGTGTTCAGATAAGTATAGTTGCGGAGCATGGTTTCCACGATGTCGTCGTGGAAGGAATAATTCTTGAAGAGGGTGTTATCAGGCTCAAAATAGATGAAAGTACCATTCTCATCTTCAGTATCCTCGGTAACATCGCTCTGCAGAATACCTTTCTCAAACTTCAGATGGCGCACCTTGCCGTCGCGGAACGACTTCACCTCGAAATGAGAGCTGAGGGCGTTCACCGCCTTCACACCCACTCCGTTCAAGCCCACACTCTTCTTGAACGCCTTGCTATCATACTTACCTCCGGTGTTCAGCACGCTCACCGCCTCAACGAGCTTTCCCTGCGGAATGCCTCGGCCGTAGTCGCGCACGCTGACACGCAGATGGTCTTCGATGTCGATTTCGATGCGGGAACCGGCGTTCATCTTGAATTCGTCGATGGAGTTATCCACCACCTCCTTCAGGAGCACATAAATACCATCCTCCGGCAAGTTACCGTCGCCCAAACGACCGATGTACATACCCGGACGGGTTCGCACATGCTCCATATCGCTCAGATGTCGGATGTTGTCGTCGGTATAAGCCACCGGCTGCTGCTCCTGCTGTTGCTGCTCCTGCGGGGCATTCAATTCGTTATTATCTTCTGACATAGAATCCTCCTAGTTATAAAATTTAGGAGGAGTTAAGGAGCTATGATTCAAAACCATCTGTCTTAACTCCCTAACTCCTTCACTCCTTGTTTGTTTAATTATCTTCTTGATTACTATTCAATAATCTTCTTGATTACTATTTGATAATCTTCTTGTAGCATTTTCTGCGCTTGTGCATCACTGGTGTCAAAGCTCCCCACTGTCCCTGCACGCCGGCATTGGTTTCCAGCTCTACCTGGGTTTCCCCCCATTCAATGCCGTACTTCTGGTACCAAGGAATCAGGTCGGCAAAGAGAAGCGCATTGGCTCCCTTGGCACGATATTCAGGGAGAATACCGATGAGGAGGAGGTCAACAATGTTGGTCTTGTGCTGCTTGATGGCTCTCAGCACGTGGAACCAGCCGAAAGGCAGCAATCTGCCACGGTGGCACTTTCTCAGGGCATGAGCCAACGACGGCATGGTGATTCCCACACCGATGAGCTTATGCTCTCCGTCCGTCCAATCCTCGATGCAGGTGATGAGGTTGAAGTCGAGGAAACCGAGATACGACTTGATAAGCTGGTCTATCTGCTTCTGCGAGAGTTCGGAATATCCATAGAGATCCTTGTAGGTATCGTTGATGAGATCAAAGATTTTCTGACCCATTCCGCCCTGGAAGATATCCTTCTTGGTAAGCTTGCGCACATGCAGATTATATCGTTTCTCAATCATCATCGCAATCTTGGCGTACTTCTCAGGCACCTCATCCGGCACCATAATCTTGAACTCCACGTATTTGTTGTCCACCTCGAAACCCTCCAGGGCCTCGATGTGCTCCGGATAGTAAGCGTAATTATAGATGGTAGGCATGGTGCCGAGCTGGTCGAATCCCCAGACGAGCATTCCCTCAGGGTCCATATCGGTAAATCCAAGCGGACCTACCACATCCTCCATGCCTTTCTCGCGGCCATATTTCTCAACGGCATCCAGAAGAGCCTTCGAAACCTCACGGTCGTCGATGAAGTCAATCCATCCGAATCGGACGGATTTCTTTCCCCACTTGTTGTTTGCCTTATGGTTGATGATAGCAGCAACGCGACCTGCCAGCTTTCCATCCTTATAGGCAAGATAATACTCTGCCTCGCAGAACTCGAACGCAGCGTTCTTATCCTTGCTCAGGGTATTCATTTCGTCGCTGAAAAGATTAGGCACATCGTATTCGTTGCCTTCGTAGAGGTCGTAGTGGAAGTCGATGAACGTCTTCAAATCCTTCTTGTTTTCGACCTTTTTAATTTCAATTAATGACATGATTTCAAACTAGTTTGCAATATTATAGGATGCAAAAATAGCAATATTTCGCCAAACGACCAAATATTGCTATCTTTATTTTCAGTTTTTTAGGGGTTCAAGAATGATTACGAGCCACAAAGTGGCTTATATCACCCGATTAGTGGTGGTTTTGGCGGAATCATCACTTGATGAGATGCTTCTTAATCCACTCCATCTGCTTGCGATTGGTGTCGGTGGTTGTCCAATGCTCGTTGATTGGTGTAAGCAGCGATTCCTTCTCGCATTTCAGGGTATTCCACACGGTGTAGCTGGTGGTTGGCGGACAGGTATTGTCGTTGTATCCCCAGGTGAGATAAGTTGGCGCCTTCACCTTCCGGGCAAAGTTCACCACATCGTAATAAGCCATCGTGTTGAGACAGTCCTTGTTCTTCAAGATCTCATGATATTTATTGAAGTGAGGATATCCGCCCGTTCTTCCCTTCTCTGCATAACCAGCCATATCGCTGAGCGCAGGATGATTAGCCACGCACTGGGTTACTCTGCTATCCAAGCCTGCTGCGACAATCGCCAAGGCACCGCCCTGACTGCCGCCCTGCACAGCCACATTCTTTCCGTCCCACTCTGGTAGAGAGGTCAGGAAGTCGATGCAGCGCACTAATCCCTGATACACATGGCGCATGTAGTAGCGGTTCTTATCTTCCAATCCATTGGCAAGATAACCGCCGTTTGCATCGTTGAATCCCTTGCTTATCTCCTGAAAGGTTTCGGCAGGAAGACGTGGGTCGAGGCCATGGATTTCTATCTCGAAGCGGATGAATCCATTCTCGGCATAATACTTGTTGCGCAGGGGTTCCTTGATGGTCTTGATGCCGGCTCCCGGAGGGGTGAGAACCACGGGATGGCTACCCCGGCTGGCATTCTTGGGATAGAAGAGATAGCCATACATCGCATGTCCCATCTTATCTATCTGAAGTTTTACGAGATAGCAATCTATCTTATCTGTACAATATTCCTTGGCGAGTTCCTTGGTGTAACTCAAGGGAACATTCTTCAGTTCATCCTTCGCCTTCTGCCAGAAACTGTCGAAATCCTTAGGTTCCTGGGTATAAGGCTGAATCTTATCCACCGAGAATCCCACTTTTATATGATGCTGGTAGGTTTTGCCATCGAGCTTATAGAATAATCTCAAATCTCGGAAGCCCGGAGTCTTTCGGGTTCCCATGTTCACGATGGCGCGCCCGTTCTTCAGCTTAAAGCTTCCCTGCTTGTCTGCCTTCAGCATGTCATCGCCAATTTCATATTTTACCTCGCCGTCACGGGGAATTCCATACTTGTAGAAACTTACTTCCACCTTAGCCTGCTCGCCCGTCTTATAGAGCCAGTCGGCATGGTCAGGCACGGTAAGCCAAAGATAATCACTGCGATAGGGATAGTTCTCCGCCATCACACTTAACACACTCGTCATGTTCATCGCCAGGATAAACATAAACGAAAGATAGATTGTCCTTAATCTGTTCATTTTATAGTTTGTTTTAATTTATAATATTCAACTATCATATATGAGTGCAAAAGTACAACATTCCATTGAGATAACAAAACGATTTCAAGGATATTTTTATTCAAGATACCCTCAATAGGCATCTTGAACAAACAAATATCCTTCCCTTCACCAAATGAGTAGTGACATTCTGAGGGTTGAGTCGATTACAGAAGACAATATGGAGTCAAATTGCTCCAGGACCCGAAAATATTCTTCCAAAAGGAGTGAGTTTCTCAGATTTAATTTGTATCTTTGCCATGTCATATCAGAGTTTTGCTTGTTTTCTTTTCGCAACACTAAGATAAGTAAAAATTCTGACATAGCAAAATCCAGAGTAACTTTCTGTTGCTCAGGCGCTTAAAAAGTTTAACTGATAATAGTGTTGCGGAATTAATGAAATAACCAGAAATGAGATTGAAAAGACATCTACTGACAGCCGCCCTGGCACTCTTTTGCCTATCGGCAGCTAACGCCCAACTGCTAAGAACAACGGTGGAGCAAGGAGAAATTGAAGGTGTGGAACATGAAGGATTCGCTCTATACAAGGGAATCCCATACGCAGAAGCACCAGTGGGCAACCTCAGATGGAAAGCCCCAGTGAGCAAGAAGCCTTGGAAGGGAGTATTCAAAGCAGATAAATGGGGAGACCGTCCACCACAGCCCATCGACCCTAACCAAAATGGTGGTGAGCAGGGCATGAGCGAGGACTGCCTATACCTCAGTGTGGAAACGCCAGCCAAGAGTAAGAATGACAAACTCCCTGTATTTGTGATGATTCATGGAGGAGCCTTTCTTACTGGCTCCTACAGTGGAACTCAGGAAAGCTTTGTCAAGGAAGGCATCATCTATTGCAGCATAGAATACCGCTTGGGAGCCTTGGGATTCATGGCACATCCAGAGCTGAGTAAGGAATCAGGCAAGAACATATCTGGTAACTATGGCATCCTTGACCAAGTGATGGCCTTAAAATGGATTCACGACAATATTGCTGCCTTCGGTGGAGACCCTGACAAGATTACCATTGCAGGAGAATCTGCCGGTGGTATCTCGGTAAGTATACTATGCGCCTCTCCCCTTGCCAAGGGACTCTTCCGAGGAGCCATCAGCGAAAGTGGTAGCTCCTTCTGGCCTGTGGGTGAAAGCAGAAATGGTAACACAGCCATGCTCACCTCCAAAGCAGCAGAAGCAGGTGGACTTCTCCTTCAAAAGAGACTCAAGGCTAAGAACTTGAAGCAGCTAAGAAAAGTTTCTGCTATGGACATCGTGAAGAATACCGACTTTGAGTCCTTCTGGCCGAACGTTGACGGCTACTCCATCACCGATGACCAGTATAAGCTCTATGAAAAGGGAAACTACAATGATGTAAATGTCATCATAGGAACCAACAGCGACGAAGGAAGTATGTTTAGCCGCCCTGTCAGTGTAAGTGACTATGAGAAAAGAATCCATGAGATATATGGAAGTTGGGCAGACCAGGTTCTCAGTCTCTATCCTGCCAAGACAGAGGAAGAAACCTACTTCGCTCAATCCGACATTTTCCGTGATGGCTCCTTTGCATGGGGAACGTATGCCTGGGCTAACCTGCAGAGCAAGACCGGCAAGGGCAAGGTGTATATGTATTACTTTGACCAAGACTCAGAGAACACCATCGTGAAAAGCCGCAAGGGAGGAGCCAGCCATGTAGCAGAGATGCCATTCATCTATGGCTATAAGTTTGGCTCTGGAAAGATGACCGAGACGGAGCAGCACATGGAACAAATCATGTCACGCTATTGGATTAACTTTACCAAGACTGGCAATCCAAACGAGAATAGCCTTCCTTTCTGGACTACCTACCAGGAAGGTAAACCAACGGTGATGATTATGAAGGAAGGACTGCATTTGGGTCCTGTTCAAAATCAAAAGCAAATGGACTTCTTCGAGAAGTTCTTCAAGGAAAAAAGAAAATAATA
>JAIJUV010000060.1 GCA_022732315.1 Prevotella sp.
TGAAGGCGAAGAGGAGATAAATCCAAGGATGTAACCGGCGAGGAATATATCCATTGAACGATGGAACCCGGAAGGGTCCCTGAAGCATTGGAGGTCCTGGCATTTTCTATAATTTATAGTTTATAATTTATAGTTTATAGAACATTCTTGATAGTTTATAATTTATAGTTTATAGAACATTCTATTTGATACGAACCTTGGTCTCTACGTTCAGTCCGGCACGGAGCAAGGCTATCTGTTTCGGGTCATTGTCCTTGGTGAGGGCGATGCGAACAGGCACGCGCTGCTCTACCTTTACGAAGTTGCCGGTGGCATTATCCACAGGAATCATGGAATAGGCATTGCCGGCTGCGGCAGAAAGGGCTTCTACCTTGCCATGGAATACTACACCCGGGATGGCATCGGCGGTGAAATCTACGCTCTTTCCCACGGTGATGCCGTCCATCTGAGTCTCACGATAATTGGCTACCACCCATACATCGTTATCATCCACGATGCGAGCCAGCAACTGACCAGGCTGCACCAGCTGTCCCTCGTGAATATCCTTTCTTCCCATCACGCCATCGCAGGTTGCCACGATTACGGTATAGGAAAGGTTGAGGCGAGCCAGGTTGAGCTGTGCTTCTGCCACGCTCTCTCCGGCACGTGAACCGCCGAGCTGCTGGGTCTGTACATTGCGAACTGATGCGGCGCTAGCCTTGCGGCTGCTTGCCTGCTCATAGCGCGCCTTGGCTCCCAGATAGCGGGCATAGGCGTTGTCGTATTGCTGACGGGTTACCGCATCCTTCTTCATCAAAGCCGCAAAGCGGTCGAAGTCCTGCTTGGCATTCATCATATCCACACGAGCCTCCTCGATGCCGGCAGCTGCTGTCTGCACATTGGTATTGGTGGTGCCCATGCTGGCGGTAACAACCGATGAACTTGACTTGGAGCCACGCAAGCCGGCTTCAGCCTGAGCCACATGCAGGCGGAACTCAGCATCCTCGATGATAACAAGGGTATCGCCCTTCTTTACGTGCTGATAGTCGTTGAAACGAATCTCCTTGATGAATCCCGGTACACGGGTATTGATAGGGGTGATATGGCGGTTTACCTGTGCATCATCTGTGTAAGCCACATTGCTGCCATGATAGAAATGGCTGAAGCACCAGCCGATAGCTCCCAGAAAAAGGAGGATAATCACTACATTATATATTCTCTTGATAATCTTCTTGCTCATTGCTTTATTTATTTTATTGTTTCTAAATTTCTCCTGCCACGTACTTCATGCGATAGTAGGCATAAACGATGTTGATGCGGGCATCCACCTCGCTGAGCTCGGCATTGAGTTTGAGGTTGGAGGCATCCACCATGTCTGTAACCAGAGCGAGCTGGCTGAGATAGCGGGCATTCATCACGTCGTAATTCTGCTGTGCCAGTTCCACGCTCTTTCGCTGCGTTTCCAGTTCCACGTAGGTTTGCTGATACTGCACGTAGGCAGCCTGCACATTGTTGTTGAGCTGCTCTGCCTGAACGGCATGTGCCTCTTTTGCCTGTCGGGTTTCCACGGCTGCCTGCTTGATGCGCTTGTTGCTCTTGAAGAGAGAGCTGAGGCTGTATTTCACACCTACGCCCACATACCAGACGTTGAGGTTCTTGTCAACAGGTGGCAATTCGAAGAGGATAGGTCCATCGAAGTTATCTGCGGCAACGAAAGCTACCTTTGGCAGAAGATCGCTCTTGGCAATCTTTTCTTTCTGTTCGGCGATGCGGATGGCGTTACTGCTCTGCTCCAGGAGTGGAGAGCTCAGGGTGCCTGCCGTCTGCCAGTAAGCCTCGCCTTCCTTGCCGTAGGTTTTGTCGGCAATGGTGGCATCGGGGATAATCTGTGCATCCTGGTTCATTCCTAGGGTATTGCAAAGCTGATGATTCAGGATGTTCCGGTTGTTTCGGAGCGCCGTCAGACCGAGTTTGAGGCTTTCCATCTGGAGTTCGTATCGGGTGATGTCATTCTTCAGCGCCATGCCGTGCGTCTGTTTCTCCTTGATGTCGTCGATGAGCTGGCGGGTTAACTCGATGTTCTTTTCATACACCTTGATGCGGTTGTCTATCTTATAGAGGTCGAGATATTGTCCCAGGGCGATGAAGCGAATCTGCTGTCGGGTGAGTTTCACGCCTACCTCTGCCTGCTGCTTTCCGAGTTCGGCGAGCTTAATGCCTGCGTTGATGGCTCCACCGGCGTAAACCACCTGCTGTGCCTGGAAGGCGAAGTTGTTGCCGAAATGTGGAGATTTCAAGCCGTGAACGTTGCTGAAGTCGCGGTCGGTAATCAGCGCATTGCCGATATAGCTGAATGAGAGGGAAGCATCAAGGTCGGGCAGTTTCTTGCTTTTAGCCGATTCGATGCCGAGATGGGCTGCTTCTACTCCTGATAATGAAGTGCGAAGGCTCTTGCTGTTATCCTCCACCTTCTGGAAGAGTTGGCTGATGGTCATGTTTTCTTTCTTGCTGGCAGGCAAGGAAGCAGCCGTCCCAATGGTGGTTTGTGATTGAGCCGAAGCCCAATGGGTTCCTCCTGCAAGCAGAAGGCCTACAAATAAGATGTTCTTAATCATTGATTATTACTTTTTGAATTTCGGGTGCAAAGGTACGGAGTTTTGGGCGAACAATCACTTTAAATTTTTCGCGGCGGATGGATGATTTGGGAATAATAGTTCTTTTATATCACATATTTTGTGTAATTTTGCAACCGAAATAGGAATAAAAAGACATAATAACTCTATATATAATAAGGTGTAGATGGAATTATCAGAATTAAGCAGTTATCAGGAAGCAAGCCTTTTTCGCTCTGGTTTGGAGGAATGGCAGGAGGGTCCGCAAGTATTGACTTACGGAGCGATATTGATTTGCCGGAAAGGAAAGGCTATGCTGAATGTGAATTATAAGGATTGGGAACTTTATGAGGGGGCGGTGATTACGCTGTTTCCGAATGATGTGGTGGAATTGAAGGTTGATGGGGATTTTGAAGTTGAAATCCTGAAATATAATCCTTCCTTGCTTCGTGAAGCAAGCTTGCAGCTGGAGCAGACGGTGTATTCTTCCTTGCGGGAAGACCGCTGCAGGCAGGATACCCCTGTAGTGACAAACATCATCAATGGGATGTTTGGTTTATTGAAGGTATATTTCGACCAGTCGGAATGTACCTGCATCTCGCAGTTGGTATTATGCCAGTTGAAGGCATTCTTCATCGGTTTTCATGAGTATCTTCAGCGCAATCCGCAATACCGACCAGATGAAGTAAAATCGTATCGCGTAAGAGAACTGTTCAATCGGTTTATGATGCTTCTGGAGAAGGATTACAAGATATCAAGGGATGTGAACTATTATGCCGAAAAGATGAATATCTCTTCGAAATATCTCACCAACATCGTGAACCAGGTGACGGGGCATACCCCCAAGACCATCATCGATCAATACGTGATTCTGCAGCTCAAGCTGCATCTTAAGCGAAGCACGCAAAGCATCAAGGAGATGGCTTGGGAGTTTCATTTCGCCGACGTCAGTTTCTTCTGCCGATATTTCAAGAAGCATACAGGTCTGACACCGCAGCAGATAAGGTCGTAATCACAACCTGCAGTTTTGCTCTGATTTCAGCTTCTTCAATCTTGCCGATGTGTTCTGGGGAGAGAGCCTTGAGTTCTTCGAGACATCCCATCTGCATCATGGTGGCGATAGGGAGGAGCTTGTGTGCCGCCTTTCCTATGCGGTCGGTAGATAGGGATTCCTCTTCTACGGCTTCTTTCAGATTCTCGAGGTGTGCGGCAAGTTCCTGCTTCACGGTATCGAGAATCTCCTTAGCCGCCTCTTCATCGCCTCCGGCAAAAGCCAGGAGAGAATCAAACTGAGGCTTGGATTTCTGCTGGGATGATAAATCTGGCTGGGATGGAGTTTCAGACTGGGCATCCAGTTGAGGCTGGGACTCTATTCCCAGGATATCGGATAGTTTCTCCATGCTGAATGGCTTGAACAGGCAATCGTCGAAGCCTGCTTTCTGGAGCTGTTCCAGAATGCTTGTGTCGTGAGCCGTCATCGCTACCACCGTCATCTGGGTATGGTTGATGTGGGCAATCATATCCATGCCGTTCATCTCCGGCATTTCTATGTCCATCAGCATCAGGGCTGGCTGTTCGTTGTGCAGCGTGGTGAGGGCATCCATCACATGGTTGCAGGCGAATACTTGCCAGGTGTCACCTACGATGCGGCGCAGCATTTCCTGGAGAAGCTGGAGCTGCAGCTTATCATCATCCAGAATCAAAATCTTGTGGTTTGCAAATTCCGGTTTCTTCTTTTCTTCAGAAACCTGAGGGCTTGCTGAATCATTTTCTTTCTCTTCCGGATTGGAATCTAGTGCCTTGTCATCGCCAATTCCAGTCTGGGTTTTATCCTGTGTCTCTTCCTTTGGCACAGGCTCTACAGGGATGGTGATGATGAAGGTGGACCCTTTTCCCTGGGTAGAGTGGAGAATGATTTCTCCGCCGAGCAGCGAAACCAGTTCCTGGGTAATGGACAGTCCCAAACCGGTGCCTTCGATGCCTTGGGCACTCTTCAATCTGGTGAAAGCGTGGAACACCTTCTGTTTTTCCTCGCTGGTCATTCCCTTGCCCGTATCCTTTACGCTCAGGGTAAGCATTGGCTTGCCCATGACTTTAGAAACCTGTGCCTGGATGATGACGCTGCCCTGGTCGGTATATTTGATGGCGTTGCTTACCAGGTTATCCAAAATCTGACGAATGCGGAAGGCATCGGCACGGAAGAATTCCTTCTTCATTGGAGAATCCGAAGTTCCCATTCCCTTCATCTTGCATTCGAACGAAATGCCCAAGCCTTTCTCTTCAGCCCGCAATCTCATTCCCTCTACCGATTCTGCTACCAGTTGCGCTGGCGAGAAAGAGGTAGGCTGTACTTTCATCAAGCCATTTTCCAACTGGTGATAATCGAGCAGGGAGGCAACGAGATGGGATAGATGTGCGGCTGAATTCTTGATGTTCTGGAGACATTCGATGCCCTGAGGATTGCTGACGTAGTCTTTCATCAGGTCGATGAAGCCCGAGATGGAGGCGGCTGGTGCCTTGATGTCGTGGGTGATGGTAAGGAGTAGGCGCTCGCGCTGGTTCATGATGCGCTGAATCTCCTCGTTGGCTGCCTCCAGGTTTTCCTGATAGATGCGCTCCTTCTTGGCATCGCGCCAGATGAGCCAAATCATGACTACGATGGCGAGGAAGGCTACGATGGCGAGTAACTCCATCTGCCACAACAGGTGCTTTCTGGCTTCCATCGCCTTGCTGATGGATTCCTGCATGGCATCTTTCTCCCGCTGGTGTACATCGCTCAGGTGCTTGGCGGAGCGGAGAGCGAGTTTGGCGCTCACCATCTTCAGCTCTTCCATCTCCCTGTTGATGTGCTGCTTGTGGTCTTGTGTTTCCACTTTCTCCTTTCTGTCTATCTGTTCGAGGATGTTTGCCACGTTTCCTGCCACGTTTACTGGGGTGGTGACGGAATCGATGACAGCCCGGTTGCTGTCCTGCTTTACGCTCAGGGTTTCAGCGTGTTCTTTCTTGAAGGCATCGGCAAGTCGGCGGAAGAATCCCTTTCGGGTCTTCAATACTTCTACTGTCGTCTTCTTTGCTTCGTGGGTTTGGGGTGCCTTGGAGTGGACGAGGATAGAATCCTTGCCCGCATTCAGACTCTTTACCTTATCGTGCAGATAATTTTTGTTTGGTTTCCCCGCCATGGCATCGGATAGTTGCTTCAGGTTTTTCTGTTCCTCTTTGAGCAGAGAAGATATGGTGCTATCGGCAGCACTTCTTTTCTGTATATAATCGCGCGATGCCTCATTGACGGCGATGATGCTCTTTGTGTTGCTATACACCAAACTGATTGCCAGGATCATGATGATGGCAATGGCGCTATATCCGAGGGCTACCTTGATAGGAATGTTATTCTTGTGCATGAGAAATCTATTTAATTAATTACCTTGTTTATATCTTCTGCAAAGATACGACAAAAAAATGATTCCAAGAAAAGAAAGGGGTAAAAACAAGTCAGGAGACCAATGAATATCATCATTAGTCTCCTGCCTGATTGAAAGCGACGCGTAATTGTTGTTTTTTACTTTACTTTGTAATTTTGATTTTAATTACTGTTTTTAAAGGTGATTTACTCTGCTACAGTTGAATCTGTTGCTACAGAAGTCTCTACTGGAGTCTCTGCTGGAGCTGCCTTCTCTTCTGCAGAATCCTCTGTTGCCTTTACTGTTGTGTCAGCTGGAGCCTCTGCTGGAACTACTGTGTCAACTGGAGCTACTGATGAAACACTTGCCATCTTGTTGCTGGCGAATACGTTGCTAACTGATACCATTACCATAGCAGCGATAGCTGCGAATACTAACTTTTTCATAATCTTTTATTTTTTTAATTGTGAATATTATGTTTATTACTTCTTTCATGAACTGCCTTACTTGCATTGCTGCTTGTTTGCGAGTTCACTATCTAATATCACAATCTGCGTGCCAAAAGATGATAAAATATTGTAAGTGGTTGATAATCAGTAAAAGCTTCTCTCTGTGCCAGTTTTCAAACTTGTGGAAGTTGGGGAACTGGTGTGGAATTATTCCCCAAAAAGTTGGGGAATGGCATCAGATTCCCCACTTCCCCACATCATCAGATGCCGTACTTCTTCATCTTGTTATACAGCGTCTTTCTATCCACGGCGAGCAATTGTGCAGCCTTGCTCTTGTTGCCTCCTGCAGCTTTCAGCGCAGCCTCTATTCGCTGCAGTTCGGTTTCCTCATCGTGCAGGGTGGTTGGGGCTTGTGGCTGGATGTGTGCCATACTCTGTTCCAGTTCGGTTACTCCGATGTATCTGCCGGTGGCGAGAAGGGTGGCGCGCTTCATTACATTATTCAATTCTCGCAGGTTGCCTGGCCAGTTGTAGGCGGCAATTCGCTCCTTCGCCTTGCTGTCGAGTCCTTCTACATTTCTGTTAAGCTCCTTGTTGGCATGCTTGATAAAGAGATCGGCAAAGAGGAAGATGTCGGCACCACGGTCTTTCAGCTCAGGCATGTAGATGGTGAACTCGTTGACGCGATGGTAGAGGTCTTCACGGAAGTTTCCTTCTGCCACACGCTGCGCCAGGTTCTCATTGGTGGCACATACCAGTCGGATATCGATGTCTATCTCCTTGGTGCTTCCCACCGGACGGATTTTTCGTTCCTGTAGGGCACGGAGTAATTGCACCTGCACCTCATAGTTCAGGTTTCCCATCTCGTCGAGGAAGAGCGTTCCGCCATTCGCCATCTCGAATGCACCTTTCTTATCCTGGTCGGCTCCCGTAAAGGCTCCCTTCACATGACCGAAGAATTCAGAAGCTGCTACATCCTTTGGGATGGCACCACAGTCGAGGGCGAAGAATGGCTTTCCTGCCCGCTGACTTAATTCGTGGATTCTGCGAGCCACATACTCCTTTCCCGTTCCGCTGGCTCCAAGAATGAGAACCGACATAGGGGTAGGGGCTACTAGGGAAACGAAACTATAGAGCTTACGGGAAGCCTCACTTTCGCCTTCCAGATATTTAGGAACATCGCCAGCAGGTGATGCAACTTTGGCGTTCTTATCTGCTGAGGTGCTTGTATTTTGAGTCTGATTAACTGATGCAGAATCAGCTTGCTGAGATTTTACAGCAGTAGCATGTGCCTCAGAAGATGCAGCTGAGGCTGAATTCTTCTGATTCTTGATGGCTTCCTTGATCTTATCCAGGAGAATATCGGGATGAAAAGGTTTTGCCACATAATCGGTGGCGCCCGACTTCATGGCGAGCACCACATTCTGGATTTCGGCATAGCTGGTCATTACAATGAATGGAACCAGCATGCCGTGCTTTCTCATCCATTGTAACAGGAAGATGCCATCGTGGTCGGGAAGACGAAGATCGGACAAAACCAAATCAAATCCGCTTTCAGTCTTCTCGTAAATCTGTATGGCCGCTTTTACCGAAGTAGCTTTTTCTACTTCGAATCCTTTCTTTTTGAGCCATGTTTGAATCATGGTTCCAAACGCGATATCGTCTTCAACTATTAGAATCTTTTCCATATTACAATCCTTTTGTCACTTTCTTCTCGTTAAGCTGCTTTATTGCGTGCGCAAAGTTAGCATTAATATTTGATATAAGCAAAGAAAAGGGTGGTTAATTTGGAAATTTCGCCAAAGATTTTGGGGCTTTTCTCACAAAAGTTCATAAAAGTGTGATTTTATCTCATCAAGAGTGGACTTTTGCAACCGGGTTGCAGAAGCCTTTTGGTAATTTTGCAACCGAAATCAAGAACGGAACGCTATGTTTCGAATGATATGGAATTAAAAGTATTATAAAATTATGGAAGAAATGAAACATCATCATTGTGATTGTTCCATGGATGAACATCATGAGCACCATGAGCATCATGGATGTGGCTGCCATCATCATCACCACGAAGAAGGGAGCCTGAAGTCGAAACTCTATCTTATCGGTGTAACCATCATCCTCCTGATTGTCGCCGTGTTTATCGAGAAGCATTATGACCTTGCCACCTGGCAGTTGCTCCTGGTCTATCTGATACCTTATTTATTAATAGGACATGAGACCTTGGGCGAGGCGGCAGAGGGCATCGCCAAGGGCGATATGTTTAACGAGCATTTCCTGATGGCGATAGCTACCATCGGTGCCCTTTGCATCGGCTTCTTTCCGGGTTCTGAAACGGAATTCCCAGAAGCTGTCTTCGTGATGCTCTTCTTCCAGGTGGGAGAACTCTTCGAGGGATATGCCGAGGGAAAGAGCCGCGATAGCATCTCGCATCTGATGGATATCCGCCCGGATGTGGCGAATGTAATCAGGAATGGCGAGGTGGAATCGGTGGCTCCTGATACGGTGAAGATCGGAGAGACTATCCTGATTAAACGGGGTGAGAAGATTCCGCTGGACGGTATCGTCGTAGAGGGTTCTGCTTTGCTGGATACGGTGGCATTGACGGGCGAAAGCGTGCCTCGTGCTATCAAGGATGGAGATGAAATCTATTCGGGCTGCATCAACCTGAAAGGCGAACTCAAGGTGCGTACCACCAAGACTTTCGGCGAGAGTACGGCATCTAAGATTATCGCCCTGGTGGAGAGTGCTGATAGGAACAAGTCGAAGAGTGAGGCGTTCATCACCCGTTTCGCCCGAATCTATACGCCTATCGTGGTATTCGCCGCATTGGCTTTGGCGATTATTCCTCCTATGTTGGGAGCGATGGGCATCGCCACCAGCCTGATGGGTGGGGGAACCTTTGGCGAAAACTTCCCTCTGTGGTTGAACCGTGCCTTGATATTCCTGGTGGTATCCTGTCCTTGCGCCCTGGTAATTAGTGTGCCGCTCACCTTCTTCGGTGGCATTGGCGGTGCATCAAGAAATGGTATTCTGATTAAGGGAAGTAATTATATGGATGCACTTGCCAAGATTGGAACCGTTGTGTTCGACAAGACAGGAACCTTGACGCATGGCGAGGTGCTTGTACAGGCTGACGAAGGTGCTCCTGTGGTGGTGAACGATGGCATCAAGGAGGGAAGTGCTGAGGCTGTAAGATGCCTGAAGGCACTTGGCGTGAAGAAGACTGTGATGCTGACGGGCGACCATGAGGAGATTGGAAAGAAGGTGGCTGGACAAGTGGGCGTTGATGAATATTATGCCGAACTTCTGCCTGCTGATAAGGTAACTCATCTGGAAAAATTGTTGAAGACGAAGCCTGCCGGCAAGACCTTGGCATACGTGGGTGATGGCATCAACGATGCCCCTGTATTGAAGCGTGCCGATGTGGGTATAGCGATGGGTGCTCTGGGTAGTGATGCTGCCATCGATGCTGCCGATGTAGTATTGATGGACGATGATCCGAGAAAGATTGCGCTGGCGATGAAGATTGCTCGCCATACTATCCACGTGGCTCACGAGAATGTGATTTTTGCTATCGCTGTAAAGATGGCAGTCTTGGTTCTTGCCACCATCGGTTTAGGTACCATGTGGATGGCGGTATTTGCTGATGTGGGCGTTACGGTGCTGGCTGTATTGAATGCCATGCGGACGCTGAAGAAGAGTAGATAAGAAGAAAAAAAAGCTGTGTTGATTCGTAGATGAACACAGCTTTTTCTTGTTTAGTATGGGGACTTCTTTATTTAGGGACTTATCCGAATAGTTTTCCTATGCTACGCAACTTGGTGCGGTATCCGTAGATGGCGACCTTTATACTTTTTTATATTTCTTTTTCTTTATTTGGTGTCGCAGTTGCAGCTGTTTTATTTCGAGTTGCAGTTGGGATTATTCCTTTATTTCGAGTCGCAGCTGTGACTGATGCTTCTGGCTGCAGCTATTAGGGTTTCAAAGTCATCGCAGAACTCGGTCATCTGATGATAGAGCAGGTTGCTGCCCTTATCTGATAACTCGTTGTCTGGAAGCGGACCGGAATTGATGGCAACCGTAAAGATGTTGGCGGCTACTCCGGCACGTACGCCCAGGGGTGCATTCTCTACCACGATGCCTTCCCAAGTCTTCAGATTGCCTGCCTTCTGTAATCCCATCAGGTATGGATCGGGATTTGGTTTGCCACGCTTCACGTCGTAGGCGGTTACGATATGTGCTTCGTCCAGAAAGTCGCCGAAGTCGTTGAGTAATCGCATGATGAGCGGACGCTGACCGCTGCCCGTTACAACTCCCACCTGCATACCGGCATTCTTGATTTTCTGCATGATTTCCTTCACGCCAGGGAATATCTCGGCGGTAGGCATTGAGTGGAAGATATCGGTCTTCACATCATACATTTTCTGTGCTTCATCCAGAGAGATATCGATACCCTTCTGCTTCTTCACCATCATCTGGATGGTGTCGATGCCTCGGGCTCCCTCGGTGGCGTAGGCATCGGCTGCAGTCATGTGGATATCAAACTGCTTCATCGATTCCTGCCAAGCTACGGCATGATTAGGCATACTATTATATAATACGCCATCCATATCAAAAAGAACGGCTTTAGGGTTGAATTCCCCAAAGCCGTGGTCTTTTAAGTATTTTGAAATAATATCTTTCATCTATTATTTTTCGTTAGCCAAACGCTCCTGAATAGCCTTGCTCTCTGCCTCATAACCTGGCTTGTTGAGCAATGCGAACATGTTCTTCTTGTAAGCCTCAACACCTGGCTGGTTGAATGGGTTTACCTCTTCCAAGAGACCGCTGATACCGCAAGCCTTCTCGAAGAAGTAGATCAACTGACCAAGGTAGTAAGCGTTCAACTCAGGTACGTTAACCAAGATGTTAGGAACACCACCATCAACGTGAGCCAAACGTGTACCGAGCTCTGCCATCTTGTTCACCTCGTCAACACGCTTGCCCTCAAGGAAGTTCAAACCATCGAGGTTCTCATCATCGTGTGGGAAGAGCAACTTCTCGTTAGGAGTCTCAACGCTGATAACAGTCTCGAAGATAGAGCGCTCGCCCTCCTGAATCCACTGACCCATAGAGTGAAGGTCGGTAGTAAAGTCGCAAGCTGCAGGGAAGATACCCTTCTGGTCCTTACCCTCGCTCTCACCATAGAGCTGCTTCCACCACTCAGCGAAGTAGTGAAGCTTTGGCTGGAAGTTGCAGACAATCTCAATCTTCTTGCCAGCCTGTGTATAGAGAGCCTGACGTGTAGCTGCATAGATAGCAGCTGGGTTCTCCTCGAAAGCTACGTCCTTGCCGCAAGTCTTCTCCATGTCAGCAGCACCTGCAACGAGCTGCTTTACATCGAAGCCGGCTACTGCGATAGGCAACAAACCTACTGGAGTCAATACAGAGAAGCGACCACCTACATTGTCAGGGATGATGAAGCTCTTGTAACCCTCCTTGTCAGCGCAAGTGCGGGCAGCACCCTTCTTGGCGTCGGTAACGGCTACGATAACATCCTTAGCCTCGTCCTTGCCACGCTGGTCCTCGCACTGCTTCTTCAAGAGGCGGAAAGCGAGAGCAGTTTCTGTAGTGGTACCAGACTTAGAAATGTTGATGACACCAAACTTCTTGTCCTTCAAGAATGAAGTCAACTCGAAGAGGTAATCCTCACCGATATTGTTTCCTGCGAAGAGGATGGTAGGGTTCTTCTTGTCGTTAACGAGCCAAGCGAAAGAATTGCCGAGGCCTTCGATAACGGCGCGTGCACCGAGGTAGCTACCACCGATACCTGCAACAACCACCACCTCACACTTCTCGCGCAATGTGTTGGCAACAGCCTGAATCTCATCGAGGAACTCAGGAGTAATAGAAGATGGCAAATGCAACCATCCCAAGAAATCGTTACCTTCACATGTGCCGTTCTCAAGAGCTTCCTGAGCGGCCTTTACCTTAGGCTCATAAGCCTTTACTGCACCCTCTGCGAGGAATGATGCAGCCTTTGTAATGTTTAAGTTGATACTTTTCATTTTTTCTTTTATCTAAATGAATCTGTTAAAAGTTTAATCTCTATTTGCGGACTGATGCGTTCGTACAATATATTATATACGGCATCGAGAATCGGCATGTTGACGTGCATGTGGCGGTTGATTTCCTTCATGCACTTGGTGCCGAAATATCCTTCGGCAATCATCTCCATCTCTATCTGCGCGCTCTTCACGCTGTAACCTTTGCCTATCATGGTTCCGAAAGTACGGTTTCTTGAAAAATTGCTGTAACCCGTTACCAGAAGGTCGCCCAAATACACCGAGTCGTACATGCTTCGGTCGATAGGGTGGACGGCTGTCAGGAAGCGATGCATCTCCTGTACGGCGTTCGACATGAGCACCGCCTGGAAGTTGTCGCCATACTTCAGTCCGCCACAGATTCCTGCGGCGATGGCATATACGTTTTTCAGCACCGATGAGTATTCGATGCCTATCACGTCGCTTGAAGTCTTGGTCTTGATAAACTCGCTTGCCAGACAGTCGTTGGCAAAGGCACGAGCTTTCTCCGTATCGCTGCAGCCCACTGTGAGATAGCTCAGTCGTTCCAGGGCTACCTCCTCTGCATGAGAAGGACCGCCGATACACGCCAGATTCTCGTAAGGCACGTCATATACCTGATGGAAATATTCCGAGCAGACGAGGTTCTCGTCAGGCACGATACCTTTGATGGCTGTGATGATAAACTTGTCGCTGAGTCGGGTCTTGAGCTTCTTGAGATGATTCTTCAAATAAGGCGATGGGGTGACGAATACAAGTGTATCGTAGTTCTGCACTATCTTGTTGATATCGGAAGAGAAGAAGATCTCATCCACATTGAATCGTGCCGACATCAGATAGGCAGGGTTGTGACCCATGCGCTTGAAGTCCTCGATGCGGTCGTCGCGACGCATATACCAACCTATGTGATGAGTATGCCCCACCACAATTTTGGCAATGGCTGTAGCCCAGCTACCGCCGCCAATTATCGCTATTTTACCGCAGTTATACACTTCGAATGAATTTATAAATTAATAATTAATAATTAATAATGTATAATGAGGCTTTCGCCTTTGTTTGTAGATATAATGTATAACTAATAAAAAGCCGGAACTCTTTATTAATTATACATTATTAATTATGCATTATCAATTAAGCATTTGCTGCATCAATCCATCCCTGGATGTCATCAACAGAAGGCTTCTCGTAGCCGAGCTTGTACTTCTTGTTGATTTCTCCAATCTTCTGCTGCAAGCCTTGTGCTTTTTCTTCACGGATATCAGAGATG
>JAIJUV010000350.1 GCA_022732315.1 Prevotella sp.
GTTTATATTCTCTACTCTTTCTGCGCCAAATACATTTGTTCTGTTTCTTGCTCTCTTCTATATCGAGAGCGAAGATTCCAATGAACTTATAGAATTCCATTCCAAGTTCGTCTTTATGACGAAAGAATGTGATGCGTAGTTTATTGTCTTCAATGCAAGTGTCAACATGCTTCTTACGCTTTATCTCATCCTTTTCATTGAATTCTTCGAATGTGTCTTGGTCTTCCGAAAGATGGTTGCTCCACCCGCTGCGGTTATGAATATTAGGATACCAAATTTCCAGTTTCTCTTTGTTGGGTACAGAGGCTGTTCCAACTCTCAAATAGCCATGATACTTCGGCTTAGTATTGAAAACGGCGCAAATGTCATCTATAGTTCGGAGCTGGTCATTGTCCTCGGCTTTAAACACACCTTTCTGTTTGTGATATTCCACAGAGAGCCATTTGCTCATATCCCACGGCTTTAAGTCTTGGATTTGATTAATGCGCTCCTTGATGAATGCTACACATTGGTCTATTTGCTGATGAATCTCATTTAGACTTAACCATTCGCCGTCTTTGTTTGGATTGCCACAGGAGATGATGAATTGGTCGTTTTGAGTTAGTTTTATGATATTCTCATTTCGATAATCGTCTTCTTTCTTCTGAAAGGCGTGGAATGGCTCGTTGATTTCGACAAAAATTCCAATTTGTGGAAGATATAAGTCTGCCAAAGCATATCTTCCATTTGGAAGTTCTACTTTCTGTTGTACGACAAATCGAATTCTCATATCATCTAGTTTATCCCAGATTCGATGGATTACATAGCTTTCGGTCTTCTTATGTTTGATGCAGAAGAAGAGGTGCTCCATGTACTCCAATTGGTAATCAATAGGTGCTTTCTTTTGTCTCATAAGCTAATCATTTACTTGTTTGTTATTTCATTTTTAGACACAAAAAAAGGTGCGAACCAATTTCATTCTGTTCTGAAGGTTCTGGACTACCTGTACACAAAGAATGAAAATCAGCTCACACCAATGGGTATATGTTGATACCCATCCCGCCGAAGCGGAATGGATACAATAATACACGGTTGGGTGAACAACTTCTGTCTTCGTTCTTGTGTACAATGAATTGTCCAGATTCTCAGTACGAACCAAGCATGGTTGTTTCCTTAACATGTCTGCTGCTTGTTTAGAACAGCACTGCAAATATACCATTTTTTTTCTAAAGTTGTTCATTGTGAGCTGATTTTTTTGCAAAAATAGGTGTTTTTTCTGCTTTTTCAGCGTTCCATTCCGTTCCAAGTTCAAAATATAGGGCGTTTTTAGTGGAAATATTTGCTTTTTTGTGTGTTGCTTGGATTTGTTTCAGTATCTTTGCAGCATGGAACAGATATTACGTGAAATGATAGAAAAGATGGTGGGGCGCAAGATGGTTGTGCCCCGCGACTTCGCTTGGTTGAGCGAAAAGGTGGAGGAACGTACCCAGCAAAGGGTGAGTGCCTCTACGCTGCGACGATTCTGGGGATACGTGAGCGAAGGGGTTTCTGCCAGTAAGTTTACCAAGAATGTGCTGGCTAATTTTCTCGGTTATGCAGACTTTGAGGAGTTCGGATTGTCGCTAGGGACGGGAGAGCAGCAGAGCCAGATGGTTATAGGCAAGGAAATATCTTGCGATGATCTTTATGAGGGACAGATGCTTAAACTTTCCTGGCTGCCCGACAGAACCTGCATCATCAGGTATCAGGGAAACGGAAGTTTCAAGGTGGTGTCATCAGAAAATACCAGATTGGCGAAAGATGATACTTTTGAGTGCCGTCATTTTATCAATCATGAGCCTGCTTATCTTCATGACTGGAAACATGGAGATGATGAACCGGTTACTTATGCCATAGGTAAGAAGAACGGCATCATCGTAGAGCATTACTTAGAAGATTGAAATCTCGACAAGGTGGGTTTCACATATCTCTCAGTGGTATAAGAGGACAGTTCATAGATGATATCTGCCTTCTTGCCGTCTATGTCCTTAGAGAATGTCTGTGGATAAGTCGTTGTGATGAATTCATTACTCTTATCTACAAACTGATAGAATGCTTCGCTCTTTTTCTCTACAGAACGGATGGTGTCGATGCCGGAATCCTTCCACATCTTGTCGATTGTCTTCTTGCCTTCGGATAGGAGTTCGGCGGCTTGTGCCTGTGATGCAGAAGATGGCTCGGTAGCTGTTGGCTGCAGGGATTTCTGGCCATTGGAAAGTGGGGCAGGCTTCTTGGTTTGCTGGCGGATGACTGTATCCTTCTTGGCTTCGGTATGTTCAGGGGTAGTGTTTATGCTCCTCTCCGGCTGATGCAGTAATGGGTAACTGATGAAACCTAATAAGATGATACAGACCAAAGTTGCGATTGCGATACGCTTGATACCGGATGGATGGCTGTTTCTGCGAGCCATGAAATCGGCT
>JAIJUV010000351.1 GCA_022732315.1 Prevotella sp.
AAAAAGTCATCAAACGAAAGCGCATTTCGCTTGCCGATACCATACTGATAGGTATTAACCGACGAGCCATAGAGAATATCGCAAATGAAAGCGAATACCTCTACAAAAGCGTGAGCGACTTGGTGCTGTATGCCACAGGAGCGGCAGCGTGTTCTACGGCAGACCTTCTTGTGGTATTGGAAAGCATCAACACCTCGCTTGACAATATAGAGAAGCATCTGAACAAAAGCTACTTTGAGTCGTGGCGATATATCCAAGTGCGCATCGGCTATTGGAAAGAAAAGGTTTACCGAACCAAAAGCAAGCAGCAAATACTGGAAGATGCCTTCGGTCGGTGGCGAGTGGCAGGTAAACTCGGATATTGAGAGAACGAAGAATTTATAATCCCATATATAATAATGTATAGGCATGGATAGAAAGAAAACAAGAATAGGAACCATCATGTTGATGTTGGGAGTCGCTATCAGCGGCAATGCCCAAAGTGGTGTAACATACAATCATGACAGTTCGAAAAAGAACCAGATAACGGTGATGGAAATCGGTAGTGGTAGTCTGTCACCAGAATTGTACTATCAGTTACTGCACAGCAGTTACAAGAAATCGGCTGCCAGCAAGAACAAACTCGGTTTTCGTACCACGGCAGGAATCGGAGCTTACAATCAAGTGGAATATGCCGAAGCCATAGACTCTGCCCTGACCAAAAGAGCAGAGATTGAGGCGTTGAATATGGCAGACCGTCAGATTGACCTCGCCTGGAAAGTGGAAGGAAGCAAAATAAACAGCAAGATGGATGCCTTCAAGAAGAACATCGACCGCATCCTGCCTGTAGGCGGTTCCATCGGTGACAAGCAACGCTGGACGGAATACTATCATGTCTATGAGACAGCCATCAAAGCCACCAAGGATGCCTATATGCCCAATGCCAAGCGTAAGAAGATGTACCTACAGATTTATGCAGATGTGGCAAAACGGAACGAGACACTTGTGAAGCAACTGGTGCAGATGTCGAATGCCAGCAAGACAAAGGAACTGTTGGCTGCAAACGGTAACTATCAGACCGCCAACAAACGAAGTATCATCAGCAGTGCATCCAGCAAATGGCGAGAGGCAGGAATGGCAGTGAGAAACAACACATCTTCTGGCAGTAATAACGGCTCGAATGAGGATGACAATGATTTGAAAATAAACAGATAAGGAGTTATGGCAGACAACAGCAGCATATTATCCGACTTCGGTATCAATATCTTGGAAGAAGAGATTGATGACGTGATTTTCCAGACCAACGAGTTTCTGTGTGATGCAACATTCACAGGTTCAAACGGACCATTTTGGTGGGTGGTCCAGATGTGTATGGCACTCGCAGCCCTCTTCTCCATCGTGGTGGCAGCGAATATGGCTTACAAGATGATGGTGAAGCATGAGCCACTGGATGTGATGAAACTATTCAAGCCACTGGTGATAAGTATCATCCTCTGTTGGTGGTACCCTCCTGCCGATACCGGTATGACAAACAGTGGTAGCAATTGGTGCGTATTGGACTTCCTGAGTTACATTCCAAACTCCATCGGAAGTTATACCCATGATCTTTATGAGGCGGAAGCCACACAGATAGAGGACAAGTTTACGGAAGTTCAGCAGCTCATCTATACCAGAGATACGATGTACACCAACGTACAAGCCCAGGCTGACATTGCCCATAAGGGGACAACAGATCCGAATCTGGTGGAATCGACCATGGAGCAGACAGGTGTGGATGAAGTAACCAACATGGAGAAAGACGCAGCAAAACTGTGGTTTACCTCATTGACGGCAGGAGCCGTAGTGAACATCGACAAGATAGTAATGCTGATAGCATTGATTGTGTTTCGTATCGGTTGGTGGAGCACCATCTATTGTCAACAGATACTATTGGGAATGCTGACGATATTCGGACCGATACAATGGGCATTCTCACTCTTGCCGAAATGGGAAAGCAGTTGGGCGAAGTGGCTGACAAGGTATCTGACTGTGCATTTCTATGGAGCCATGCTCTACTTCGTGGGATTCTATGTTCTGTTGCTCTTCGACATTGTGCTTTGCATACAGGTGGAGAACCTGACGGCTATCACCGCCAGTGAACAGACAATGGCAGCATATCTGCAGAACTCGTTCTTCTCGGCAGGGTATCTGATGGCAGCAAGCATCGTGGCGTTGAAGTGTCTGAACTTGGTTCCAGACCTTGCGGCATGGATGATACCAGAGGGCGATACCGCATTCTCCACCAGAAACTTCGGTGAGGGTGTGGCACAACAAGCCAAGATGTCGGCACAGGGGACACTTGCCCATGTTGTTCATTAAAGGTAAAAAGGTAAAAGAGGTAAAAGAGTAAAAGGTAAAAAACGAAATAGCAATGGTAATCAAGAATTTAGAGAATAAGGTGAAGTTGGTGAC
>JAIJUV010000352.1 GCA_022732315.1 Prevotella sp.
AGCAACCATTTCAACAATCAGAAGGTGATACTTGCTACCATTGAGACGGGAGTTATCAACAAGAGTTATGATGTGGTTTTGCAGAACGGAACCAAGCTGGAATTCGATAAAAAAGGAAATCTCACTGAGATTGACTGCAAGCAGGGAAAAGTGCCAGCCAAGCTGATTCCGCAGGCCATCAGAAACTACCTGAAGGAGAATTATCCAGCGCAAGCGGTAAAAAAGATTGAAATGAACAAGAATGAATACGAAGTGGAATTGGCAAATGGGTTGGATTTAACCTTCAACAAGCATTTCCAATTAATAGATATTGACTGATCTGCATTTTGTAAATAGATTTTCCTGCATAGGGTGAAAACAACAGATAAATTATATGAATGTTTTAAGTAAAAAGTTACGGAGAATATTCATATTCTCCGTAACTTTTTACATTTTCATCTTATATGTTTTGGGAGCATTTCACTCCAAACCATAGCGTATTAGAAATCACATGTATCGGGGTCTGAACCTATTCTGTCAGCCTTCAGCGATGCGATTTCAAACATTTCCTGCTGAGAGAGTTCAAAGTCGAATACATCGAAGTTTTCCTTGATTCGGCTTGGAGTAACCGACTTTGCCAGTGGCAGCACGCCTGTCTGCATCACCCATCGGATGACTACTTGAGCCACGCTCTTGCCATGGTTGGCAGCAATCGACTTCAAGAGAGGATTATCCAAGACATTACCTCTTCCCAATGGGCTCCATGCTTCCACAAGAATGTTGTTCTTCTGGCAGAACTCCACACACTCCTTCTGGGTGAATCCAGGATGATACTCTATCTGGTCAACCATTGGACAGATGTTTGCCTTCGCCATTACTGGCTCTGCATGATGCTGCATGAAGTTGGAAAGACCGATGCTGCGAATTAAGCCCTCTTCATGCAGACGCTCCATCGCTTTCCAAGTATCTACATTCTGCTGATTTGCATCCTTGCCAAACTGCAACTCGTTGGCTGGCCAATGAATGAGATAGAGGTCGAGATAATCAAGCCCTAAATCGCTCAAAGTCTTGTCAAACGCCTTCAAGGTCTTGTCGTAACCACGCTCTGTGTTCCAAACCTTGCTGGTAACAAAGAGATTCTCACGCTTGATTCCACTTTCCTTGATTCCCTCGCCCACGCTCTTCTCATTTTTATAGACAGCAGCGGTGTCGATGTGGGTGTAGCCTGCAGCGATGGCAGCTTTCACAGCTTCAACGCAGGTTGCTCCATCAGGAGTAAGAAACGTTCCGAAACCCGGTGTAGGAATCTTCACTCCATTATTCAATAATATTTCCTTTTCCATGATTAAACTAATCTTTAAATTCAACTATTTTTTTTGACGGTGCAAAGTTACAGCTTTTTTGCATAGCTGAGTTCTGTATATTTGCATTATGATAGAGTATCTTTGCAATTTTAGCCATCACTTAGCAGTCCCGTTAATTTCCCTGCGATATTCAGCAGGAGTAAGATGGATGATCTTCTGAAACTGCTCGAAGAAGAGAGTCGGCGTATTGTAGCCGGAACAGAAAGCCACTTCTGTGATAGTCAGATCTGAATTGGCAAGCAGCTTGCAGGCGTATTCGACACGGATTTCTGCCAACACCTGGAAGATGCTTTTATCGGTGGATTTCTTGAAATAACGGCAAAGCGAAGTCGGATTCTGACCTACAAAATCGGCAACATCCTTCAGCACCACCTTCTCACGGAAGTTATTATATAAATAGGTGTAGATTCTGCCGATAGGCTCCTCCAACTCGGGTTGACGATTAGCATTGCTGTAAGCCGTAGGCGACAGGAGTTGCGTTTTCTTGCAATGATGCAAGCGGTCGAGAATCTGGAGCAGGATGATAAGCCGTGAGGTGTGGGTGGATGAATCGAAAGCCTTCATCATCTCTAAGAGCTCATCATACAAACCCTCATCATAGAATCGTATTCCATACTGGCTCTTTGAAAGAAGCTCTGAAATATGGGCGTAATCAGGTAAATTCAAAAGAGACGAAGGAAACAATTGAGGACTGAACTGGATGGCTTCGCCACTACTATAGAGCCTATCTTCAAGTTCTGTTTCAAGCCCTGGTTTAAGTTCTCTTTTCCCAATATTTCCAGGCTCTTCCTTCCCTGTATTCTCCCCACTCTTCATCCTGCTTTTATAAAGATGAAGATGCGGAACATAGCTTCCTATCAGCGCAACATCACCTTCTGCATAAGGCGCAACGCCCTCTCCCACAAACTGCTTTCCGCTGCCGTGGGTGAAAATTATCAGTTGATACTCCGCATGCTTATGCAGGGGCAGCACTAACTCCGGATAAGTCATATGGCTGCACAAAGTTGTCATTTTGTGCGCAATCTTTCGTTCTAATATAGGCATAATCTCCATTTATCTGCGTTTGTGCAAATATCCACTATGATAA
>JAIJUV010000353.1 GCA_022732315.1 Prevotella sp.
CAATATCTCCATGGACCCAGAGTTTGCTGCCATCTGCGGCATTACCAAGGAGGAGCTCACCACCACCCTGAGCCAGGACATCGAACTGATGGCGGAGCACAATGGGGTGAGCAAGGAAGAGATGGCACGGTTGCTCCAGGAGAATTACGACGGCTATCATTTCACAAGAAACAGCCCCGACATCTTCAATCCGTTTAGTCTGATGCGAGCCTTGGCGTCGGGCGAGATAGAGGACTACTGGTTTGCATCGGGCACTTCTACCTATCTCATCAATCAGATGCAGAGATTCAAGACTGACGTGACGGAGCTGGATAATGTCTTCGCCTTCTCGTCTTCGTTCGACCGTCCTACGGAGAAGATGACGGATGCCCTGCCATTGCTCTATCAGAGCGGCTACCTTACCATCAAGGACTACGACCCTCTCACCAAAGGCTACTTTCTCGGCATTCCAAACAAGGAAGTAAGGGCCGGCTTGATGGAAAACCTGCTGCCGCTCTACACGAATCTGAGCGACGGCACATCGCTGGGGTTTGCGGCAAAATTCTATCAGGCATTGGTGTATGGAAACATCGACAAGGCGATGACGCTGATGAAATCCTACTTCGCTTCCATTCCTTATCCAGAAGGCGGGAAAGATGTATTGGCTGACATGCAGAAAAACGAGTATTATTATGAAACCGTATTCTACATCATGCTT
The DNA here is from genome assembly GCA_022732315.1 of Prevotella sp. The sequence continues at coordinate 698 of JAIJUV010000353.1, forward strand.
TCGATGATGAACATAGCCGTTCTCACGCAGGTGAAGAGTTGCAGGGGCAGGGCCGATGCCGTGATGTTCTCGCCCCACACCATCTTCGTCTTCGAGATAAAGATCAACAAGCCTGCCAAGGAAGCCCTCGCCCAGATAGACGAAAAAGGCTACATGGTTCCTTTCGAGGCTGATGAAAGAAAGCTCGTAAAGATTGGCATCAGCTTCAGCACAGAGACAAGGACTATTGAGGATTGGGAATACAGGATTCTGGATAAAACTTCAACAAAACCAACACTTAAGAAAGCGTATTCTGTCGAAGAAAAAAGAAAAGAACACGGAAACGCCTATCTTCCTTGGGAAAAAGAAGCAGATGATATTCTTATAAAATTTTATAATGAAGGAAAAAAGATAAAGGAAATAGCAGAAATCATGGAACGCTCGAGAGGAGCGATTTACTCCAGACTCAAAAAGCTAGGAATTATAAATTAATAAGAAGACTCTGAATCAGCATTTCTTATTGCTAATTCAGAGCCTTCTTATTTTTTCTTTCTCCCTATTCCTTCACCTCCATGATTTCAGGATGCTCAAGCTTTTCCTGTTTCTTGAGCTTCTTCACCACCTCGGAATAGCTGTGGCGAATCAGGGCCTGGATGAAATCATCTTCCAGCGTGCCATAAAGGTTTACCTGATTCCAGTATTTCTTATTCCAATGCCATGCGCCTTCTATTTCGGGATGCACTTCCCGGAGTTCGAGGGCGTAATCGGCATTACATTTCATCGTAACCCACTCGGGGCGCTCCAGGTCAACACAGGCAAAGATCTTGCCCAAGATGCGAAACACCAAGGTCTGCTCATCAAAAGGAAAATCCTCGGTTACGAGGGGAAGCGAGAGGCAATACTCTCTAACAGATTCTATATTCATTATTTCTTCTGATTATTTCTGATTAAAATGTTTTCTATGTTTTAGGGGGACAAAGATAATAAATTCTGATGAAACGGCAAGACTTATTCCATAAAAAAACATCAGATTTTCCAGCACAACGAATTCTACGATGTTTTCTCTTTAAAGCACAAAGATTATTAGAACTTTTTTCTTGTAATGAGACTGCAAAGATAGGCGATTTTTGGGGAGAAGATTTTAACATAAAGGAATAAAACGAGAGTTTTTAGAGAAGATAGATTACTTTTTGATGGATAAACAGATGAAATTAAAAAGAAAAACTTTAAAATAACTCCCTTATGAGATATCTAAAAACAATCTTTTTGTAACTTTTTCAAGAAAATATTTGGTAGTTACATAATTTTATTGTAGATTTGCAGCAGATTTTTTAAAGAAGGAGTGCTTATGCAGAAGAAAAAGGATAAAAACCTGAAGAAAACGGATGTAAAACCGATGAAACAAGGACTGCTGTCCCGGATTTTCCATCTCTATTACGATGGTTTCAGGACGATGACCCTGGGCAAGACGCTCTGGGCAGTCATCCTCATCAAGCTTGCCATCATCTTCCTGGTGCTCAAACTCTTCTTCTTTCCAGATTTTATCAATACGAATGCCAAGAACGGAGACAAGGCTGGCTTCGTTTCCAAGGAAATTCTGAGCAGATAAGACTCAGAATCCCCGCAAACTTCACATCGAAAGAAATACAAAAACATTATATAATAACAATTTTAAAACCATTCAACTATGATGACAAATCTATTGTTAGACATTACATCAGCC
>JAIJUV010000061.1 GCA_022732315.1 Prevotella sp.
CGACCAGATTGAGTTCTCGCTCGGTTGGGGTCAGACGGGTGTCATCGGACGTGTGGGCTTGAAGCTCAACAACTTCTCTATGGCAAACCTCTTCAACAAGAATAAGGAACATCGTGGTATCATGCCTATCGGTGATGGTGAGGTGCTGAGCATCGGTGCACAGACCAACGGTACCTACTACCAGAGCTACAACGTAAGCTACTCTACCAACTGGTTTGGCGGCAAGCGCCCTATCCAGTTCAGCGTGGGTGCCTACTACAGCAAGAGTACCGACGTGTCAAGCAACTACTACAACAGTGCTTACATGAACAACTACATGAGTTACATGTATGGCTACGGCTCCGGTTACTACAATAACTACGAGAATTATTACGATCCGGATAAGTACATCCAGATGGTGGGTGTGAGCCTCGGTTGGGGTAAGCGCCTCCGCTGGCCAGATGATTACTTCACCCTGTCGGTGCAGTTGGCTTACCAGCGCTACATGATGAGAAACTGGAGCTATATGCTGATGACCAACGGTAATGCGAACAACTTGAACTTGACCATCGCATTGAACCGTACATCAACCGACAACCAGCTCTTCCCACGTCGTGGTTCTGAGTTCGAGGCAAGCGTGAACCTCACTCCACCATGGAGTGCGTTCGACAACAAGGACTACAAGAACCTTGCCAACAACGCCAACTCTCCAACCTACTCTGAGGAGCAGCAGGAGAAGTATCGCTGGATTGAGTACCACAAGTGGAAGTTCAAGGCAAAGACCTATACCGCATTGACCAGCGGTCAGAAGTGTCTCGTCTTGATGACCCGCGTAGAGCTCGGTTTGCTCGGCGCTTACAACAAGTACAAGAAGAGTCCATTCGAGACCTACTATGTGGGTGGTGACGGTATGAGCGGTTACTCATCTTACTATGGTGAGGAAACCATCGGACTCCGCGGTTACGAGAACGGTTCCGTATCTTATACCCGCAACACCGGTTACTATGCTTATGCCTACGACCGCTTCTCACTGGAGTTGCGTTATCCATTCCTGCTGGGCAATACCACTATCTATGGTTTGACCTTCGTAGAGGCAGGTAATGCATGGTATGATACCAAGGACTTCAACCCATTCAGCATGAAGCGCAGTGCCGGTGTAGGTGTGCGTATCTTCCTGCCAATGGTAGGTTTGATGGGTATCGACTGGGCTTACGGTTTCGACAAGGTATGGAACGGCAGCCAGTATAAGAAGGGTGGAAGCCAGTTCCACTTCATCTTGGGTCAGGAATTCTAAAAACGGATTTTATGAAGAAAATAGTATTGATGCTGATGATGGCTGTAGCAGCCATCTCAGCACATGCACAGAAATATGCATTGGTAGATATGGAGTACATCCTGAAGAATGTACCCGCCTACGAGCGTGCCAACGAACAGTTGAACCAGGTGAGCCGCAAGTGGCAGGCCGAGGTAGAGGCCATCAACCTGGAGGCAAGCACCCTGTATAAGAACTATCAGAACGAGGTAGTCTTCCTCTCTCAGGAGCAGAAGAAAGCCAAGCAGGATGCCATCATGCAGAAAGAGAAGGAAGCCAGCGACCTGAAGAAAAAATACTTCGGAGCCGAGGGCGACCTCTACAAGATGCGCGAGGCACTGATGGGACCTATTCAGGAGGAGATATACAACGCAGTGAAGGAAATCTCCGACCTGCGCGGTTACTCGCTTGTTATCGACAGAGCCAGCAACAATGGAATCATCTTCGGATCGCCAAAAATAGACATCAGCAACGAAGTATTGCAGAAATTAGGCTATTCTAACAAGTAATAAATGTTATTCAAGCAAATAATTTAGGTTATTTCGAGAAATAATTGTATATTTGCAGCCGATAAGAAAGGGCGCGGCTCTAAACGGGGCTCTTTAAGAACAAAGAATAATAATTAAAAAAGAATAAAACAGAAATGAAAAAGCTTATTTTAATGTTGATGCTTTGTGCACCAATGACAATGATGGCTCAGAAGTTTGGCAAGGTTAACACCCAGCAGATTATGCAGTCTTTGCCTGACGTAGCTAAGGCTAATGGCGAGATGGAAGCTCTCCAGAAGCAGAAGGAGAACGAACTGAAGTCTATGCAGGATGAGTTGCAGCGCAAGGCTGACGAGTACCAGAAGGGTGCAAGCACCATGAACGCTACTGCCAAGCAGCAGAAGGAGACTGAACTCCAGACTCTGCAGCAGAAGATTCAGCAGGCTTACCAGGACGGTCAGCAGGAGTTGCAGAAGAAGAGCAGCGAGCTGATGCAGCCTATCATCGCCAAGGTGCGTGCAGCTATCGAGGCTGTGGGCAAGGCTGGCAACTATACATACATCATGGAGGATGGCACTGCTATCTATACCGGCGCCAACGTGGTGGATGTAACCAAGGAAGTACAGTCTAAGATTAAGTAATCCAACGTAAGTATTACGATAATGAAGCTAAGGGCAGGCACAAGTGCCTGCCCTTATTTATCATCTAGCACATCTATTCACAAAAATAATCAAATAAGGTATCACGCATTATGAAAAAGAATCTCTTATTTTTGGCTTTCGCTCTTGTTGCCCTCTCGGCTTCTGCACAGCAGAGCCAGGCGGGGGAAACACAACAACCAGCTGCCGTGGCTGCACAGCCAGCATGGCGTTTTGGCTACTTCAGCTTTGAGCAGGTTTTTCATACCATGCCTGGTTACGCCATAGCCAAGCATAATATGGACGAACTGCGCACAAAGTATGATGAGGAGACCAAGCGCGTGGAGAATGAGTTTAACAGCAAGTACGAGGAGTTTCTCGATGGCCAGCGCTCTTATGCCAAGACAATCCTGGAAAAGCGACAGGCTGAACTGCGTGAACTGATGGAGAAGAACATCGCCTTCAAGGCTGAGGCGAACCGACTCCTGAAGCAGGCTGAGGACGAGGCTTTCGCTCCGCTCAAGGCAAAGGTGAACGAGGAGGCTCAGAAGATAGGTAAGGAGAAGGGATTCGCCTTCATCCTCAATACCGACAACAATGCCGCTCCTTATCTCAATGCCGAGATGGGTGAGGATATTACAGCTGCGCTGGAGGAGAAACTGAAATGATGCTGCCTTCCAATCCCGGACCTATCGGAATCTTTGACTCCGGATATGGCGGCCTCACCATCCTGCATGGCCTGCGCCAGATGTTGCCGCAGTATGACTACATGTATCTGGGCGACAATGCCCGTGCGCCTTACGGATCGCGCTCGTTCGAGGTGGTGTATAAGTTTACCCGCCAGGCTGTGCTGAAGCTTTTTTCCATGGGATGCCATCTGGTTATCCTGGGTTGCAATACGGCTTCGGCTAAGGCGCTGCGCTCTATTCAGCAGAGAGACATCCCGGAACTGGACCCTGACCGCCGCGTGCTGGGCATCATCCGTCCTACCGCCGAGGTGATAGGTACGCTGACCAAGAGTCGCCACGTGGGCATCCTTGCCACCGAGGGAACCATCAAGAGCGAGAGCTACAAGATGGAGATAGGAAAGCTGTGGCCTGATATCCAGGTAAGCGGAGTGGCTTGTCCGCTCTGGGCTGCTATCGTTGAGGCAAACGAGGCAGACAGCCCTGGTGCTGATTATTTCGTGAAGAAGCGCATCGACCAGCTGATGCGCATGGATGAGGACATCGATACCATCATCCTGGGTTGCACCCATTATCCACTGCTCATGAGCAGCATCGTGAAGAATCTTCCCGATGGCGTGAGAGTGGTACCACAGGGACAGTATGTGGCAAACAGCCTGAAGGATTACCTGAAGCGACATTCTAAAATGGAGCAGATGATAACCCACAATGGCACATGCCAGTATCTGACAACGGAAAGTGAGGAAAAGTTCAAGGAGTCGGCGCTGATATTCCTGCATGAGCAGGTGGACGTGACGCACGTGGACCTTGAATAGTTGATAATTTATAGTTAATAGTTTATAGTTATGCAAGAAACAAGACAAAACCGTATATCAAGACTTCTCCAGAAGGAGTTGAGTCTTATCTTCCAGTCACAGACCCGCATGATGCACGGCGTGATGGTAAGTGTTACCAAGGTAAGAGTGAGTCCAGACCTCAGCATCTGCACCGCTTACCTCAGTGTGTTCCCATCTGAGAAGGGTGAGGAGATTCTGAAGAATATCAATGCCAACGAGAAGACCATCCGCTTCGACTTGGGCAGAAAGGTGAGAAACCAGCTGCGCATCATTCCAGAGCTCCGCTTCTTCCTGGACGACAGTCTGGATTACCTGGAGCACATCGACGAACTCTTGAAGAAGTAAAAGAGAGAACTGAAAGATTGAAGGGAGTTAAGGAGTTATGACAACTGCCTTGACTCCCTATATTATATAAATGAAGTAAGACAAATGAATTTTCCATTCTTTATAGCCCGTAGGTATCTCTTTTCCAAGAAGAGTACGCACGTCATCAACGTCATCAGTTCTGTTTCGGTGATTGGTGTGGCGGTGGCTACGATGGCGCTGGTCATCGTATTGAGCGTGTTCAACGGCTTTCACGACCTGGTGGCATCGCTCTTTACCAGTTTCGACCCGCAGCTCAAGGTGATGCCGGTGGAGGGAAAGACGGTGCCTGCCGACGACCCGATACTGACGAAGATACGCCAGTTGCCACAGGTGGATGTGGCTACGGAAACCGTAGAAGACCAGGCACTGGCTATCTATGCCGACCGACAGACAATGGTGAAGATCAAGGGCGTGGATGATAACTTTGCAGAGTTATCGCATATCAACGATATTCTTTATGGCGATGGAAGCTTCTCGCTCCGTGCTGCCAACCTGCAGTATGGCACGGTGGGCATCCGTCTGGCTCAGACGCTGGGCATCGGGGCAAGATGGGATGGCTTCCTGAAGATTTATGCGCCTAAGAAGGAAGGACAGCTCGACATGATGAGTCCGGGCGACGGTTTCGTGGCCGATTCGCTGGTATCGCCGGGTGTGCTCTTCGCCGTGAAGCAGTCGAAATACGACCAGAATTACATCATCACCTCCATCTCCTTCGCCCGCAACCTCTTTGACCAGCAGGGCATGCTCTCTGACCTGGAAATCAGACTGAAGGAGGGCAGCGACTTGCAGGCGGTGAAGGCAGAGATGCAGCAGATAGCAGGCAACAAATACAAGGTGCTTGATAGGTTCGAGCAGCAGGAGGATACGTTCAAGATTATGCAGATAGAAAAGCTGATGGCGTATATCTTCCTGACCTTTATCCTGGTGGTGGCATGTTTCAACATCATCGGTTCGCTCTCGATGCTGATCATCGACAAGAAGAACGATGTGGTGACGCTGAGAAATCTGGGTGCCAACGACAAGCAGATAACGCATGTCTTCCTTTTTGAGGGAAGAATGATAGCCGTGATTGGTGCCGTGATAGGCATCGGACTGGGTTTGCTGCTCTGCTGGCTGCAGCAGCAGTATGGCTTTGTGAGATTGGGTGATTCTGAAGGTTCGTTTATCGTTGATGCCTATCCGGTGAGCGTTCACTATACGGATGTGGCAATCATCTTCGTAACGGTCATCGCCGTGGGCTGGCTTTCAGTCTGGTATCCGGTAAGGGCATTGAGCAAGCGTTTGCTGAACTAGAAAAAGTATAGGATACAAGAAGATTAGATATTATAGGGAAATAAAAAGTCTATCCGGTGTTGCCGGATAGACGTACGGCAGTGGCGGATGTATGTTCGCCACTGCCGTATTTGTATCCGCCAGTGGCGGATAGAACTTTTTATGGGGATTCTTATTTCTTTCGGATGAGTGTCAAACCATCGCGCAGCGGCAGAATCACCACTTCCACGCGAGGGTCTTGGGCTATCATGTCGTTGAAGGCACGGATACCCTTGGTCTGCTGGTCGCGGTCGTAAGCCGGGTCGATGACGTGACCGTCCCACAGGGTGTTATCCGCCAGGATGTATCCTCCCGGGTTCAGGATGCCCATCACCATCTCGTAAGTCTCGATGTAGGTGCGCTTGTCGCCATCCACGAAAGCCAGGTCGAACATCACACCCAGTTTGGGTGCTTCAACGTTGGCATCGCCGATGCGGAAATCAATCTTGTCGGCAACATCCGAACCTTCAATCCAGGGACGGGTGAAATCCTCCATCTCGTCGTTGATTTCAAAGGTATAGAGCTTGCCGCCCTCCTGCAATCCCTGGGCAAGGCAGATGGCGCTGTAGCCACTGAAGGTGCCCACCTCAAGAATATTCTTGGGGCGGACCATCTGCACCAGCATCTTGAGCAGTCGGCCCTGGATGTGCCCGCTCGCCATACGTCCGTGGATGGTATGGATGTTGGTGGCACGATAGAGACGGTAGAGATAATCACCCTCCGGCTCGATATGCTGGCAGATATATTTGTCGATAAGTTCAGTCTCTGTCATCTTACTCCCCGTTTTCCTTCTGTGCTAAGATTCCGGCGATGGCAAGGTCGTAAGACGCTAGACCAAAGCCGCAGATTACTCCGAGGCAGGCGCAGGAGATGTAAGAATGATGGCGGAACTCCTCACGCTTGTGTACATTCGAGATGTGAACCTCTACGCAAGGGCACTTCAGGCTGCGGATGCAATCCTGCAGGGCAATGCTGGTATGGGTGTAGGCACCGGCGTTGAGCACCACGCCATCGTAGGAGAAGCCCACTTCCTGCAACTTGTTGATGAGCTCGCCCTCGATGTTACTCTGGTAATACTCAATCTCCACATCAGGATACTTAGCCTTCAGCTTAGGCAGGTAGCTCTCGAAGGAGTTGCTGCCGTAAATGCCTGGTTCGCGGACGCCCAGGAGGTTCAAATTAGGACCATTAATAATCTGTATCTTCATAATCACATGATTTTTTAAGTCTGTATCGTTTATTTTTTGTATCTTTGCAGATGCAATGGGCTGGCTGATATCAGCTAACCTGAATGCAAAGGTAATAATAAAATTGGAAACAGACAAGAAAATAGATAAGAAAATAGATAAGAAAATGGCTAATGACATCATCAAGAACTATATGAGATACCTCAAGCTGGAGCGAAACTATTCGCTCAATACGCTGGAGGCGTACCGGCACGACCTGGATTATCTGATGGAATATGCCAGGAACAACGACAAGGGAGTGCTGGAAATGAAACTGGAAGACCTGGAGAACTTTTCGGCGAGTCTGCACGACAAGGGCATCTCGGCAACTTCGCATGCCCGCGTATTGTGCGGCGTGCGCTCCTTCTACCGTTACCTGGTGATTGATGATTATCTGAAGGATGACCCTACGGAGCTGTTGCCGTCGCCACAGATAGGAGAACATCTGCCGGAATATCTCTCGGTGGAGGAGGTGGATATGCTGGAGTCTGCCATCGACCTCTCGAAATGGGAGGGACAGCGCAACAAGGCTATCATCGAAACCCTCTTCTCCTGCGGATTGCGCGTGTCGGAACTGGTGACCCTGAAAATCAGTCAGGTTTATGAGGAGGAGAAGTTTATCCGGGTGATGGGAAAAGGCAAGAAGGAGAGACTGGTTCCCATCTCGGAAAAGGCGCTGAAGGAAATCAACCTGTGGTATATCGACCGCAACCTGATGAAGATTAAACCCGGCGAGGAAGACTATGTCTTCTTGAACCGCCGCGGCGCCCATCTCACCCGCCACATGATTCTCATCATGATCAAGAATACGGCTCAGGATGCAGGCATCAAGAAGACCATATCGCCCCATACCCTGCGCCACAGTTTCGCCACCGCCCTGCTCAAGGGAGGAGCCGACCTGAGGGTGATTCAGGCACTGCTGGGGCATGAGGATATCGGCACCACGGAAATCTATACCCACATAGAAACTTCCGACCTCAGGGAGGCCATCCTCTACCATCATCCACGCAATATCAAGTATCGGGAAAAGCATTCGGGGGGCAATCTGCCGTAAATGGTAGAATATCCGTGGAATTACGCTCAATTTTTCAGTGGAAAATGGCAGAATCTGAAAAAAAATGCGTAACTTTGCAGCCGCAAAATAAAGAACAGGAAATATTAATAGAAAATTAAAGGAAAATATGGCATATTTGTTTTCATCAGAATCAGTTTCTGAAGGACATCCAGATAAGGTGGCTGACCAGATTTCAGACGCCTTGCTTGACCAGTTCCTGGCTTACGATGACCACGCTCACTGCGCCATCGAGAGCTTCTGTACTACGGGTCAGGTTGTAATCATGGGCGAGGTTCGCTCTAACGTTTATGTAGATTTGCAGACCATCGCCCGCAAGACCATCAAGAAGATTGGCTATACCAAGAGCGAGTATCAGTTTGACGGCGACTCTTGTGGTGTGCTCACCGCTATCCACGAGCAGAGCGACGACATCAACCGCGGTGTGAGCCGCGAGGAGGATGAGAACCAGGGCGCAGGCGACCAGGGTATGATGTTCGGTTACGCAACCAACGAAACCGCCAACTTCATGCCTGTATCACTCGACTTGGCTCAGCTCATCATGCGTGTACTTGCCGATATCCGCAAGGAGGGCAAGGTGATGACTTATCTCCGTCCAGACTCTAAGAGTCAGGTAACCATCGAGTATTCAGACGACAATGTCCCACAGCGCATCGATACCATCGTGGTTTCTACCCAGCACGATGACTTCATCAAGAAGGCTAACGGCGAGGATGACGACGAGGCTATGCTGGCTAAGATTCGCGAGGATGTGCTCAACATCCTGATTCCACGTGTCAAGACTCATCTGAGCGACAAGGTATTGGCTCTCTTCAACGACGACATCAAGTACTTCGTGAACCCAACAGGCAAGTTCGTGATTGGTGGTCCTCACGGAGATACCGGTTTGACAGGCCGCAAGATCATCGTAGATACCTATGGTGGCAAGGGTGCCCATGGTGGTGGTGCCTTCTCGGGTAAGGACTCAAGTAAGGTGGACCGTTCTGCAGCCTACGCAGCCCGCTATATCGCCAAGAACATGGTGGCAGCCGGTGTTGCCGACGAGATGCTGGTACAGGTAAGTTACGCTATCGGTGTGGCAGAGCCAGTAAGCATCTATGTAAACACCTACGGCAGAAGTCATGTGAACATGACCGACAGTGAAATCGCCAAGAAGATTGCCGAGATGTTCGATCTCCGTCCAAAGGCCATCGAGCGCCAGCTGAAGTTGCGCCAGCCAATGTTCTTCGAGACAGCTGCATACGGTCACATGGGTCGTAAGAACGAGGTAGTGGAGAAGACCTTCACCAGCCGTTACCACGAGGCAAAGACCATGAAGGTGGAACTCTTTACCTGGGAAAAGCTCGACAAGGTGGATGAGATCAAGAAGGTTTTCGGACTTTAAGGAACGAACAAAATAAGAGAGACCGGATTGAAGGATTCGGGTATTAAAGAATGGTGCAGCAAGCAGATTCGATACATACAGAAGTAGATGCTGAGGCTGGGTCGCAGCAGCAGAACTACAAGCAAAACCATAGCAGCCAACTCACGCCTAAGCAGGTGCTGAGTTGGCTGCCTAAGAATGCGACCCCTGCCCAACAGGATTCGATGATCAGGGCGCATATCAAACCCAGTGAGATTCACTGGAGCGAGATGCCTGACACCTTGCACCTGCCAGGACATGAGGCGGGCAAGAGTTTCAGAGATGTGAGTTTGCCACAATACTACCGTGAGTCGTTCTTCTCGAAAGACTCGCTCTTCCATCCTGAGCTGAAGGGTGGACGACTGGGAGTGGCGGGCGACCCAGTGCCTTATACGGTGGCAGGTGATAACTTCGTCACCTCGCTGCTGCTCCTGTGCTTTGTGCTGGCATGCATTGCATTCTCCAAGTCGAAGCACTTCATCATCCGCCAGGCAAAGGCTTTCTTCCGCACGCAGCGTGAGGGAACCACCGTTATCACGGAAACCAGTTCAGAGGTGCGCTTCCAGCTGTTCTTCGTGGTGCAGACCTGTCTTCTGGTGGCCATCGGATACTTCATCTACTCGAAGGTATCCATCGGAGATACATTCATCATCGAGCAGAATCTGGTAATCAGCATCTATGCCGGTTGCGTGATGGGCTACTTCCTGCTGAAGGCATTTCTCTATTCCTTGGCGGGTTGGGTGTTCTTTGACAAGAAAAAAAATGAACAGTGGCTGAAGGCGTACCTCTTCCTGTTATCGTGCGAGGGTGTGTTGTTGTTCCCGGCAGTTATGCTGCTGTCTTACTTCGACTTATCGCTCCAAGTGGCGGTGACATACGCCCTGATAGTGCTAGTATTGGTTAAAATGTTGTCATTTTATAAGAGTTACCTCATCTTTTTTAAGAGAAATGGCATCTTTTTGCAAATATTTTTGTACTTTTGTGCTCTCGAAGTAGTACCATTGTTTGCCCTTTGGGGTGGACTCGTATTAATCAGTCATTATTTGAAAATAAACTTTTAAGACAAGATGATTAAAAAAATTTTAGTTTCTCAGCCAAAACCAGCCAGTGAGAAATCTCCTTACTTCGATATCGAGAAGGAGTATGGCGTAGAATGTGTGTTCCGTCCATTCTTCAAAGTTGAGGGACTTACAGCGAAAGAATTCCGTCAGCAGAAGATTAATCTGCTCGACTATACTGCAGTCGTTTTTACATCTCGCCATGCAGTGGACAATTACTTCAAGTTGGCCAAGGAAATGCGTATCACCATTCCTGAAGACATGAAGTATTTCTGTGTAATTGAGACTATTGCACTCTATATTCAAAAATACGTGCAGTATCGCAAGCGCAAGGTATTCTTCGGAGATACTGGCAAGATTGACGGATTGATGGCACAGATGACTCGCCATAAGAACGAGAAATATCTGGTTCCATTGAGCAGCGTACATAATGACGACGTTCAGAATCTGCTCGACGAGAAGAAGTTGAACCACACAGAGTGCGTGATGTATCGCACCGTGAGCAACGACTTCACAGAGGAAGAAGTCAAGAACTTCGATTATGACATGATGATATTCTTCAGCCCTACTGGTGTCAAGGCTTTGAAGAAGAACTTCCCTACCTTCAAGCAGGGTGAAATCGCACTGGGTGCTTTCGGTCCTGCCACGGTGAAGACCGTAGAGGAGGAAGGCCTTCGCATCGACCTGGAGGCTCCAACCAAGGAGTTCCCATCCATGACGGGAGCGCTGAAGGATTATCTGAAGCGAAATAACAAGAAATAAGCTAGGCCGCTTGAAAAAGCGGCTAAGCGAACAAATAAGTAACGAAGCAAAGCTATATGTTGACAGAAAATGATAACACTTTCGGAAAGAGAGAGCATCTGTGCCGGAAAACGCTCATAGACCAGCTCTTTTCCGGGAAAGCCCGTGCCCTGACGGCATGGCCCCTGAAGATGGTGTATCTGCTTGTTGACAAGAAGGAACAGGAGAGTGCGCCCGTGGAGCTGATGGCGAGCGTTTCGAAAAGGTTCTTCAAGAGAGCCGTGAAGCGCAACAGGGTGAAGCGACAGATACGAGAGGCTTACCGCACCCGGAAGCATGGGCTGCTGGAGCGTATGGCGCAGATGCCCGACAAGCAACTGCTGCTCGCCGTAATCTGGCAAGACGGCAAACTGCACGACTCTGATGAGATTGATGCCAAGATGCAGAAAAACCTGCAACGATTAGTGGAACGACTGTCTGACGATAGTGGAACAACTCTTTAGTGGAACGGCTATGAGTAATCTCAGCATCTTATGGAAATGGGTAAAGAAAGTGCTCGCCTGGGTACTCTTGCTGCCCATCCGCTTCTATCAGGTATGCATCACTCCCTATACACCGCCTTCGTGTCGCTTTCAGCCTACTTGTTCTGAATATGCCAGACAGGCTATCCTGAAGCATGGACCCTTCAAGGGACTGGCTTTGGCCGTGTGGCGCATCTTGAGGTGCAATCCTTGGGGTGGTTCGGGCTATGATCCCGTGCCGTAAGTTTCCGACTGTATCGTTGGGCCCCATATACATATTATATAATATATAAAGAAATCACATTCGATGGCAAAAAATTTTGTTGAAGAATTGAAATGGCGTGGTATGCTGGCGCAGATAATGCCAGGTACTGAGGAATATCTCAACACCCACATGGTGTCTGCCTATCTCGGAACCGACCCTACTGCAGACTCTCTGCACATCGGTCACCTTTGCGGTATCATGATGTTGCGCCACTTGCAGCGTTGTGGTCATAAGCCTTATCTCCTCGTTGGCGGTGCCACGGGTATGATCGGCGACCCTTCTGGCAAGAGCCAGGAGCGTAATCTTCTCGATTCAGAGACTCTCTATCATAACCAGGAAGCTATCAAGAAGCAGGTATCTAAGTTCCTCGACTTCGATGGCAATGAGCCTAACAAGGCGGAGCTGGTGAACAACTACGACTGGATGAAGGACTTCACCTTCCTCGATTTCGCTCGTGTGGTTGGTAAGCACATCACTGTAAACTATATGATGGCGAAGGATAGCGTGCAGAAGCGCTTGAATGGTGAGGCTCGTGACGGATTGTCTTTCACAGAGTTCACTTATCAGTTGCTCCAGGGCTACGACTTCCTCTATCAGTATGAGAAGTATGGCGTGCGCCTCCAGTTGGGTGGTAACGACCAGTGGGGTAACATGACTACCGGTACTGAGCTGATTCACCGTACATTGGGTAACGATGCAGAGTGCTTCTGCCTCACTTGCCCATTGATTACCAAGGCAGACGGCAAGAAGTTCGGTAAGACTGAGAGCGGTAACATCTGGTTGGATCGCAACCGCACAACTCCTTATGCTTTCTACCAGTTCTGGTTGAACGTAAGCGATGACGATGCTGAGAAGTATATCAAGATCTTCACCGACCTTGACAAGGAGACTATCGATGCCCTCGTAGAGGAGCACAAGCAGGATCCAGGTCGCCGTGTACTCCAGAAGCGTCTGGCTGAGGAGGTTACCGTGATGGTTCACTCTCAGGAGGACTTGGATATGGCTATCGCAGCCAGCAACATCCTCTTCGGTAAGGCTACCAAGGAGAATCTGGCACAGCTCGATGAGGCTACATTGAACGATGTATTCGCCAATGTTCCTCACTACGACCTCGACAAGAACTTGCTCGGTGGTACAGCCGTAGACCTCTTCAACCAGGAAGGTATGCAGATCTTCCCAAGCAAGAGCGAGATGCGCAAACTCGTTAAGGGTGGTGGCGTTTCACTCAACAAGGAGAAGCTCAATGCATTCGACCAGGTAATCACTGCTGAAGACCTGATTGACGGCAAGTATCTTTTGGTTCAGAAAGGTAAAAAGAACTACTTCTTGATTACCGTTAAGTAATCGTTAAAAGTATTGAAAATATTTGGTAGTGGAGAAAAAATCCACTACCTTTGCAACTGATTTGATTGTCCTATGGTGTAATGGTAGCACTACAGTTTTTGGTTCTGTCAGTGGTGGTTCGAATCCGCCTGGGACAACAGGTCATAAATAACCCTTCAAGTCTTTGCGGATTTGGAGGGTTATTTTGTTATATAAGAGTTTAGTTTAGGTAGAGAAAGTTTATGCAAGAGATAGACTTGATATTTCAGCAGTATTATCGTCCGCTATGTCTTTATGCCACTCATTATCTGCATGATATCGATGAGGCTGAAGA
>JAIJUV010000354.1 GCA_022732315.1 Prevotella sp.
TCACTTGCGCCGATGGTACTGCAATGCAATGCGGGAGAGTAGGTAGCCGCCTTCTTTTATCAGGAAGCCTCGATTACGAAAGTAGTCGGGGCTTTTTTTGTCACGCAGATTTCGCAGATTTCGCAGATTTTTTCTTTGCTGCTTTTCCTTTTTTCCCACAGATTTCACAGATGGGCACAGATTTTAGACCTGTTCGGTCTTGGATTTCGCAGATTTTTTGACCTGTTCGGTCTGGGATGACACAGATTTTTGACCTGTTCGGTCTGGGATGACACAGATTTTTGACCTGTTCGGTCTTGGATTTCGCAGATTTTTTGTATCTTTGCAGCATGATTTGGACGGATAGAATAAGACAGGTGAAGATTTATCTGGTGATAGCGGCTGTTTGCATCGCTGTCGCCTCGCTCGTCGTGTCTCATTTCCTAGTTCGGGATCTTGCTCTGGAGGAACGGAACCGCATGGAGGTTTGGGCGGAGGCTATGCGCACACTGAACAAGGCGGATGAAAATACTGACTTGAGTCTGGTGCTGAAGGTTATCAACGAGAATAACTCTATTCCCGTTATCGTGATGGATGCCAACAACCAGGCGCAGACGTTCAGAAACATCGATGTCGACGGTAAGGATTATGCTGATAGTCTGAAGAATGCAGCTCTCATCGGACAGCGTCTCCTGGCTCAGGGCAAGAACATCAAGATAGAACTTGATGACTCTACTCACGACTATATCCAGGTGTGCTACGACGATTCGCTCATGATTCGACGTCTCTCTGCCTATCCCTATATCCAGCTCGGCGTGGTGATGATTTTCGTGGTCATCGCTATCTTCGCTCTCCTTACTTCTAAGCGTGCTGAACAGAATAAGGTGTGGGTAGGCTTGTCGAAGGAAACCGCTCATCAGTTGGGTACTCCTATCTCCAGTCTGATGGCATGGATTGAAATCCTGAAGATGAATTATCCTGACGATGATCTTATTCCTGAGATGGATAAGGATATCAAGCGACTGCAGTTGATTGCCGACCGATTCTCGAAGATCGGTTCGCTTCCGGAGCCTGTTCCTGCCAGTTTGAACGAGGTGATGGACCATGTTATCGACTATATGGACCGTCGCACTTCTAAGAAGGTGAAGATGGTGAAGGAATTCCCCGACCACGACATCATCATCAAGATCAATGCCTCGCTCTTTGAGTGGGTAATCGAGAATCTCTCCAAGAATGCCGTGGATGCGATGGGCGTGGATGGCGGACAGATTACCCTGCATGTGGAGGAGACGGAAGACAGGGCCATCGTGGAGGTTTCTGATACCGGAAAGGGAATCAGGAAGAAAGACCTGCGCAACGTGTTCCGTCCGGGCTTCACCACCAAGAAGCGTGGATGGGGCCTGGGGCTCTCGCTCGCCAAGCGCATCGTGGAGGAATATCACCACGGCAAAATCTGGGTGAAGAGCAGCGAAGTGGGGAAGGGAACCACCTTCCGAATCGAACTGAAGAAGAAGGGGTGATGCATCTGAAGACTGCATGTTGATTCTTCAGAAAACAGCACGGCGATGCATCGGATGAATGAACGCTGATGCGTCTGAAAACCTCTCTTTTGATGATGCTTGAATCCGAAAATCTTCTTAAATCCCTTAAAAATGGGAAAAATGGGGGAATAATCAGTTAATAATGAGAGATTTTAGTGATTTTTGCATAAAAAATTATTTTATCTCAAAAATTATTTGTAACTTTGCAGCCCGAAACCAATATGGTATTTAATAAAATATGTGTAATATAGAGTCTTATAAGATTGATTTGAAAGCTTTGCCTCAGGGGGTAACAAACTTGGAGTTTAAGCTAGACGATGAATACTTTCAGGCAATAGACGCTCCTGATATCCAGAGAGGCGAGTTGCAGAGCAGTCTGTCCATCAACAGGACGGACGACTTCTTCGAGCTCAATTTTCACACTGAGGGAGTGGTACACATACCATGTGACATCTGCCTGGATGATATGGACCAGTCCATTGACACCGACGACCGCCTCATGGTGAAATTCGGAGACGACTACTCAGAAGAAGATGACCTCGTGATTGTGGCCGAGAACGAAGGAATACTCGATATCTCGTGGTTCATCTATGAATTCATAGACCTCAACATTCCCATCAAGCATGTGCATGCACCTGGAAAATGCAACCCTGCTATGATTGAAATGCTACAGCAGCATTCTGCCGCCCGAAGCGGTGAGGAAGAAGAGGAAGCTGTGGATCCACGCTGGGCAGCACTCTTAAAATTAAAAAAGTAAAATTCAAAAATTAAAACATTTAAAAAATTATGGCACATCCTAAAAGAAGACAGTCAAAGACACGTACACTTAAGAGAAGAACTCATGATAAGGCAGTAGCTCCTACATTGGC
>JAIJUV010000355.1 GCA_022732315.1 Prevotella sp.
TTGCCTTAGGTGAAATCAGGTCCAGCATCCACCAATAGTCTTCATTTGAAACCAGTTGCCAAGTGCCACGCAGCAGGTGAAGACGGACTATCTCACCCTCATCGTATGCATTCTTGAATGCGAAGGAAGAAGGTTTGCGAGTACGCATCATCACAGCCCATCTTACCATCCGGTAATCCTGGGCTTGCATGGCCCCAAAATGAGACACCACCTTTTGGGGAGTATCAAATTGAGGGCAGATGAGCTGCTGCGAAAGCAGGCGTATTGCTATTGGATTCATTGTTTCTGAGTCGTTAAAATTACGTTGATTATTTCAAAGCCTTGCCGTCGGAGAAAGCGTTTCCGACTTTCTCGCCCAGTTGGATATAGCCGTGATGAATAGGGTCGAAGACAATCAGCTCCATCTTTTCCATGTCTGGATTTCCGTCTTCTGCCAGATACTTTTCATCCACAAGAATATTGACGATTTCGGCAACGAGATAATAGCCGGTTTCGCTTTCGTCATACTTCTCCTTGATGCGGCACTCCAGGGTCATCGGGAAATCGGTGAACACAGGAGCTTTGACCATAGTCGCCTTCTCGATGCTCCATCCAGTCTTCTCCATCTTCTTCGGGTCGTTCTTGGCAGAAACAATGCCCACGAAATCAGAAGCCACCATGGTTTTCTTGGTCGCGAAGGCAACGGTAAACTCGCCGCCAAGCTTCAGGTTGTCTGTGGTGACGTGATTTCCCATCGAAATCATAATCTCCTTCATGTCCCACTGTCCTGCCCAGGCAGCGTTCATTGCGTTAGCAACTCCATCCTTATTATATGTGCCGATAATCAGCACAGGCTGTGGTGCAAACCACGGCTTTGGTGCAAAACTTTTCATATACTTCGTTCTTTATATTGTTATCTATTCATGTGTAAATACGCCATCAGCGCAATCTGTATCAGCAGAATAGCAGGAATGCCGTATTTGAATTTCTTGTGCATCGTCTTATGGTGCCAGACTTTCATCCCCATCCATGCCCCGATGCTTCCTCCAAGTACATCCAGCAACAAAAGCGTGGCTTCAGGAATGCGCCATTTGGCTTTCTTGGCCTTGTATTTGTCAATGCCATACATGATGAATGCAACAACATTGATGGCAAGGAGATAGTAGGCGAGGCAACTCATTATTCAATATCCAATGGTAATTGCGGATCTTCGCCGTCAAACTTGTCGAAATCAGAGCGAAACAGACGGTCCTGTATCACTCTATATTTCTCAAACTCGCTTTCGGCATATTCCTTTGCATACTCGGCAGTAATGTGTCCTGCGTCTTGCAGAATTTCTCTGTCGGTTGCATCGAGGAATTTGTCGATGCGTTTAGCCCAATCCTCCATAGTCATAGGAATATGGCGCTCTGCCATATCCTTTGCCATATCAAGATAGGCATTCACCAATCGTCCAAGGGCTTGCAACTCATTTTCCTTCAGATAGTTCTTGGCTATACTTACGTCGGACTTTATGATTTTCCCATTAGGAGCCTTTGCCCATGTAGTGAGCCCCATGTGCTCTTTTTCTGCATCAGCACGATCCACTATCAGTTCTGCGGCAGTATGTCCATGAACAGCATAATGCATCTTGTTCTGTACCTTCTTGAAGAACTCGCGTGTTGTTGGAGCATCACGGTTGTAGTCGATGGCTGTGGCGTAGATGTCGGTCAGTTTCTGATAGAAATTGCGTTCCGATAGACGAATCTCTCGAATCTCCTCCAAGAGTTGTTCGAAATAGTCCACGCCGATGAATGAGCCATTTTCCATACGCTTCTTGTCAATCACATAGCCACGGATAGCATACTGTCGGAGAACATAAGTGCACCATTGGCGGAACTGAGTGGCTCGGCGGGAGTTAGCTCTGTAACCCACGCTGATTATTGCATCCAAATTGTAATATTGAGTGTTGTATGATTTACCATCAGCGGCAGTTCGTCGGAAATTCCGACAAACTGAAATTTTATCCAATTCACCTTCTTTAAAAATGTTAGACAGATGCTCTGCTATTGTAGATCGGCCTTTATCAAAAAGACTAGCAATAGCATCTTGTGTACACCAAATTGTTTCTTCAGCGTACATTACCTCAACACCATTTTCCTTACCCTCAGCCATGAAGATAAGAAATTCAGCGGTACTATTTCTTATTTCAAATTTCTTTGCCATTTTTCTGCGTATTTTCTCGTCGCTAATATTTTTGCAACACCTTATTATATAATTATCTGTCTATCTCTGTGAAACGATTGAAAGTTCTGCCGTCCCTTGTAACTTTCCCGAAGAACATATCTTCCGGTCTTACCCAATAGGCTTGGTCTCCATAGAGAGCCTGATAAACCACCATGCGCTCCTGAGTCTCGGAGTCG
>JAIJUV010000356.1 GCA_022732315.1 Prevotella sp.
CATGTGCAATTTCAAATACTCATCAGAGCAAACTTCTATTTCGCCCCATTTGCCGTCGCGATAGTAACAGCGAACATTGTAGTCAGTCTGGCGATAGCCAAATGACAAATTAGACCAATCTAAGTCTTTCATAACATCTATATTTTTAATGTTCTACTAATATTTTGAATGCAAAAGTACAAAATATTCTATTAATCTGCAACTCTTTTACAATATTTTTAATGAAAACGTTATCTTTTTATTCATTTCTGCCATTTTGGGGCATCATTTTACCATTTTAGGGGGTTCTTTTATTCTAATTGAGAGATTGTATTTCTGAAAATGAAAAAGCTGCACCCATTCTTCGCGAACAGGATGCAGCTTACTAACTAACATTAACCTTAAATCAACTATTCTTTAAACCTATAATTTTATTTTGCCATATATAACCAATAGGGGGAAGCGAGCTTAACGGGTGTATTCCTCAGGAATCTGAGGCATCGCTCCATTCTGGGTACAAACATAGGCACTTACCTTTACGGCAAGTTCGTGAGCCTCCTGAATGCTCTTTCCCTTCAGAATGCTGGCACAGAATGTACCGGTGAAGCTATCGCCGGCACCTACGGTATCAGCAACCTCTACCTTTGGAGTCTCCTGGAATGACTTGACACCCGGTGCGAAGACATAACTGCCGTTTACACCACAGGTCAGCACGAGCATATCGAGATTATACTTGCCGAGAATCAGCCAGCACTTGTTCTCGATATCCAAACCAGGATAACCAAAGAGACGACCGATGGTAATCAACTCCTCATCGTTGATCTTCAACACATTGCAGCGCTTCAAGCTCTCGGTAATCACCTCTGGAGTATAGAAGTTCTGGCGAAGATTGATATCGAAAATCTTCAGGCAATCCTCTGGAGTATGGTCGAGGAACTGATAGATGGTCTTGCGGCTTACCTCGCTGCGCTGAGCCAGAGAGCCCCAGCAAACAGCACCCGCATTGGCAGCAATCTCCTTGATGTCATCGGTGAATGGGATGTTGTCCCAAGCCACACCCTGCTTGATATCGTATGTAGGCACACCCTCCTCATCGAGCTGCACCTGAACGGTACCTGTAGGATAAGCCACCTCTGGCATCACATACTTCAACTTCTTCTCGTCGAGCAGACGAAGAGCTGTATCGCCCAAAGCATCCTTACCCACAGCACTCACGGCTACAGAGTGCAGACCGTGCTGACCTGCATGATAAGCGAAGTTGGCAGGAGCACCGCCGAGTTGAGAACCACTAGGGAGAACATCAAAGAGAATCTCACCCAAACCTACACAATATTTTGTATTCAAATTCTTTGTTTCCATAATTACACCTTATTATATATGAACGATATTACAACTTGCGGATATAAGTGAAGAGATAAACGACACCCACTGCCATCACAGCCACGGCACCCGCCTGACCGATAGCATCGCTGGCGAATCCCATAATCAATGGGAAGACGGTACCGCCGAAGAGTCCCATGATCATCAGTCCACTCACCTCGTTCTTCTTGTCAGGCATAGCAAGAAGCGCCTGAGAGAAAATCATGGAGAAGACGTTAGAGTTGCCATATCCCACCAGGGCGATGGCGATATAGAGCATCATCTTGCTCTCTCCTACCCACATACCAATCATACTCAAAGCCATCATCACAACGCTGATGAGGAAGAAAGTACGGGTCTTCATCATGCGGAGGAAGGCTGTACCGGTGAAACATCCGATGGTACGGAAGATAAAGTAGAGCGATGTAGCGAAGGCTGCCTCATTCAGCGTCCATCCCAGGCGCTCCATCAGAATCTTAGGAGCTGTGGTATTGGTACCCACATCGATGCCCACATGGCACATGATACCGATGAAGGAAAGCAGCACGATAGGCTTGCCGAGCAACTTGAAGCACTCGCCAAAGCCAGAAGCCTTACCCTCGTTCTTCTCTTCTTCGATAGGCGTACCTGCCAGGAAGAAGGTGGCAGCGATTCCGATAACCATATAGATTGGGAAGAGAATGCGCCAGCCCAGACCGAAGGTTGGAATGCTTGCCATGGCGCCCCACATAGCGATGTATGGAGCCAGGAAGGAAGCTATCGCCTTGACAAACTGACCGAAGGTCAATGTGGATGCAAGGTTCTGACCTGATGTCACCACAGAAACCAGTGGGTTCAGGGAGGTCTGCATCAAGGCATTTCCGATGCCGAGCAATGAGAACGACACGAGCATCAGCTCAAAGTTTTCGCCAAAGATGGGCAAAAGGAGTGAGATAACGGTAACGAGCAAAGACAGGAGTACAGTCTTCTTTCTACCTATCTTATTCATCAGGATTCCCGTAGGAACCGAGAAGATGAGAAACCAGAAGAATACCAG
>JAIJUV010000357.1 GCA_022732315.1 Prevotella sp.
CCGCGAGGCTTGCAAGGAGAAGGGTCTTGAGACTCGTGAGGAGATTGGCGAGGCTGCCTTCTATGGTCCTAAGCTCGACTTCATGGTAAAGGATGCCATCGGCCGTCGCTGGCAGTTGGGTACCATCCAGGTGGATTACAACTTGCCTGAGCGCTTCAAGCTGGAGTATACCGCCGAGGATAACTCAAAGAAGACTCCTGTGATGATCCACCGTGCACCATTCGGTTCATTGGAGCGTTTCACAGCCGTTCTCATCGAGCACACCGCCGGTCACTTCCCATTGTGGTTGACTCCAGACCAGGTAGCCATTCTTCCTATCTCAGAGAAGTTCAACGACTATGCTCAGAAGGTACGTCAGTATCTTGACAAGCAGGGTGTTCGTGCTTTGGTAGATGATCGTAACGAGAAGATTGGCCGCAAGATTCGTGACAACGAGTTGAAGCGTGTGCCTTACATGGTCATCGTAGGTGAGAAGGAGAGTGCCGAGGGCCTCGTTTCTATGCGTAAGCAGGGTGGTGGCGAACAGGCTACCATGAGCATGGAAGAGTTTGCTCAGCGCATCAACGCCGAGGTTGCAGAGCAGCTGAAGGCTGCTGAGGAGTAGATTTTTTTCACGCTGATAGATATTTTTTCACGCTGAAATTTTTTTTTTTAGTCACGCAGATTTCGCAGATGACGCAGATTTTTTCTTGGGGTATTCTTTGTTGTAGGGTACTGGAAAAACGGCGTAGTTTGGGGAGTCTGCGTGAGTTTTTTAGGGAATACTAAAAACTTGATGTTATGACAGAAAACGAAATATCTTATAAGGTTATCGGAGCAATATATAAGGTGTATAATGAGCTTGGTCCTGGCTTGTTAGAGTCTGTTTATGAAGCTGCCCTTTGCTATCAACTCAGAAAAGATGGTTTGAAGGTTGATAACCAGGTGAGACTCCCTGTAATATATGATGGGCATGTCTTGCCTGTAGATTTGCGATTGGATGTTTTGGTTGAGGATAAGGTAATCGTAGAATTGAAGGCGGTTGCAGAAATGAAGGCGGTTTATGGCAAACAGCTTCTTACTTATCTGAAAATATCTCATCTAAAACTTGGATTGCTGGTTCATTTTGATACGTCTGATATTCGTTCATCTATTCATCGGGTCGCTAATCACCTTTAGCTCACGCTGATATGTTTTTTTCTCACGCTTGATTATGTTTTTTTAGTCACGCAGATTTCGCAGATGACGCAGATTTTCATTGCCATGACATGCTTGGGAGAGTATCAAGAAAGATTTGCGAAATCTGACCGGATAGGTCTCATCTGCGGATAAATGATGTAGAAGAAGAAAGATCTGCGTAATCTGCGAAATCTGCGTGACTTAAAAAGCAATCTGTGGGGTTAAAACATTAAATCCATTAGAAAAACAAAGAATCTGCGGGCAAAAATGAAAATAACCCGCTGAAAATTTGGTGGTTTCATGGAAAATTCGTAACTTTGCAGCCGTTTAATCAAAAAGACAAAAGAATATATCGAATAGTTAATGAAAAATGACAAAATGAAAAATCAGTACCGCGTAAACGAACAGATACGCGTACGTGAAGTGAGAGTTGTAAGTGAAGGCGGAGCAGAAGTGATGCCTACACGTAAAGCGTTGGACTTGGCACGTCAGCAAGAGCTTGACCTGGTCGAGATATCCCCTAATGCCCAGCCACCAGTTTGCCGTATAGTTGACTATTCTAAGTTCCTTTACCAGCAGAAGAAGCATGCTAAGGAAATGAAGCAGAAGCAGGTGAAGGTGGAGACCAAGGAGATCCGTTTCGGACCTCAGACCGATGAGCACGACTACCAGTTCAAGCTCAAGCACGCCAAGGAGTTCCTCAGCGAGGGCAACAAGGTTCGTGCATACGTGTTCTTCCGTGGTCGTTCTATCCTCTTCAAGGAGCAGGGTGAAGTTCTCCTCCTCCGTTTCGCCAATGATTTGGAAGAATACGGAAAGGTTGAGCAGATGCCACGCCTCGAGGGTAAGAAGATGTTCCTCTACATGAGTCCAAAGAAGGCTGGCACAGCCAAGAAGAGCCAGCAGAAGATGGACCGTGAGAAGCGAGAGGCTGAAGCCAAGGCCGCTGCTGATGCAGAGCGCGAGGCTAATGCCGAGAAGAATGGCTTGCTCGCCAATGCCAAAGGCGGCGATGCCCTGAAGAAACTCGCAGAGGGAGCAGAGGATTAAGAAAGAAAAAAGATGCGTAACGCCCTGGTATATGCGTTGCCATCGCTATAATAAATAACAATTTAAATTAAAAGTAAAAATGCCAAAAGTAAAGACTAATTCCGGCGCAAAGAAGAGATTCCGTTTCACCGGTACAGGTAAGATTAAGCGTCATCACGCTTTT
>JAIJUV010000358.1 GCA_022732315.1 Prevotella sp.
CACTTATGTCTCATTACCTGGATAAAGACTTCAAGGCAGAATATCTTGAAATTCCTGCATCAGTAAGGAGCGAAGAGTATTACGTAAAGATGATGGTTGCTTGGTTCTTCGCCACGGCTCTTGCCAAGCAATGGGACCAGGCGATTCCCTACATCGAGCAACGCCGCCTTGCTCCCTGGACGCATAATAAGTCCATCCAGAAGGCCATCGAGAGCTACAGAATCACGCCCGAGCAGAAGGAATATCTGCGGACATTGAAGATAAAATAATTATGACACAAGATACAACTACATATTACGTTTGGATAGGTGGTTCATGTGATTATGGCCATAAAGAGCGAGCTGGTGGTGCTGCCGTTGTAATTGAGCATAACGGCAATATCATCAGTCGTGATGTAATCAGCGACCTACACACCACAGAGTTCCGCATGATGCTAACCCTCATGGTGAAGGTAATGCAGGAAATACCGGGAGGTTCCGACATTCTCTTCCTGACCAACGCTGCCTATATTCAGAACTTTGACAAGACTCCAACCTCAAAGTCTGCCAATCCGGACTTGATTATTCAATGCATCGAGGAAAAGAAAAGGCACAACTCTGTTGGAGTCAAGATTGTGCAATATCATAAGAGTCCATTGCTGATAGAGACCCACGATAGGGCTACGGAAGCAATGGCTAAGACAAGGAAGGAGTTTCATCAGAAAAACAAATGAATGTTTAGAGGCGTTTTCCGGTCATTAAGGTCACGGTCATTAAGGTCATTAAGGATTTCCGGTTATTCAAGATGTCTGACCCCAAATATAGTTTACAGCTAATGAGCGATGATTATATTCTTGAAAAGCTCATAGAAGAACTGAGGGAAACTCAATAACACCAAAAGTGAGCGGTTTATGTAAAAAGTTACGGAGATAATTCACATTTTCCGTAACTTTTTACATTTTCATCTTATATGTTTTTTGGAGCATTTCATTGCGTTAATTTTCTTATATAAGATAAGACAGTACTACTATGACATAATTCAAGCGCCATACTCAACCCCTATTCTTTTGGATCAATGTCAAATGGAAGCAATGGAGTATCATCATCATTTCCACTATTGAATCGGTCGAAATCCGAGATATAGGAACGGTCTTGAATAACCTTATATTTCTCATACTCAGAATAAGCCTTTTCTCTGGCTTCTTCTTGCGAAACCTTACCTGCACTACTCTTAGCATCATAGTCCATAGTTTCAAGCAACAGCTTCAGGCGATTCTTCCAATCCTCCATCGTAGTAACAATGTGTCGTCTTGCACGAGATTCTGCGAGATCCAGGAAACTTGTTGTTATTGCGTTGAGCTGAGACAATTCTTCATCAGAAAGATAGTTCTTTGCCACTATCGTATCTGATTTCTGAACTCTTCCATCCGGTGCTTTCTTCCATGTAGTCAAGCCCATGTGAGGCATTTCCGCATCAGCTCGCTCATAGACGATCTCGGCTGCCGTATGATTGGTAACCGCCAGGTGCATCATATTCTGTACCATCTTATAGAAGAGTTTGGTACTTTCAGCCTTTGCATCATAATCTGCACTACACTCTGCATAAATATCAGTTATCTTCTGGTAGTATCTGCGTTCAGAAGTGCGGATTTCACGGATGCGTTCCAGCAAATCGTCAAAATAATCCTTGCCGAAGTGCTTACCTTGTTTCAGACGTTCATCATCCAAGACATAACCCTTAATGATGAACTCCTTCAATACAGAAGTTGCCCATATACGAAATTGGGTTGCCTGATAGCTGTTCACTCGATAACCAACAGCAATGATTACATCAAGATTGTAGAACAAAGGAGCACGCTCAACATCACGCTCTCCTTCGGTTTGAACTATCCCAATTTTTCGGATAGTTGCCATTTTATCCAATTCTCCAGTCTCGTAAATCTGCCCAATATGATAGCTGATTGTTCTTACGTCAACACCAAACAAAGCAGCCATCTTTTTCTGTGACATCCAAAAAGTTTCGTTGTTGAAAATCACTTCAATGCGAGTCTCACCCTGTGCAGTTTTATACAGTAAGATATTGGATTCCAGTGAGTTCCGCATAAGTTCGGTTGTAGATACGGATTGAGAAAAATAGGCTCTTGCCTGCTTCACCAATAACTTCCTTGAATCAGCATTCTCAGAAATAATCATACAGGCCATACGGGATAGATGGAAAGCTTCGACCTTGCGAAACGATCCACTACCCAGCTTAACCATTTCAACCACGTGGTTGAAATGGTCATCTATATCCATACCTTTTTCACTGGCAACCTTGATTGCTTTGTCTATTACATTCTGGAATTTCCAATATC
The DNA here is from genome assembly GCA_022732315.1 of Prevotella sp. Next base: position 2,333 of record JAIJUV010000358.1, read on the forward strand.
CCGAATAGCCCATCGCATTACAAAG
>JAIJUV010000062.1 GCA_022732315.1 Prevotella sp.
ACTATTTTTACAATGGCTTTCGCCGCAGTTATGTTTTCAGGTATGGTTCTTTGCATGGGCATGTTCTTGAAACACGTAGTAAACTCAATTCCAGAAATGACTAACATGAGCCATTCTGTTAGCTTGAGCAAGTAAGAATAGCAACACTACGATATATATATATGAATATATCTGAATCACTTTAGAAATAAAGAGAGATTTATATAAAGATGGGGCGGGTTCCTTTTACGGAACTCGCCCCTCTTGCTTAATATTCCATTGAGAAGGTGATGCCTCTTCGCATCATATCCTTCACGGTTGGCTTCAGTCTTGTCAGGAAGCTCTCCCATGAACGGTTTTTCCGGAAACTCCATCCTGCTTCTGCCAAGGCAAGCGAACGAGGATATGCCTGATAGTAGATGCGCTCAGGCGAGTTGATACACTCGCTCCACAGGGTTCCGGCTACACCGAAGAGATTGTTCTTCTCGAAATCCTCGCCCATTCCCCAGGCTGGATCCAAATCGTAGGTTGCCTTCAGGGAAGTAACCGGCATACCCCAGTTTACCTCTGGCATATCGCCCTTCGCCATCGGATAGTCAAAATAGCAATGCTCTCCCGGACAGAGCAGGATGCGCGCATTGTTTTCTACGGCTGCCACCAAGGCTTCCTTGGTTAAGCCGGCACGCCATGCAAAGGTGACACATCCTGGTTGAATCTTCTTGAAATCAGTCTCATACCAGAACATCGGAGTCTTGTGATACTGGGTACGGAGCAAATCGATGATGCGGTCGAAGAGATAGCCCTGCAACTTCCAGTTTTCCGAACGGTCGGTGGATGTGATACCGAGTTTCTTCTTCAAAGCCTGACACTTAGGACAGGTGGTCCAGCAGTCGAGTGCTGGATTTCCAGCCTCGTCGCCACCCAGATGGATGTACTCAGATGGGAAGACATCAGCCAGCTCCTTGAACACATTGCCCAGGAACTCGTAGGTAAACTCATTTCCGGCACAGAGCAGTTCATCCGATACGCCGCAGGTGGTGCGGATAGGCTTTCTCACGCCCTTGCAGGTAAGTTCCGGATAAACGCTGATGGCAGCCACTTCATGACCCGGCATCTCAATCTCAGGAACCACCTGGATATGATACTTGGCACAGTAGGCCACGAAATCGCGCATCTGCTCCTGGGTGTAATAGCCCTTGATAGGCATCAGCATATCGTCCATGCCCCAGCGGCTGCTCGCTTCGGCAGTGAGACGGGGATATTTCTTGATTTCGATGGTCCAAGCCTGGTCATCCACCAGATGCAGATGGAGCATGTTGAGCTTATAGCGTGCCATCTCCGGAACGAATGCCTTCAAATCCTCGTATGGAATGAAGATGCGGCATGGGTCTACCATCAGCTCTCTCACATGGGTGCGAGGCTGGTCTTTTACCACCAACTGAGGGATGGCATCGCAGCCTATCTTCGAAGCATCGCCACGAAGCAGCTGGTCGAAAGTCATCAAGCCGTAGAACACGCCCGTTGCGGTCTTGCCCTTGATAACCACGCCCTTCTGCTGAACTTCCAGGGTATAGGCTTCCTTGTCTGGGAGACTCTCGTCCAGGGCGAGGGTCATGGTGAGCTGACTGCCCTGCTTGGCGTTTCCGCCCTTCCTGGCATTCTTGCCATAGGCATCCAGTCCGCCAGTTCTTTCCTTCAGGATTCTCTCGGCATGCTCCTGCTCGTTGGCCAATCCGTCGGCAGCCACCACCTTCCAGTTTCCTGCCACCTGCAAAGGAGTCGCCTTGGCATTCACCTTCAGTTCCATCGGAGTAGGAATCAGACAGGCCTCAGGGTTGCATACTTCCCTAGCCTGCTTCACCTCACCAAAGAAAGCATTCCAGCCAGCCGCCTTACGGTAGAGTTTTTCGCTGCCCTTTGGCATCACCAGTTTCACACCACGCATATTGATTCCCGAGAAAGCCGTAGCGGCAGCCTTTGGCGGAATCTTGGAATTTACCTTGATGAGCTTAACTCCTTCAAGATTGGCGAAAGCAAACTCTCCCAACTCTGGAGTGCCATTGATAGTAATGTTTTTCAGCGACTTACAGCCCGAGAAGGCGGCAGCGCCCACCTTGGTTACACTTTGCGGAATCACCACTTCCTGCAGATTATCGCAGGCAAAGAAAGCCTGACTTCCTATCTCCTGCAACTGATTTGGCAGGATGATATGCTGCAGATGATGACGGGAATGGAAGGCGTTCTTCGGGAGAACGGGACAGGTAGCCTCGCTCAGGTCGAGGTCTCTCAACTGCCAGGCGAGATCGCGAAGCTGTCGGAAATCGGAATTTCTCGTGGTTGTCAAAGTTCCTGTCAACTTCAGGTTAACAGCAGCAGATTTCTTCTCGGCACTCAAATCTTTCATGTTGGCAACGGTCTGTGCCGACATGGAAGAAGCCAACAATGCCAAGACTGCAAAAGAAATAAATTTTCTCATACACTAAATGGTTTAAAGGTTTTATATTCTATTATCATTATTATTTCATACGAAATGAATTTTTCTGCCGCTTTCCACGAAGGTGGAATTAACCAGGTCGATGTCTTTCCACATCGCCCACTCCTGGTTCAGATCGGCAAGTGCTGCTACATCTTCGCCACTCGTAAAGAGGCGCTCTATCATCACGCCATAAGTGAGATGATCTATCTTCTCTATCGGATGCAGCACAATAGATTCCTCGAAGCTTCCTCTCTTCTCCAACCTTATCTCTACCAGCAACTTAGCCTTCAAGAGTTCGTTCACAGCCCTGTTGATGAGCTGCTGCGGAATCCTCGTTATCTGATGCATCTGCTGAGGCGAATAAGCCGGTTTACCCTCGTTGAAGCGATGGCAAACCAGATGCATCACCACGGCGCAGACCTTGATGCGGTGCTCCAACTTCACATGGTCGTACTTCAAATCCAGATCGTAATGATGCAGATTCTGATTGGTATAGCAGAGCAAGGCTCCGAATACCACTATCGCCCACGAAATCTGAAGCCACAGCAGGAAAAGCGGAATCGCTGCCAGCGAACCGTAGATGACGTTGTAGCTGGAAAGGAACACCTGCAGATAGATGTAGCCATACTGCAATGCCGTCATGCTGACACCTGCCAGGAACGATGGCACCAGGGTACTTCGAAACCGGATATAGGTGTTCGGAATCACGCAATAGCAGAACACGAAGAAGAAGAACATCGGGACGAATGCCGCCAGATGCAGGAGAAACGACGGAATCGCCTCGCCCATATCGGCAATCTTGTCTACATCGTCTATCACATTCACCGTCCATACATTGATGAACGACGCAAAGAGTATCATCATGCCCAATCCGAAGAGGATGGTTGGATACTGGGTAACAATCTGCTTCCACGAACGCTCACCCGTATGCCAGATGTCGTCGAAGGTGAGTTCTATCTTCTGCATCAGCGAGATGATGGTATAGAGAAACATCACGATACCCGTACCGATGATATAGTTGCTCTGCGTGTTCTCGATGTAATTATGAACGAAGTTCACGATGGTCTGAGCCACAACGGGCTGCGCCTCGAAAGTGCTCGAAATCCACGATTCGAGCAGGGCGGTGTAGCCGAAGCCACGGGCGATGACAAACATCATTGCCATAAACGGAATCAGCGCCATGAAAGAGGCAAAGGTCAATGCCGCCACATCCCTTGCCCACATATCCTTGACGTAGAAGATGCGACCAGCGAGCATACCCATCTTGATCCAAGACTTCAACTTGCCCCGGAAATCCTGGATATTGGAAGAATTGAACTCCCTGATATCCTCGTAAAAGCCTATGATTCTGTCTATTATTCCCATTAGCTATCGGTTTTCATTGTCTTCAAGCAACAAATCCCCTCACAACACCATTCTGATGCCATGAAGGGATTTGCCTTAGTATTTTGCTTAAGTTGCTACTTTATGGATTAGTAGAACTTGAAGTAGTTGCGAGCGTTGTTGTAAGAGATGTCCTCTACCATGCGAGAGAGGCTCTCCATGTCATTAGGAAGCAAGCCCTTCTCTACATCATTGCCGAGGAGGTTGCAGAGCAAACGACGGAAGTACTCGTGACGCGGGTAGCTGAGGAATGAACGTGAGTCTGTCAACATACCTACGAAACGGCTCAGGAGGCCCAATACAGAAAGTGCGTTCATCTGGCGGGTCATACCATCGAGCTGATCGTTGAACCACCAGCCAGAACCGAACTGAATCTTGCCTGGGCAAGAACCATCCTGGAAGTTACCCAGCATAGTAGCGATTACCTCGTTGGCACATGGGTTCAATGTATAGAGGATAGTACGTGTCAACTTGCCCTCCATGTTCAGCTCGTTCAGGAAGCTGCTCATAGCCTTGGCTGTGGTGAACTCACCGATAGAGTCGAAACCTGTATCAGCACCCAACTTGTTGTACATCAATGTATTGTTGTCGCGGATAGCACCATAGTGGTACTGCTGAGTCCAGTCGGCAGCGTGATCCATCTCAGCGCAAACCTTCAGGAAGGCGTGCTTGTACTGGCGGATTTCGAGAGCAGAGAGCTGCTGGCCACGCATAGCCTTGGCGAAGATAGTCTCAATCTGAGAATCTGTGTATGGCTCATCGTAGAACTCCTCGATACCGTGGTCACTCAACTTGCAGCCGTTCTCTGTGAAGAAGTCGTGACGCTTCTGCAAAGCATCTACCATATCCTGGAATGTAGTGAGGGTAACACCAGCTACCTCACCCAACTTGTTCATATACTCAGCGAAGTCTGGCTTCTCGATGTTCATCGCCTTGTCAGGACGCCAAGCAGGAATCATCTTGATTTCGAAACCGCTCTCGCGAGTCTGCTTGTGGTAGCGCAGGTCGTCGATTGGGTCGTCTGTTGTACAAACGCACTCCACGTTGTAGTGGCGCATCAAGCCACGGGCGCTGAACTCAGGCAGCTGCAACTTCTCGTTACACTCGTCGTAAATCTCACGGGCTGTCTTAGGGCTCAGCTGCTTGTCGATACCGAAGGCAGTCTTAAGCTCCAGGTGAGTCCAGTGATACAGAGGGTTACGGAATGTATATGGTACAGTCTCTGCCCACTTCTCGAACTTCTCCCAGTCGCTGGTGTCAGTACCCGTGCAGAAGCGCTCATCTACACCGTTGGTACGCATAGCACGCCACTTGTAGTGGTCACCACCGAGCCAGAGTTCTGTAATGCTCTTGAACTTGTGATCATTAGCTACCATCTCTGGGATGAGGTGGCAGTGATAATCGATGATTGGCATCTTAGCCGCATGATTGTGAAAGAGGTCCTGCGCAGTCTTTGTGTCGAGCAGGAAATTTTCATCCATGAATTGTTTCATAATCGTTATAGTAGTTTTAAATGTTGAATTACTTTTTTATTATTACGATCTATTTTTTATTGTTACGATCTATTTCTTTCATTCGTGTTGCAAATATACATCTTTTTTCTGAAAGAAACATGAAAACCTGAAAAGATTTACGATAAATTTACTTAAACGATTACGTTATATAGCAACTTATAACGGAAAGGTCCATCTTTATATGATGATTCTCGTCTTGTGATAGTTCTCACGGAACTCACTAGGCGAGCATCCCTTCTTTTTCTTGAAGATGCGGTTGAAGTTGCTCAGGTTGTTGAATCCGCAGTCGAAACCGATTTCGCTGATGCTCTTGGCGGTATCCACGAGCATTCGGGCGGCATAGCCCAGGCGAAGGTCGATGATGTATTCCGAAATGTTTCTTCCGGTATGCAACTTGAAGAAGCGGCTGAACGCACTTGAGCTCATGCCCGCCATAGAGGCGAGCTGAGGCAAGCGCAAGTCATCCATATAGTTCTTGGAGATGTAGTTCTTCACCTTCAGGATGCGGCGACTGTCATCCTCCACCGCCACCTTGGCATAACTGGAGGATGCCAGCGTGCGGGCACCTTCGCATTTAGAAAGCTCGTAGAGGATGGTGAGAAACTGCTGAACGGCATAGAATCCATCCTTCACCGAGCTCAGCGTATCCAGCTTCTCATATACCTTCATGATGCCCTTCATCGGGAAGCAGAGTCCCTTCTTTGCCTCCTGCATCATTCGGGTGATGCTGGCGTAGGGATTTCTGCCGAAAAGCGTCTCCTCACCCATGCTGAAGTCAAACTGGATGGTTATCTCGCGGATGTCCTCGCTTTGGCAGCCGTTCTGCTCCCAAACATGCTCCAAGTCGGCAGAAGTAATCAGACAGAGGTCGAAATCGCCGATTATCTCCTGCGAATCGCCCACGATGCGCTTCACGCCAGCTGCGTTCTCTACAAAGTTAAGTTCATACACAGAGTGGTTGTGGATAGGATACGTGAACTCCTTCTTGTGCCTGTCGGCGATGTAGAGCACGTCCTTTCCCATCAGCGGTGTAATCTCATGAATAATCTTTCTGTCTTCTGCCATCATGTATAGTGATTAAATGTTCAGTGTCTTCAAAATCTCGCTCATCTTCTGCTTGGTAGCGATGCGGGTAGGTACCAGCGGCAGGCGAAGCTCGTTCTCGATGAAGCCCATGTCGTTCAGGAGTGCCTTCACGCCGGCAGGGTTACCGTCTACGAAGAGCAGACTGTAGAGTTCGGTGAAGGAATGATGAATCTTGCGGGCTGGCTCGTACTCGCCGCGGAACTCCAGACGGATCATGCGGCTGAAAGCCTTAGGCAGCGCATTTCCGATAACGGAGATGACGCCCGCAGCACCACTTGCCACCATTGAGAAGGTGAGCGCATCGTCGCCACTGATCACTTCAAAGTTGTCTGGCTTGTTCTTGATGATTTCATCCACCTGCTCCAGGCTTCCGCTAGCCTCCTTCACGGCCACCACGTTAGGGAAGTCGCGGGCGATGCGGCAAGTAGTTTCAGGCTTCATGTTCACGCCTGTTCTGCCAGGAACGTTGTAGAGCACGATAGGCAGCGGGCTCACCTGAGCGATAGCCTTGAAGTGCTGGTATAAGCCTTCCTGCGATGGCTTGTTGTAATAAGGGCAGATGCTGAGGATACCGTCGATGCCCTTCCAGTTGGTGTTCTTGATTTCTTCAACCACGGCAGCGGTATTGTTTCCACCACAATATTTCAAAATCTTAACGCGACCCTTGTTCACGTCAAGAACCAATTCTGTGATCTTGTCTTTCTCTTCCTGGGTCAGGCATGGAGCCTCACCAGTGGTGGCAAGGATGCAGAGGAAGTCTGCACCATTGTCAATTTGAAACTCTACCAATCTCTTGAGAGACTGATAATCTACCGAACCATCGGCCTTAAAAGGAGTAATGAGGGCAACACCTAAGCCCCTGAATATGTTCTGTGCCATAATCTATAATTTCAAAATCGTTGGCAAAAGTACACAATTATTAGCATATTGCAAAATAAAATCGCACTTTTCTTTCAAGATTGTATCATTTTTGAAAATATTCTGTATTATTATACCAAATTTCACGTTTTTTTAGTAACTTTGCACCCGAATTTAGAGAAAAAAGAGAATGAGATATTTTATATTCTTTGGTTACGACGGAACCAATTATCACGGCTGGCAGATTCAGCCCAACGCCAATTCGGTGCAGCAGGAACTGCAGCGCGCCCTCTCCATCCTTCTCAGAAAAGAGATAGAGGTGGTGGGAGCTGGAAGAACAGATACCGGGGTGCACGCCCGAAACATGGCAGCGCATTTTGACTTCGAAAGACTCCCGATGGAAGCTGACCAGCTGGTGTATCGTCTGAACAGAATTCTGCCACGCGACATCGCCGTCTATGAAGTTCGGGAAGTAGATGCCGAGATGCATGCCCGCTTCTCAGCCACCTCGCGTACCTATCATTATTATATCCATACGCGCAAGGACCCCTTCGAGCGCCACTATTCGCTGCAGATGAACTACCCGCTGGATTTCGAAAAGATGAACCAGGCGGCGCAGCATTTCCTGCACCACGAAGACTATGCGGCTTTCTGCAAGGCGGGCGGTGACAACAAGACCACCATCTGCCACGTTTCCGCAGCCCGATGGGTACAGACCTCGCCTACCACCTGGTATTTCGAGATCACCGCCAACCGCTTTCTCCGTAACATGGTAAGAGCCGTGGTGGGAACGCTCATCGATGTGGGCAGGGGCAAGATTACGATGGATCAGTTTCTCGACATCCTGCACAATGGCAGCCGCAGCGATGCAGGCGAAAGCATGCCAGGCAACGCACTGTTCCTGGAAGACGTGGGGTATAATTAAAACAATACACGGTTTAAATTAAAACAATAAATATAAAACAACTACTATGTGGTTAGTATTAGCATTTCTCTCAGCAGCGCTGCTGGGATTCTATGATGCCTTCAAGAAGAAGGCGCTTTCAGGTAACGCAGTGATTCCCGTGCTCTTTCTGAACACGCTCTTCTCATCGCTCATCTTCCTGCCGTTCATCATCTTGAGCTATACAGGAAATTCGCTAGATGGAACCATGTTCCATGTGGCTGAAGGTGGATGGGAAGTTCACAAGTACATCGTGCTCAAGAGTTTCATCGTATTGAGCAGTTGGATTTTCGGTTATTTCGGCATGAAGCATCTGCCCCTCACCATCGTGGGACCTATCAATGCCACCCGCCCCGTGATGACACTCGTGGGCGCCCTGCTGGTCTATGGCGAGGTGCTCAACTTCTACCAGTGGATTGGTGTCATCCTTGCCGTCATCTCCTTTGCCATGCTTTCGCGCAGCGGCAAGAAGGAGGGCATCGACTTCAAGCACAACAAGTGGATCTACTTCATCGTGCTGGCTGCCGTGCTCGGAGCGGTGAGCGGACTCTACGATAAGTATCTGATGGCTCCACCCGAGAATGGCGGTGTGGGACTGGACAGAATGATAGTCCAGAGCTGGTACAACATCTACCAGTGCTTCCTCATGGGTGCGATGCTCTTGATGATATGGTGGCCTACCAAGAAGAACTCCACCCCATTCCATTGGCACTGGAGCATCATCTTCATCAGCATTTTCCTTTCGGCAGCCGATTTCGTTTATTTCTACGCATTGAGTCTGCCGGGTGCCATGATCAGCATCGTGAGCATGATTCGTCGTGGTTCGGTCATCGTCAGCTTCCTCTTCGGAGCCGCCATCTTCCACGAGAAGAACCTCAAGGCGAAGTTCATAGACCTTCTCCTCGTATTGCTCGGAATGCTCTTCCTCTATTTCGGAACGAAGTAAAAGCTCTATGCCAGCACGCCCTGTAAGGGCAGAAGCTCCAGAAGCAGCACGCCCTGAAAGGGCAGAAGCTCCTAGCCCAGGGCAACACCCTGGGTTAGACCCAGCAAACAACAAAGTCGCCCTGAAAGGGCAAAAGCTTCTGATGTGAATGCTTTTGCCCTTTCAGGGCGACTTTCTATATATACCTTATACCCAGGGTGCTACCCTGGGCTAGGAGCTTCTGCCCTTACAGGGCGTGTGGGGGGATGCCTTACCCCACATGTTTTTACCAGATATGCGCACGCTTGTTCTTTGGAACAAAGAGCTTGTCGCCCTTCTTGATGTTGAATGCCTTATACCATGAATCCACCATTGGCAGGGCACCGTTTACACGAGCCTCGTTTGGTGAGTGAACATCCACGGTCATCAAGTACTGCAAGTACTCAGGACGGGCGTTGCCAGCCCATACGCGAGCCCATGCCAGGAAGAAACGCTGCTCAGGAGTGAAACCGTCCTTTACGCCCAACTTCTCTGTCTTCATCACATTCTGAAGCGCACGGAAGGCGATGTTCAAACCACCGTTGTCGCCGATGTTCTCACCCAAGGTCATCTGGCCGTTCACCTTCTTGCCAGCCAACTCAATCTTGTTGAAGTGGTCTACCAGAATCTTGGTGCGCGCCTCGAAGTTCTTCTTGTCGGCTGCTGTCCACCAGTTGTGCTGGTTGCCGGTCTTGTCAAACTGGCTGCCCTGGTCGTCGAAACCATGGCTCATCTCATGACCAATTACGCCACCGATACCGCCATAGTTCATCGCATCATCGGCTGTTGGGTCGAAGAATGGAGGCTGCAGAATGGCAGCAGGGAAGCAGATCTCGTTGGTTGTAGGGTTGTAGTAGGCGTTGATGGTCTGAGGAGTCATACCCCACTCCATCTTGTCCACTGGCTTGTTCACCTTGCGGGCGATGGCATCCTTGGCAAAGAACTCAGAGATGTTGCCCATGTTCTCGTAGAGCGAAAGACTGTCATCTACCTGCAAACCGCTATAGTCCTTCCACTTGTCAGGATAACCAATCTTGATGATGAAGTTCTCCAGCTTGTCCTTAGCCTGCGCCTTGGTAGCCGCACTCATCCAGGTAGCCTCGTCGATGCGCTGAGCCAGGGCTGTCTGAAGATTGTGAACCAGGTCGAGCATACGCTTCTTGCTGCTCTCAGGGAAGTACTTCTCTACGTAAATCTTACCGATAGCCTCGCCCAAAATGCCGCTTACGGTACCTACGGCACGCTTCCAGCGAGGACGGTCCTGCTGAACACCGCTCATCACCTTGCTCAACTCGAAGGCTACGGCACGGAAATCATCGCTCAACACACTGGTAGCACCAGCGATAACCTTGATTTCGGCGTATGTCTTCAAATCATCCAGAGATGTCTCGGCAAGCACCTTCTCCACCTCGTGGATTGGCTCAGGCTGACCTACGCAGATTTCCTTGAAGGCAGGGAAACCGGATGCCAGGAACACGTTACCCCAGTCGATGCCAGGATAGTCGGTAACCAGCTGGTTGTAAGTCATCTTATGATAGTTCTTGTCGATGTTGCGCAGCTCCACCTGGCTGTAGCTAGCCTTGGCGATGCGGGTCTCGATGGCCATCACTGCCTCCATCTTCTTCTGTGCGGTAGCCTCGTCGTTGCCCACCATCTGGAAGAGCTTCTTCATGTAAGCCTTGTAAGCCTCACGAATCTTCTTGGTCTGGTCGTCGTCGTTCACATAGTAGTCGCGAACACCCAGTCCGATGCCGCCCTGACCCACCTGAACGATGTTGTTGGCTGCATCACGAAGGTCTGCATCTACGCCGATACCAAACATCATGGTACCCTCGCCACGGAAGTCGAGCTGAGCGGTAGCCAACTGATACTCACGGCGATTCTTGATAGCTGCGATGCGGTCGAGAGTTGGCTTGATAGGCGCCCATCCCTCCTTGTTCAGGCGCACGCTGTCCATGCGGAGGTTGTAGAGAGAACCGATCTTCTGGCCCAGCGAACCCTTCTGCTGTGGCTTGGAAGCATATTCCAGGATGATGTCCTGAATGCGCTTCTGGTTCTGCTCATAGAGGTCGGTGAAGGCACCGTTGTCGGTATGCTCGGCATCCAGCGGATTGTTCTTCATCCAGTTGCCTGCGGCATAGCGATAGAAATCAGTTCCTGGCTTGATGCTCAAGTCCATGTTGGCCTTGTCGATGCCAGAGCCCAACTTTTCCTGCTGGGCGAAAGCTGTTGTTGCGCTGAGCAACAAAGCTGCGAATAACACTTTTGTTTTCATTATTGTTTAATTGAATTGAATATTCTATTTTCTTATCAGGGCGAGACCGGCGAAGGTCAGGGCACCATTCAGCATCAGGAGCTCGTAGCCGAACTTATACCCCGTGAGCTGCGAGGTAAGGGTATCGATGGCGAAGCAGATCAGCGGACTCGCCACGCACACCCAGGGCGACCAGCGGTCGTTCACCTCACGCTTGGTGAGCAGACTGAAGGCAAACAACCCCAGCAGCGGACCGTAGGTGTAGGAGCAGAGGATATAGATGGCATCGATGACGCTGGTAGAGTTGATAGCCTTGAAGGCAATGATGAAGACCATGAAGACCACAGCCACCAGCAGATGCATGCGCTTGCGCAGCTTCACGTCGTCCTTCCTGCCCAGAATATCCACGCAGAGACTCGTGGTGATGGCCGTGAGTGCCGAATCGGCACTCGAAAAGCTCGCCGCCACGATGCCGATGGTAAACAGGATAACCACCAGGGTTCCCATCACGCCCGAAGCCGCAAACATCGGCAGCAGGTCGTCAGGAGCCTCAGGCAGCGCCACGCCCTGCTTCTGCGCCAGCATCATCAGCAGCACACCCAGACTCAGAAAGAGCAGATTGGCGGGCACAAAGGCGAAACCATAGGTGCACACATCCTTCTGCGCCTCCCGCAGCGACTTGCAGGTAAGGTTCTTCTGCATCATGTCCTGATCCAGTCCCGTCATCACGATGACCACGAACACGCCGCTCAGAAACTGTTTCCAGAAATTCTGCTTCGACACCCAGTCGTCGAATACGAAGATGCGCGAATGACTGTCGTGGGCTATCGCCTGGATGGCTTCCGCAGGCGTCATGCCCAGGGCAGCCACCACCTGATAGATGATGAGGATGAGAGCGGCAAACATGCAGGTGGTCTGGAAGGAATCCGTCCACACCAGGGTCTTGATGCCGCCCTTTCGGGTATAGAGCCAGATGAGCATCACCATCACGGGCACCGTAAGCCAGAAAGGAACGCCCACCCCGTCGAGCACGAAGCGCTGAAGCAGGATGCAGACCACGAAGAATCTCACCGCCGCCCCCGTCATCTTCGACAAGAGAAAGAACGAGGCGCCCGTCTTGTACGACCTTACGCCCAACCGCTGCTGCAGATAGCTGTAGATGGTGGTGAGGTTATACCGGTAGTAGATGGGGAGCAGGAGGAAACCTACGAGGAAATAGCCCACGATGAAGCCGAGGCACATCTGCAGATAGGTCATATCAGTCTTCATCACCATGCCGGGCACGCTGACGAAGGTGATGCCCGAGATGGAGGCTCCCACCATTCCGAAGGCTACCATATACCAGGGCGAACGCCTGTTGGCCCTATAAAATGTTTCGTTGCTGCTGGCTCTCCTTGCCGTGAGGTGACTGAACACCAGGAGCACGCAGAAGTAAGCCAGAATTGTGACAATGATAATCATTTCTTCTCTTATATCTTAAATTCCGCTACAAAGGTACTGCATTTTAGGCAAATAACAAAATTTTTCGGCCTACTTAACAAAGAAATAACATAAAAGCGAAGAAAGATAAGATAACGGGAGAAAAAAGATAAGACGTGAATCTGAGGGGGATAAAGGAATACTGAGGGGGTATAAGGGTACTGAAGGGGTATAAAAACAGAAAACCTCCGAGAATCACTTCTCAGAGGTTTCAGCGGTGCGTACGAGACTCGAACTCGTGACCTCCTGCGTGACAGGCAGGCATTCTAACCAACTGAACTAACGCACCAGATTTTTCATTATGGAGGAGTCAAATTAAAAAGTTGGCGGTGCGTACGAGACTCGAACTCGTGACCTCCTGCGTGACAGGCAGGCATTCTAACCAACTGAACTAACGCACCAAATTAAGTTTATTTCTTAATTGC
>JAIJUV010000359.1 GCA_022732315.1 Prevotella sp.
TTGGTTGTCCGCAGGTTCCATGACCTTCGGTCATTCCACCAGCGGTTATTGAAAGTTGGCCCCCTTCGGGGACCGGAGGTTACTTGCGAAACTTGAATTCTGTTATTGTTATTGTTATCGTTTCTGCCACATTCTGTTTATTGAAATCTCGTAAGTTAGCCTCACACGCCCTGCCAGTTAGCCTCACACGCCCTGAAAGGGCAGAAGCTCCTAGCCCAGGGCAGCACCCTGGGTAATGATGGATGCAAGCCTGTCGCCCTGTAAGGGCAAAAGCTTTCAAACCCCTGATAAGATGCAAAGGTACGAAAAAATGGGGAGAGACGGATATGAATTAATCTTTTTTAGGATAGAAAATTCGCAAAATGCAACAGAATCTTTCATTATATTATGATAGAATTGTCAAGTGTAGTAGTCAATTTGATAGTATAAGATGTTATAACACTATCAAAATACCCGATTTTTCGATTCCCAAAACAAATAAATCTCTCGTTTTCTTCTTTATTTTATTTTTTTTTGTTAATTTTGCAGCAGCATAGAATGTATGAATAGCAAAAATAACTTCTGAAATTTCGGAGAAACGGAATAAATAACAGAATAAGTAAGAAAATCAGTTTTTAAAAAATAATATTTTTAATGTAGTTATGGCAAATGTAATTAAGTTACGTAAAGGCTTGGACATTAACCTTACGGGTAAAGCTTCCAAGGATGTAGCCATCCCTGTGGTACAGGCAGCCGAGTACGCACTCGTGCCTGCGGCTTTCGAGGGAGTTACACCTAAGGTGGTGGTGCGCGAAGGCGACCATGTCAACGCCGGAGACGCCTTGTTTGTCAACAAGGCTTGCCCAGAGGTGAAGTTCGCTTCGCCAGTGAGCGGTCAGGTTACCGCCATTGAGCGTGGTGAGCGACGCAAGGTGCTCTGCATCAAGGTAAAGGCAGACGCTGAGCAGACCTCTACGGATTTTGGTAAGAAAAACGTTGATGCCCTGGATGGCGCAGCCGTAAAGCAGGCTCTGCTCGAGGCTGGACTCTTCGGTTACATCAACCAGCTGCCTTATGCTGTATCCACCACTCCGGATACCACGCCTAAGGCTATCTTCGTTTCTGCCCTCCGCGACATGCCGCTTGCTGCTGATTTCGAGGTGGAACTCGAGGGAAATGAGCAGGCTTTCCAAACAGGTTTGACAGCCTTGAGCAAAATTGCGAAAACTTATCTTGGCGTCGGCGTAGATCAGCACTCAAATGCTCTCGGCGAGGCTAAGAACGTAGAACTCAATGTCTTTGATGGACCATGTCCTGCCGGAAACGTAGGCGTTCAGGTGAACCACATCGACCCGGTGAACAAGGGTGAGGTGGTTTGGACCGTTGACCCTGCTTCGGTTATCTTCTTCGGTCGCCTCTTCCTCACAGGAAAGGTGGATCTCCACAAGAAGGTGGCTATCGCTGGTAGCGAGATGAAAAAGACAGGTTATGCTAACGTGCTGGTAGGTACTCCATTGGCAGCTTTCGTTGAAGCACAGTTGAAGACCACAGCTCACGTTCGCCTTATCAATGGCAATCCGCTTACAGGCGTAAAGACCACCCTGGCAGATTACGTAGGTGGCCACACCTCAGAAATCACAGCCATCCCAGAGGGTGACGACTGCGACGAGATGCTGGGCTGGATTCTTCCACGCACCAACCAGTTCTCTACCTCCCGTTCCTATCTCTCATGGCTCTTCGGCAAGAACAAGGAGTACAATCTCGATGCCCGCATCAAGGGCGGCGAGCGCCACATGATCATGAGCGGCGAGTACGACCAGGTTCTCCCTATGGATATCTTCGGTGAGTATCTCATCAAGGCCATCATCGCAGGCGATATCGACAAGCAGGAGCAGCTCGGTATCTACGAGATTAGTCCTGAGGACTTTGCGGTAGCTGAGTTCGTGGATAGCTCTAAGCTCGAATTGCAGAAGATAGTACGTGAGGGCCTGAACATCCTGCGCAAGGAGAACGCTTAGTTTTAGTTCTATTAATTATTTAAATAATGAGTGCATTAAGAAATTATCTCAATAAGATAAAGCCTAACTTCCAGAAGGGAGGTAAGCTGCATGCCTTCGAGAGCGTGTTTGACGGTTTTGAGAGCTTCCTGTACGTGCCTAATACGACAGCGAAGAGCGGAGCCAGCATCCACGATTCCATCGACTCGAAGCGCATCATGAGCTTTGTGGTAATCGCCCTGATTCCTGCATTGCTCTTCGGTATGTATAATGTGGGATACCAGAATTTCAAGGCTGCAGGTACACTGGATGCTGCCAGCTTCATCGAGGTCTTCGGCTTCGGATTCCTGGCTGTCCT
>JAIJUV010000360.1 GCA_022732315.1 Prevotella sp.
GAAGGGTGAGGAGTTGAATCTTCCTGTTTATAAATTCCTGGAGGGTCCGTTGATTGAGAAGTTCGGCAAGGAATGGTATGATGAGCTTTGCGAAGTGGCAGAGCAATTGCTTGCCGAATTGGAAGATTAAGTTCAGTTAGAGACTTTGGAAGGTAAAAGTTCCGAAGTCTTTTTGGTTTTTATAAAAAAGAGATTTCGAAACGCTGTTGAGCTTATTCCGAAATCTCTAATCCTTCTATATTTGTGATATTACTTCTTCTGAAGCCTTTATCCCAAGTTATCATGAAATCTTTTTGTTGCTCAGCATGGAAACGGTAATAGGCTTGCTCGTCCATTTCGCCACTGCATACATATTGGTTTCCATTAATATGAAGTTTTGTTCCTTTGCTGGCATTGCGTATCGTGAGCCGGATGGTTCCACGGAACGGACGTCCGAAGTCTATACGGCATTCTTGATGGTCGAATTCCTCCTGGTATGGTTCTAATACCATTTGAAGTTTGTTCTGGGTGAGGTATGGCAGCTGGTCAACGAAGATATAGTTTACCGTATCTTTGAAGGCGCCTGTCGGATGAACCCATCCTGAAGATTGGTATTCAGCCGATTTCCACTCAGTAGTGTATATTCTATTGTCAAAGTGTTCTTTTTCGTTGTAACTGCCGCCCTTCAGGGGTTTGCACCACCATGTTTCGTCAGCTTTGTGATAAAAAGGAACAGAGTCTGTATACCAGCCATGGAATTCCAATGAAAGTTGTTTGCTCTTGCTTCTTGTTCTTCCTGGTGCATACCAGACAGCGATGATATTCTCGCCCTTTTTCAGATATCTGGAGATATCTGTAGATTGCATCAGAAGGATGCTGTCTCTGGCTCCTTCGTTGAAAATGCTTGGCGTAACATTTCTTTCGTTGATGTATAGGCGGGTATTTCCTCCACTTGCCATGCTTATCTCAGCCTTTAAAGGCTTTTGATCAAGATGATATATCTTCCTGTATAATATCTCTGAAGAATCGTTGGGGAATGGGTATGATACCCAATGGGTACCGAATTCCTGTGCATAGGAATTCAGTACCCAGAGAGTTGTAAAGATGAGAATTGTAAAATATCTCATAGATGATGATTTGTCTATTTTATGAGTTTTGTTTCGCCAGCTTTGAAACTTAATGCTTTCTGCTTACCATTATACTTGACGGTCAGGTTGCCGGCATTCTTGCTGGTGATGGAAGCTTTGCTGACCTTTCCTTTGTTCCATACGAGATCAATCTCGTAGTTTCCTCGTGCTTTGATGCCCTTTATCTCGCCTGCTGCCCATTCTTTCGGAAGAGCTGGAAGAAGATCCATAATTTCGCCGTCGCATTGCATCAGCATCTCGCATACACCTGCAGTACCTCCGAAGTTGCCATCAATCTGGAATGGTGGATGGGCATCAAAGAGGTTAGGGTAGGTGCCACCGCTGCGGTGCTTGCTATCCTTGTAAACCTCAGGACTTACATAGGTGAGCAACTTGCGGTATATCTGATAAGCCTTGTCTGCACGATGCAGACGAGCCCAGAGGTTGATTCTCCAGCCTGTGCTCCAGCCTGTGGAGTTATCGCCTTTTATTTCCAGAGTCTTGGTTGCGGCAGCAGCAAGTTCCGGAGTCTTATCTACCGAAATCTGACGGAACGGATAGAGCCCCAGCAGATGCGACTGATGACGGTGGTGCCAATCCTGATCATCCCAATCGTGATACCACTCCATCAGGTTGCCTCGCTTACCGATGTGGTAAGGGCGCAGGCGGCTGAGGGCAGCTTGCAACTGCTGCTGATAATCGTCATCGATGCCCAGGACTTTTGCTCCCTTGATGGTATTCTTGAAGAGCTCGCGGATGATGGCGAGGTCGGCGGTTCCGCCATAGAAACTGCTGCCACGGTAGCCCTTATCGGTGATGTAATCTGCCTCTGGCGATGTGCAAGGAGCAGTAATCAGTTCGTTTGGATTGTGTGGATTCGGGATGAGCCACTCTAGCAGGAAGTCGGCAGCGCCCTTCATCAAAGGATAGGCTGTTTTGCGAAGATATTCGGTATCGCGGGTATAGTCATAGTGATCCCAAAGGGTTTCTACAAGCCAGGCTCCACCCATAGCCCAGTTGCTCCATTGCGGACTTTCGTTTCCGGTTCCTACAGGATTGGTCATTGCCCAGGCATCAGTGTTGTGTCCAGCGCACCATCCCTTATCGATACCATAGAAGTGCTGGGCATTGTGGCGACCTGTCACAGCCATACCCTCTACCAATCCGTCTACTGGGGCTACCAGTTCTGAGAGGTTCGCAACTTCTGCCGGCCAGTAATT
>JAIJUV010000361.1 GCA_022732315.1 Prevotella sp.
CACTGGTAGTGGCAGCTTGTAATTTCCTCATCATGTGGACCGACTCGGTACCCTTGATGTGCATTCTCGCTTACATCGCAGGTTTCTTCAAGCTCTGCGGAACCTTCGAATGTATGAGCACCATCCAGTTGTGGATGACCTCCAAGCGCGATTTCACCATCTTCTTCCCCCTGCTCTACTGCATCGTGCTGGGAAACATGTTCCTCTCGCCCTGGGTTACCGAACACCTGATTTATATCTATCAGGATTGGCGCATCATCAACTGGGCGATGACGGGAGCCCTGCTCCTGGTGGCACTCATCGTGTATGTCACCACCCACGACTTCCGCTTCATGAACCCCCTGCCCTTCATCAGTATCGACTATCTGGGCTGCATTCTGTGGTCGGCATGGATGCTGGAGTTCATCTTCTTCTTCACCTATGGCGAGCACTACAACTGGCTCGATTCGAAGATCATGCAGATGGATGTATTGCTCTTCATCCTTACCGGATATTTCTGCATCCAGCGAATGCTCCACATCCGTCACCCTTACATCGCTCCGGCAGCATGGAAGTATAAGCGACTCATCCCGCTGCTCATCCTTTTTGCCTTCGTAGAGTTCATGGGCAGTACGCCTAAAGTGCTGCAAACCGCCTTTACGGGTGGCGTGCTGCATTTCGGCAACATCACCACCAATGTGCTCAACTTCGTGGAATGGACGGGAGCCATCGCCGGCTGCCTCTTCTGCCTCTTCTGGTGCAAGGTGCTTCATCAGAAATACACCCGTCTGCTCACGATAGGTGTAGCAACGATGGTATGTTATCCTGTGATGATGTATTTCCTCATCGATCCGGGGCTCAACATCGAGGCGCTCTATCTGCCTTGTTTTCTCAGAAGCTTCGGCAACGCCATCTTCTTCTGCATGCTCACCGTGTATCTGGAAGAACTGATGCCGTTCCAGCATTTCTTCATGGGATTGACGATGGCAGGCATCATCCGCAATGGTCCGATGTCGGCTATGTGCTCAGGTCTGTACAGTTTCGGACTCCGTTATCAGATGGCAGACAACATGTCGCGCGGCTTACCCTACGATGCCACCAATCTTCTGATGCTCAGCATCCGGAATCTCTATGGCGTCACCTGTCTCATCGGCATTGCCGTGCTGATTATCTTCCTGCTCTGGGATGTACAGCCCGTGAGAAGTACCCTAAAGAAGATGCCTTCCTGGAACTTCGTGGGAAAGAGAATGAAGAAAAAGAAAGGATTTGCGAAATAAAACCTATTACCATTACGGCTGTCAGTTTCTTATAAACTGGCAGCCGTTTTTGCTATTCAGCAACCTAAAATAACCCCAAAAAGAGAAAAAGCCCGAAGAATCTTTGCTTTTTCAAACTTTATTTGTATTTTTGCAAAAATTTAGCAACAAATATTAAGAATTATGGATACAGAACAACTTTCTATGACCAAGAAAACCCTTGTGGGAGTACAATTCCTATTTGTGGCTTTCGGTGCAACGGTTCTGGTGCCTCTCCTGATAGGCATCGATCCGGCAACGGCTCTCTTCACCGCAGGTGTGGGAACCTTTCTCTTTCACTTCATCACCAAGGGCAAGGTGCCTATCTTCCTGGGCAGTTCCTTCGCCTTCATCGCCCCTATCATCGCAGCCACCAAGCAGTGGGGACTGCCGGGAACCATCGCCGGACTTACCAGCGTCTCCCTGGTGTATTTCATCATGAGCGCCCTAGTAAAATGGCAGGGCAAGAAACTGCTGGATAGGATTTTCCCTCCGGTAGTCATCGGACCCGCCATCATCCTTATCGGTCTTTCCCTTTCGGGCAGCGCTGTGAATATGGCTAAGACCAACTGGGTTCTCGCCTTCGCATCGCTTATCACCGCCATCCTGGTACTTACCTTCTGCAAGGGACTGATGAAGCTGGTGCCTATCATTTCGGGCGTTATCGTGGGTTACGTCATCGCCATCTGCATGGGCGAGGTAGATTTCTCGGATGTAGCAGCGGCTTCGTGGTTCTCCTGTCCGGTAAGCTTCGATACCATCACCCATTTCTCCTGGGCGCCATTTCTCTATATGTTACCCGTGGCGATAGCACCGGTGCTGGAACATATCGGCGACGTGTATGTGGTGAGTGCCGTGGCGAAGAAGGATTTCGTGGCAGATCCGGGATTGCATCGCACGATGTTGGGCGATGGAGTGGCGTGTCTCTGTTCCGCCTTCCTGGGTGGTCCTCCTGAGACTACCTATTCTGAAGTAACGGGAGCGATGTCTATCACCAAGGTCACAAGTCCTGCCGTGATTCGCATATCCGCAGCCACCGCCATCTGTTTCTC
>JAIJUV010000362.1 GCA_022732315.1 Prevotella sp.
AGGGAACACCTTGCCTCGTTTATCCGGTGAATAGCCTATCAGTTCCAAGGCTTCCTCACTGATTGGGTTATGCACGATGTCCTTTGTCTTCTGCATTCGAGTGGTGACATACATTACACCATCGCTGCCGTATGGCTGTATTTCTTCCCAAGTGAGCTTCTTGATGTCACTCTTTCTCAATGCCGTAAGGCAAGAGAACAGGAAGGCTCGCTTCAAGGCAGGAGCAGAGCATGGTGTGGATGCCAAGCGGATAACCTCGTCCTGTGAAAGATGCTCCTTGTCAGTCGGGATTGTCTCGATACGCTCCAAGAAACCGTTCGGGTTCTCCTTTATCTTGCGGTCACGATAGGCAGTGTGGATTGAAGCACGGAAAGTTGACCAGTAGTTGGCTGCTGAGTTTATATGTAGCTTTCTGTTCTTATGCAGTCCCTGTGGTGCTGTCAGCAGATACTCACGAAATCTGTTGCACAAGTCCACATTTATCTCCCCGAAGGTACACTTGCCTTGCGTGAAGGTACGAAAGTGCATATAGACGTGCTGCCACTTGGAGTTCTTCTTGTCTGCCAGTTTCTTGAAGTAGGCGAGGAAATCGCCTTTCATCTTCTCCTTGTCGAAGAAATCGTAACGCTCGTTGACGATAGCCTCAAAGCGACGGCAGCGTATCGCCTCGGCTCTTGCCGTAAGGTTGAGGTTGTACTTCTGTTCCGTCTGGTTCTTCGGCTTGGCATAGATGTAGATGCCAAGCGACTCATGGCGGATGACTTTCATCGTGCTCTCGTCACGATAGCCTGGATAATAGTCAAGATAATAGGACAGCATGCGTCCGTCCTTGATTTTGCGTGTACGCAATGATACGGTCTTGCAGATATTACTCATAGTTGTATTGATTTATTGATGAATATTCATGGTGAAGTGTCTCTTCACGGCTGCAAAATAACTGAATGATACTTCCGTGACTCCAATTATTTGCAGTCATTGATGGATAATGCTGAAATCATTTGAAATCATAGTCCTTTTGCTGCTCTTTCCGCCATTGCTCGCTCCACATCCGTCCTCAAAAGCAGGTTCTTTACACCCACTTTTACCTTGCTGATATGATGCACTCTTACAATATGGCAGATATTGGCATTTGTCAGACCATACAACTGCTGCACTTGCTCTGTGGTATAATAGCTGTCATCGTTCATGAGGTCAGTCCTGCGCAGTTCTTCAAGATGCTCCTTGGAATAATAGGTGCGACCATACTCACGTTTGGTGGGTATCTTATGACGATATGCATATGCCCTGAGTGCCGACTTGCTCATACTGAAAGCATCCTCTACATCATCAGCAGTCACCCATTCCGTGATGCTGTGGATGTCAACGGCAGTACCGAAGAACTCATCAATATGCCGTTTGCTGTAATAGTTCTTGCCAGCGATACGGCACATCGGTATCTGGTTACGCTTGGCAGAGGTGTAGAGCCAAGACTTCTTGACCTTATAAATGGACATAACTTCCTCGCCCGAATAATAGTCAAGCACCTCATTCTCCTCTTTCCCTTTTGTTGATTCCTGGTTTTGTGTTGGTTTTTCTGCTTTTGCCTTTTGACAGGGCTTGCTCTTGCTGGCTGGAATCACACGCTTGTAGGGATGACCCTCAAACATCTTCTCTATATCAGCCTTTCTAACGAATGCCATTCGGCTGCTCAATCTTGATGCCTTCAACTTGCCGTTAGCCACAAGTTTGTAGATATACTGTCGGGTGCATCCCATCAGAATGGCAGCTTTGGAGAAGGTAAGATACTCCTGATGTTGCAGATCCATGATAGGCTCAATGCCGTTAATCAAGTCCTGCTGTCTTTTCTTCCTAAGACGTTTTGCCTCTGCCTGGCATTCCTCGGAACAGTATTTCTGCATACCGCTCCTTGGTACGAATGTCTTGCCACAAAATTCACATTTTCTTGTCGGTCTCATACTCTTTGATATTGCTATGTTCTACATACTTTGAGTATTCCACCGATGGAGTAAACGGAAGTGAACCATTGACAACCTTTGTCACCCCAGTCCACGATATAACGCTTTTTGCCTATCAGCTTCAAATCTGTCCTCCATCGTAACCACTCGTAAACCCTTGTCAACTACGTTCACGATATGACAAAATAAAAGCTCCGCAAATTCTCCACGGTAGAAATACGTTGCAAAAATATGTGGAAAATCGGGAACTGCCAAAAAGCACTCAGAAAGTGTTAAAAATCAAAGAGTATTGAAAATCAAGACTTTATGGTTAGTTAGTCATAGTAAGTTATGGTTAGTTATAAGGCTCTAAATACA